>NZ_BAAFRU010000025.1:0-24968 GCF_045862015.1 Levilactobacillus muriae
AGCCAATGAGGTTGACCCATTACCGCTCAAATATTCGGTGACGACCTTAATTCTAAAATCCAAATCAAACTTAACCATAGTAAAACCCCCAAGGTTGGAATTTCTGTCCAACCTTGGGGGTTCACTTCAATCAAGAATGGCTACTATGTATTTATTTGATTGGAATTATTATGCTAAATATTGTGTTAATTAAGTGGGATGATTTGAGCTTTGTGCAGCGATTAATGGCATTATTGACAGTTGCATTACCGGCCCACGTCTGTGAAGAAAATACATTTCCAGGTGGTTTCTTTTACATGAATAATTTGGATTTAGGGACTGAAGATCCTTACAAATATCCCCAAAATCAGTTGTCGAATATGTTTACAAATTTAACTGGTGAAATCATTTATATTATTCTAGTGCTTTATGCGAATCAAATTCCGGCAATTACCGTTACGGTAGTTATCGTATTTTGCTTGGCGGAAGTTGTTAATCACACCCGTGCCGGAGTTAAGATGTTGAAGCTATATCGTTCAAAGGGTAAAACAACAATCTACACTCCTGGGACGGTCACAGCATATCTTGTCTTATTGGAATTAAGCGTTTTTGGTATTGAATGGCTGACTAAAAACACTTTTACCTGGGTAGATATTTTATTAGGCGTACTAATCGTATTTGCTATCGTTGTAGGATGCATCGTTATTCCATTTGTTATTTCGTACCGCGTTAAATCAACACGCTATATGTTTACAGATAATGGTTATTTTAAAAAATTTGATCGTTAGCACATTGAGCTGAGGTTCATTATTATTTATTAAGAGTTGAAAGCACTCAAATAGGTTTCAGCTGTGGGGACGCCTGGACTGAAGCTAGTAAATTTAGTTATTTTGCATCATCGAGCCTTACCTAATACACTGGCCAGATTATTAGGTAAGGCTTTTATGAATTCATCAAAAACGCGACATGAACTTCTTCGTTCATGTCGCGTTTTTTCACCTATACCAGTTAAAGCTTTTCATCAACCAGCTTAACGTATTGACAAATTTTATATCCGGTAAGAATCGACTGTAATTGTAAACGATTGGCTAGTTGAAAAACCACGCTTAGCCGAAGGCGGTCACGCTTGGAACGATCCCCACAGCAGACGAAATTTCTAACAGCCGCAGGCAACTGGTTTAGAAAACCCAGCGACATCGCCTTACGACTCGTGCGAAGCTGAAAGATCGGTGTCCAATGGGCCATTCAATGCATCAATTTCTGCTGGGAATAAGCCACGGTAAGACGCACTAGACAAGTCGACCGGTAGTGGTAGCGGACCGTACGCCACACGGCTCACA
Organism: Levilactobacillus muriae; assembly: GCF_045862015.1. Taxonomy (NCBI): domain Bacteria; kingdom Bacillati; phylum Bacillota; class Bacilli; order Lactobacillales; family Lactobacillaceae; genus Levilactobacillus; species Levilactobacillus muriae. The sequence goes on from NZ_BAAFRU010000025.1 coordinate 1,320, forward strand.
GGGCCATTTACGCCCTTCAGCGCCATCAGAGTGGGCACAGCTACAGTCAAGTCACGCGTCCGGACGGTGACCGTCGTCAGTTGGTGAATGGCGTCAGGCACGATCTTGACGTCTTCAAAGGTAATGTCGCCTTCAAGACTCGGCAACTGCGCGACTTCACCCGTGAGTTGCACACGCAAACTGCTGACCCATTCTTGCTGGTCAACATCGGTCAGGAAGTGATCATCATCGCTAGCCAACACTAGGCCACTGGCTTCCTTAGGCAGGTCCGTCAGCGCCCTGAGTGGCCGTACTTGGTCCAACGTGTTCAACAGGCTTCCCAGGCTATGCGCACTGGTCGGGTCCATACTGAGTTGAAACCCGATTGGCTTGTTAAAGACCATATATTGCGGCTGACGGCCAGTGACGGCCATACCATCCACACGAACCTGATCCGACTTGGTTACCGTCAACAGTGGTAAATCGACGACATCATCATTTACCGTCACACGCTGTTGGCGCAGCAGACGTAAGATCTGCCGCGGTGTTCCCTGTCGATGCTCCGTTAAATAACGTTCAATATTCATCCAGCACCCTCCTAACGAATGTGCAACCGCCGGCGAAGACCGGCGACACGATTGCCGATGATTGCATCGGCTAATCGACTCTTCAGCATCATATAGACGTAGAAATAGCCACCAAGAACGGCTGCAATCGCCGTCACCGTGAAGCTGATAATCCGGCCGTTACTGCCAAGCAGGCTCCCCAACATCACGACGACCCGGGCAATCGCAAAGGTTCCGATAGAAGCTAACAGGATACCATTGGTTTTCTTGGCAATCGTGGCGTAGTTGATTCCAAACTGCACGTCTAAGGAGTGAATGATCAGATAACACGTCACGAACAGGCCAATCCCGGTCGCAACCAGTGGCCCAAAAGCGCCCAGGAAGTAAACCAGCGGCCATTGGACGATGAATTTCACCACGGTACCGACCGCAAAGTAGTGTACGGCCCGACGGTTCTGTGAAATCCCCTGCATCAATGCGGAAACCACCGTGTAAAGGCCCAAAAGAATCGACAGGTAGGACGAGAACGCCAGAATCGATGACCCTAGTGCTTCCTGTGTTTGCCCGTAGAACACGATGTTTAATGGCCGTGCAACGGCTGACATGCCCAACGCCGCAGGAATCATGACGAATTCAAACATCAAGAAGGCATTAGTCAGTTGGTCCGAAATTTCATGCTTATTGCCCCGCGTATAAGCTTCCGACAGTAACGGCACAACCGTCACGGCCAGAGCTGAGGACAACGAAATGGTAATCATAATTAATTTGTTCGCGTTCACCCCGAACAGAGCGAAGAGATCATTCAAGTACGCATCCGAGTAATTACCCGCTAAATGCATGATTGGTGCGAACGTGTATTGGTCAATCAGTTGGAAGATCGTGATGCCGGCACCCAAAATAATGAATGGAACGGCTTGCGCAATAATTTCCTTGTACAGTTGCTTGGCAGGAACAACTAATTCCTCGTTACTACCCGCGACCAGACCGCGGAAGTAATCGCGGCGTTTCCAATAATAAACACCCAAGACAATCAGTCCACACAGTGCCCCAATGGCAGCAGCTAACGTGGATTGCGACACAGCGGAGACCCAGTCACCCTTCAAGATGTACATGATCACAAATGCTGTCACTAACATGTAGGCAACTCGTGCCAATTGTTCTACAAATTGGGAAATCGCGGACGGTGCCATTTGCTGGAAACCTTGGAAGTAGCCCCGGGTCAGACTCATTGTGGGAATGATCAGGATGGCCCAAGCCAGCGAGTGAAGAACCGGAATCAGGTTCTTATCGCCACCGGTAAATAAGGGTGCCCCCAAAAACAGGAGTAGTGCAATGATAATCCCTGTCAAAATGGCAATGACTAACCCACGCTTATAGAGTCGTACACTGATGCCATACTCATTCAAGGCGTTATAGTGTGCCACTTGTTTGGCGATGGCAGAAGGCACCCCAGCAATGGCCGCAATCAGGAAGAAGCTATAGATGTTATAACCCTTACCATACAACGCGTTGGCTTGCAGGAAGAATGTCCCAAACCAGATGTTCCACGGAATAATATAGATTGCGCCGAGAATCCGAGAAAAAATGCTTCCCGCGGTCATCCACGCCGAGCCAGCAACCATTTGGTCTTGCGTGCTCGCGGTTTGATTGCCTGTTTGATCAGACCTTGCCGACATTTGACACCCTACTTTCAATTTAAAAATTCAACGTAATCCGGACTTGGCAAACTGCCAAGCTAATCAAACAAACATTATACCATAGCTTTTCGGTTGCAAATGTCAGTTTTCGGTAAAGATTTGTGAATCTAGGCCCCGAGCGTGGCGGTTTGCTTACCGGATTTGGGGAACAGTGGTATGCTGGAGATAGTCAGAAAATAGATTATTCAAGGAGGAATGCCATTATGACACAAGTAGCAGCTGGGGCTACCGCAGCTCCAGAAATGCAAATGTCACCGGAAAGAGCCAAGCAAGTTGTGCGAATGACCAAAAGTATTCGACAACATTTTCCAGAATTAGCTCAGGTTCAAGACGCACAATTGATTTATTCTACATGGCGTAGTTTTAAGCGGATCGACCAGACCAATGATAGTGATTATCAAACAATGGCTGACGTCTTCTTCCACGAATTTGACCGTCACTTACTCAATTATCAATTTTCTAAGGCTGGCGAGGACGATGTCGTCAAGCACCGTTTCTTCGCTATTCTGACAGAGCTACTGCAATAATTAATCAAGTCCCCCCGCCGGCCGGTTGGTCCGCGAGGGATTTTTTTTAAAAGAGTGCGGAACAAGGCGCTTAGACTCTGAGCATTAACGTCATTAGTGAAAATCCCGGGCCTGGATTTTTTGCCTAATGGGGTTAAACGCAGGACTCTGCCTTGTGGAGCACGTTTCGACTACAGAAAATTAGAGCGCGCCCCAAACCAGCACAACATCAAAAGGATTTCCCTAAAGCTCCGAAGCACAAAACTTTCCGAATATTTTACCTTAACAGTAATACGCCGAACCTGTGAAAATCCAAATCAAGCGTCTCCCATCACCTTAAAAGAGCGCAAATACCAAACGATTTCCCGCCAATGCGGTATACTAGTTACATAGTCATTGATAGCGCTGCCAATCAGTTAAGCAACGCCATCAATCTAACAGTAATGACCTCAGCACAACATCGTGTGAACCACTTACCGAGGCCAGCAAGAATGCAGCACATAAATCTTCAAAGCGAGGCGATTACTTTGCGCTACTTAGCATTATTAGGAAGTCACGAGCGGCATGGTATCACGGCCGGCTACCTCCAAGCTGTACTGGACGACTTGCCAGCCGATGCCGAGGTCGAGACGGTCTTCCTGCGTGATTACGCTATTTATCCAGATACCAAGGAAAAAGCTTGTCCGGCCCTTAATGAAATTGAAGCCAAGATGGCTGCCAGTGACTTCTGGATCATCTGTGCGCCAACTTATTGGGGCGGCATGCCCGGTGTCATGAAGCAGTTCTTTGACTGCATGCGGTTCCGGCTGGTTCGGATGACCGCGAAGGCAGACACCCTGCCCGGTAAATATAAAGATAAACATTACCTGAGTATGACCACCTGCTTTGTCAGTTCAACAGAGAACTTCTTTACCGGGATCACCGACCAAATGTTTGTCACGATTGATCGAGTCTTGACCGGTGCTGGTCTGATCAAAGTTGGTGAATTTGTGGGTACTGGCACTTGGGGGACGCATGCCCCGCGGGAGACCAAACTCGCGGAATGTCGCCGTCTCTCCCGGAAAATTGCCGACCGACCACGAAAGGATGATAATACCTTGAAACGTTACATACTGCTCTTCTTCATGATTGCCATCATGGCGTTGATTACCATGGGTCTGCAAGCTTGGTGGTTCGGCGTCTTTGCAGCCGGTAAGTTCTGGCTGACATACGCCAGCTTTGTTATTATCTTTTACGTGCTACTGGCCAGCATCCTACACTTCTTCACGTTCGTGCGGCACCGTCGACGGTAAACAGGAGGTCAGTCATGCTATTTGAATTTAACGTAGAACCAACCGGTAAAAGCTACCGAACGTTGTTACAAATGTGTGTTGAAACCAACGACCACTTCGAATTGACCAGCTACAATGACTGCAAGGATATCTATACCACGCGCTATCATCAGGTCATGACGGCGCTGGCTCCTGACCTCATCAGCACCAAAGCCGGCCATGCGAACGCCCTCAACACGATGGGCGGCTGGCACGCACTAGTTTTACATCGCTATCAGGCCAACAGCGTGACAATTCGCGTCTTGAAACAGGCAACGACCTCACTATACGACTGGGGGCGCTACGCACGGGATAAATTACCAGACGACTTGACCTTTTACCAAGCTGGCGTCCCAACGCTGATGGTTCTGGGCCATGAAGAGTACGCCTGTATGCGGGTGCAAACGAAGAAGGACCTCAAACGCCTACTAGCCATTCCCGATATAAAATTATCACCACGAGAAGACTGGTTGACGGACTAGTCCCCCTCGAACAGTTCTACTAAAAAATCAATTGCCAAAAATTGGCAGTTGATTTTTTTATAATCACTTTTTAGATGTCCGTCTTCAAATAAGCTTCCTCAAAACTACTCGTCCCCGCCCGAGCCATTAATTCCATCGGTGTTCCACTGAACGCAATCTTCTTTCCAGCGAGCACTAAAACTTTAACATTTTCAGTCGGCAAATTGCGAAATTGATGGGTTGTCATGATCACGGTCTTCCTGTTAGCGACAAGTCGCTTGATCCGATCGAGAACGCTGACCGCAACTTTAACATCTAATCCACTCTCGGGCTCGTCAAATAAATACAGATCTCGTTGTAGTTGACAGACACCCTCCAAAATAACCAATTGTCGTTGGCCGCCGGACAAGTCGCGGAAATGACTATGCGCAATTTCTTGAAGGCTTGCCGGCAACTCTTCTTCGCTGAAACGCTTATTCGGCTGGTCGAGATCCATCATCATTTTCAGAGTATCCATAACCGTGGCGGAACCAGTAAATGGCGCATCTTGCATTTGATACGCCACCCGATGCATCGATGGAAAATCCTTGAACGGCAGGTCACGACGTTCACTCACACCAGCAATAAAATCCAATAACGTTGTTTTCCCAACACCATTTACACCTAATAAAATATTGATTTTTCCAGAATCAAAGGTTGCCGATAGATGATTAAATAACTGCCGACCATCCGGCAACTGGTACGAAAGATCTTGTATTTCCATAGCGAACCTCCTAATAACGACTTGTATTCGACTGTAATTTCATGTGACGGACCGGATAGAAGCCTACCAACAGGTAAAATAACGCGACGATCGTTAAAATTCCCGCATTCTTCAGTGTTGCTTAGCCAAGCATGTTCAGACCTGAACTATAAAATTGAATCATGTACGCGCTTGGCGTGAATACGGTTAAGAGAGTTCCTACGAGTGAATCCAGCTGGTATGACAGATTGATAATCAGCATCGCAAGTAAGATGTATCCCATCATCAGCAGTGAGGACAGGTTAACCTTAAGCGGTAAGAGCAACACAAAATTCGTGAATCCAGCAACAATCGGAATCAGTAGAAAATTTAGGAAGAACCCCCCAATCATCATGGGAATCAGAAACAGTGTTGATGGATTTAGAACCAACACAAAAATATCGAACAAAACAATTTCAGTTTGAACAAAAATAATTTGCACAATTAAGTTGCTGTAGAAGATCAAGCGCTTATCACCAGCGATGATTGTAAACATCTTCAGAAAATTACTTTCTCGCATCCCAATCAATCCAAATTGAAAGCCATTCAGTACACCAACCAGAATAATATAAACCCAATATCCCAGTAGCTGAGAGGAAATATTGTGGACGCCAAACGGCTGCCCCTTTGAATTGATATCAGCAATGACAAAGTAAATTGCTGGACAAATCAACGTGTAAAACAAAATAGCCTTATCATCCCAAGTTTGTCGAAGCTCAAACTTACTTAAAATTCGCAACTTACGCCACATTAAGACACCCCCAAAAAAAATTAAAAATTCTTATGCTAATGTTAAGCTTTCTTCGATTAATATAATCGTTTTATAATCATTTTGCAATCTTATCCTAACTATTATTCATCCTATTTTAAATCTACCGCTCGTAGTAAATAATGCCAATTAAAAAGTACCAGTCTACTCCCGTTAGGAAAGTTACTGGTACTTTATGTCATATGTTTAAAATTTAGTTGGCAACAATGTTAATCAGCTTGCCCGGCACGATGATCACCTTGCGAACGGTCTTGCCATCCGTATGCATCTTGACCGTGTCGTCAGCCACTTTATAAGGATTAAGAAATAAATTTTTAGACCTATATAAAATCCTAGATTTATTGCTAATTCGTCTACGATAATGTTAATAACCCTGATCTACAAATAGATGAAACCGGTTAAAATCTCGACCTAACTTCACAAACTTTATTAGTATTTAAATATAGTTGCCTGTGTATACATTTAACATAGTGACTTTCAGACTTTGTTTTGCTATAGTGACAGCACCAACTCGAAAGGAGATTCACTTCATGCCATCATTTCTTACAAAAGGTCTAGTCGTTCTATCTGTTGCGAGCTCATTTGGTATTTCACCCTTAGCTGCTAATGCAGCAAAAGGTGGAGAATCCACCAGTCACTCTTACTCGGAAGCTGCACGCGAATTTGGAATTTCCGAAAAGGACTTCAACACTCAACTTCAACAAGCTGCGAAAACAAGTTCAACTCGGCCTTCGTCAAGAACAAACTATGAACGTGTTCACTTCGAATTTCGAACATTCAACGCTTACGATTCGACTTATCGAATTCCCAAGCAGACAAAAAGTGCTTATCACTTAAAATCTAATACAGTTAATCGTCCTTGGTACAGTGCTGAGGCCTGGGGACAATCTTATAAAGCCGGACGTACTGGTAATGTCAGCGTATCAGGACCTAGGGTTGACGATCATAATATTTATCAAATTAAAGCAAATAAACGATACAAATTAACGAACTATTTGGTCGAACGTTATGGCAGTAGAAATAATGCCTATATCATGGCCTGGTCGCATGGTGACGGAAACGCCTGGGGATATTGGAATCCTGATTCTAAAGTTTAAGCACCGAACACACTTTGGACGGACAGAACTTGCCCGTCCTTTTTAGGAGACTTTATGACCATTCAACGGTTGAAAACAAACGTCACTCTTTATCTAGGAATTTTTTTAGCTATCATCCCCATACTCCTGCACATTATAAATGTCGTCATTCCTCACTTTCTATTTTCCGATTCAACCACTATCAATACGACAACGATAACTGAATGGCTAGGCTTTTCTCAATCTTTGAAATACACTTATATTTTCTATCTGTCGCTTCCTTTTTTCTGCTCACTTAGTTTAAACCAGTGCGTTTGGGAGGATGTTCAGAGTGGCTTTCTAAATAGAATAGTTTTTTATAGCTCGATCAAAAAATATTGGTCCACAACTATGCTTTTTAGCTTTACAGGTGGTTTCTTTACGGTCACTCTCCCACTGCTCTTAGATCTCATTGCAACTTATGCTTTTTTACCACTACTACGTCCTGATTGGATGATTAATTCACTTCTACCCAGTCCACAATTAACCTATTTTCACACGCTTTATTACGAAAATCCGCTACTCCTAATTCTCATCTACATTATCATTGGCGGGATGCTTGGTGGTATTTGTACAATGCTTAGTTCTTTAACTGCTCTCTTTTGTAAACACCGTGTCGTTATAATCAGCTTCCCTCTGATCGTTTGCTTAGGCTTAGCAATTTTGACCATTCTATTTCCAAAAATATTCTTTGACCCGACGACCATTGCAATTGCATATAGCCCTGACTACCTACCACCATTTATAAAAATTATCATATTCGCCGTTATCCTGCCAATTGTACTGTACCTTATCGGCATAGAAAGGATCAGAAGACTTGTTAACTAGTCGATATGCAGTATTTAAAACGACTTTTTATGGATTGCTACTTTTTATTTTTTTATTTACTTTATTAAAATATACAGGTATTAATCCCCTGAAAAGGCTCGATGCTTTACAAGTCTTTTGGGGAACGCTATTGTCTGAAACTTACAACTTTTACAAGACAATTCCCGTCTTAACTATTGCATTTCTGCTGTGGATAAGAGCCCCAAGACCAATATACTTATTCATGCACTTGAATACGATTCAGAAAATAACGAATTACTATTACCGACAACTAGTCGCTTTTTTAATTGTCATCGCCTTTTCTTGGACGCTTGTATTACTTATACTATCTCAAATGCTCATCATCAATCCAGAAAATATATCCTTTAGTTTGATTCTTTCTGGCACTTATATTTTAAACTTAGCCGCCTTTCTGTCGACCTTATTATTGTTTTTAATAAATCTCAGTGAGACTTGGGGGGCATTTATCATCACCGTCTTGCTTTACATTGATCAATGGTTATACCTGCATACCGGTCAGTCGATATTGTTTTATCATGGCTTAATTTCGAGTACGTTAGCTACTGGTATTAATCTGTCAACTGTAATTTCTGACACTATATGGAATAGCATAATTATTGTAATCTGTTACTTTCTAAACAAAACATTTTTAAAGATTTTCAAACCTTTTACGTTATAGGAGAAGACTAATGTTTACAGCTATTTCACTGGAAAACGTCTCAAAAAAATACAAGAATCGGCAAATATTTAACGCGATAAATATGACAATTAACTCTGGCGAAGTCGTTGGCATCTCCGGGCCAAATGGATCTGGGAAAACAACCCTACTCAAGTTAATTCTAGGTCTTACACCACCTACAAGTGGCATAATTAAAATTGAGAAAAAGAAATTAGATAGTAAAAACCTCTTTGCCGAAAATACAGGTTTTTCATTCAAAGAGTTCGGCCCTCTAAACAACTACAGTGGCCTAAATAATCTAAAGATCATTGGCCAATTAAAAAAGAAAGGTCCGGACGTGCCCTTTACACACCCCGATAATTTGATGAAATTAGTCGGACTCGATCCTAATAATGCGGCAAAGGTTAAAACGTATTCCTTAGGTATGCGTCAACGACTCTCAATTGCTATGTCCTTGATAAACAACCCAAAGATAGTTATCTGGGATGAACCCGAGAACAGCCTAGATAACGCCGGCAAAATTCTCCTACAAGAACTGTTGTCTAATCTTATTTCCCAAGAGAAAACTATTGTTATGACCAGTCATGATCAAGAATTCTTAACACATAACACCAATACACTTTTTGAAGTAACTGCCGGAAGACTACAACTCATATTGGAGAATCTTCCTCATGACTAAAACCATTGGTACTAAAATATTACTCGCCTTCCTTGGGCCTAGCCTACTAATACCGGTTATCTATTTGAACCATGAACATGTCCAAAAAAGATTCGCAGACTTTTCGATAATCAAAAGATCTATTGCGAAGCCAACGGAAATAACAGTGAACGCCAGTACCATCAAGATTCTCCATTATCGACAGCTTAAAATAAAAGGTGACCTTTGGAGCTATTTGACCATCGATTCCCCAAAAGTTCAAAAACTCGATAGTAATTCTTTCAAGCTCTATCGTGGCCCTCAAGAAGAACCCAACATTTACTTCAACGAAGACATTCGCGTTAATTCTAAAAATTCTAGGATCTTAAAAAAAGGACCAAATAAAATCTTAATGCACACCGACGGCTCTTCAAAGAACGCCGAAACACAGTTGGTAATCCAAGATCAGAATAATCTTCATTTCACCCAGAACTGGTTAACCGCGAAGTTCTAGCGTCCCGTCACTTCCCTTTACAGTAAAAGCAGCGTCAGCCATCTTCCTAAAGGGAGGTGACTGACGCTGCTTTTCATACATTTAAAATTTAATAACGACTAGTTGGCAACAATGTTAACCAGCTTGCCCGGCACGACGATCACCTTGCGAATGGTCTTGCCATCCGTGTGTATCTTGACCGTGTCGTCAGTTAATGCTGCGGTTTCGATGTCATCCTTGGCAGCGTCCTTAGCAACCTTCAAGTGGGCGCGGACCTTACCGTTAACCTGGACAACCATTTCAACCACATCTTCAACCAATTGCTTAGGATCATAAGTTGGCCATTTCTCGTAAGAAATCGTTTCGTCGTGACCCATTAATGACCAGAGTTCTTCAGCAATATGTGGCACGATTGGTGAGATCATCTTGACGAAACCTTCCATGTAGATCAGTGGCAGACTGTCAGCCTTGTAGGCCTCGTTGACGAAGACCATCAATTGCGAGATTGCCACGTTGAAGTGCATGGCTTCCATGTCTTCGCTTACCGTCTTAACAGTCTGGTTGTAGATCTTGTCCAGCTTGCCATCGTTGATCATCGTGACCCGGTCACGCAAACGGTTATTATCATCGATCAATAGCCGCCATACCCGGTCCAGCCAACGACGAGAACCGTTGATCCCTTCCGTGCTCCATGGCTTAGAAGCTTCCAGTGGTCCCATGAACATTTCATACAATCGCAGGGTATCGGCCCCATCCTTCTCGACAATTTCGTCCGGATTGATGACATTACCCTTAGACTTGGACATCTTTTCGTGGTTAGTCCCCAGAATCATCCCCTGGTTGACCAACTTCTGGAATGGTTCCTTGGTAGGGACGACACCGATGTCATAGAGGAACTTGTGCCAGAACCGTGCGTATAGCAAATGCAAGACAGCATGTTCGGCGCCACCAATGTAGAGATCAACTGGCATCCAGTACTTCAGCTTGTCGGGATCGGCAATCGCTTGGTCGTTGTGTGGATCGATGTACCGCAGGAAGTACCATGAACTCCCAGCCCATTGTGGCATGGTGTTGGTTTCGCGCTTCCCTTTACGTCCATTCTCATCTACAACATTGACCCAGTCATCCAAGTTAGCCAGCGGACTTTCACCGGTACCCGAAGGTTCAAGTTGCTTAGCTGCAGGCAGCTTCAAAGGCAATTCGTCTTCTGGAACCAGTGTCGTCTCACCATCTTCCCAGTGAATAACTGGAATTGGTTCACCCCAGTAACGTTGACGGGAGAAGATCCAGTCACGCAGGCGGAAGTTAACTTGCTTGTGTCCAGCATCGTGTTCTTCCAGCCAGTCGATAGCGGCCTTGATGGCAGTCTTCTTGTCCATCCCATTCAGGAAGTCGGAGTTGATGTGTTCACCATCACCGGTATAGGCGGCCTTTTGGACATCAGTATCGCCATCACCCGCGATAACTTGCGTAATTGGCAGATTGAATTTTTGAGCAAATTCGTTGTCCCGGTCATCGTGAGCGGGTACGGCCATGATCGCCCCAGTCCCGTAGGATGCCAGCACGTAATCTCCGATCCAGATTGGTAATTTCTTACCGCTCAGCGGGTTGATGCCGTAAGCACCGGTAAATACCCCAGTCTTGTCCTTATTCAAATCGGTCCGTTCAAGGTCGGACTTGCTTTCAATGGCTGCTTTATAAGCTTTTACGGCGTCGGCTTGTTCTGGCGTCGTTATCTGGTCAACCAAGGCGTGTTCCGGAGCTAAGACCATGTAGGTTGCCCCAAATAACGTGTCGGGACGGGTCGTATAGACCTCGACCTTGGTGTCCTCTTGTCCATCGACTGGGAAGAAGACACTGGCCCCTTCGGAACGACCGATCCAGTTTCGTTGCATTTCCTTAATGCTATCAGGCCAGTCCAAGTCGTCCAGGTCATCGATCAAACGGTCAGCATAGGCCGTGATCTTCAATACCCATTGGCGCATTGGCACACGGTAAACGGGGTACCCCCCACGTTCCGTCTTGCCATCGATCACTTCTTCGTTGGCCACAACGGTCCCGCCCATGAAGTCGGGGGCCCAGTTAACCATGATCTTGTCTTCGTAGGCTAGGCCCTTCTTGTAGAGCTGTTCGAAGATCCATTGCGTCCACTTGTAGAAGGATTCGTCGGTCGTATTGACCTCACGACTCCAATCGTAAGAAAAACCCAGAGAACGAATTTGTCGCTTGAAGTTTTTAATGTTGTGCGCCGTGAAGTCCTTAGGGTTATGCCCCGTCTTCAAGGCGTACTGTTCAGCTGGTAACCCGAAAGCGTCCCATCCCATTGGGTGAAGGACGTTGAAGCCTTGCATCCGCTTCAAACGGGCCATGATATCAGTCGCCGTGTACCCTTCAGGATGCCCAACATGCAGTCCCTGTCCAGAAGGATAAGGGAACATGTCCAAGACGTAATACTTTGGTTTCGTTTGGGTGTCAGCGGTCTTAAAAGTTTCGTTGACCCGCCAGTAATGTTGCCACTTGTGCTCAATAATTTGGTGTTTGTACGCCAAAATTCTCGCTCCCTTTCTCAATTAACGTCGTGCCACAAAAAAAGCCCTGCAGCAGCCCAAAATGGGCTGCTGCAGGGCGTCTAAGCGCGGTACCACCTACATTTCCTCGAAACAGTTTCGAGGCTCATTCCGGCTGATAACGTCGCCAAACGTCCACCTTTCAGCAGAAGTGACTCGGAGATAAGTTCGTCCCTGGAGCAACGGATTTGCAGCATCCACCCGCTTTCTAAATACCCACCAGAACTACTACTTCTCGTCAACGTCTTTGAATAATCAAATTGTTCTCATCTTAGCAAACCACCCCCGGAAAAGCAAGGGCTTCATGGGATTCTTATCAGTTTTCTCGTCGGGAACTTGACTACCGCGACATCAGTAAATTGCGTGACTTGTCAGACACTGGCGGTTGACCGTTTCAACTAGCCGATGTGCTATACTAAATAGGATTGATTATCGAAAAAATAATATCAGTTATCACTTCGTTCAAAAGTAGCGGTCATACACCGTTTATGGCCTACAACACTATTATTTATGTAAAAGGAGGTGACCTCTCGTGCCACCCATTTCAAAGCTTCGCTGGCGGTTCACCATGGCCGCTGGCATTATTTTCTTACTTGATCTCATCGGCGTCGTTTATCAACAAAGCTGGCTGGCTGCGTTTGACCACGCCGTTATTAGCTGGGTCCGCCAACCGTTGCCTCATGGATTGACGCAAGCCATCATCACCATTACCAAGTCGGGTAACCCGCAACCGGTGACCTGGGTAACCCTGCTGATCATTGCTGGATTAGTGATTGCCCGACGATATCGTGGTGCCCTCTTCCTTGGCTGGAATGTTCTATTCTGGGCAGGAATTGGCAATAGTGTTATCAAACACGTGGTGCGACGCGATCGCCCCACCGTTGACCGACTCGTGGCGGCCAGCTCCTACAGCTTTCCTAGTGGTCATGCCATTACGGCCATGTTGCTGTGGGGGACCGTTATTGTCCTCATTGGATGGTCATTACGGCATCACAGTGGCTGGCGATGGCTGCTCATCGTTGTGCTAAGCCTGTGGATCGTCGTCATTGGTCTGTCTCGTGTCTACATGGGAGTCCATTATCCTAGTGATGTTGTTGCTGGTTGGTCACTGGGTTTCGTCCTGTTGACGGTCACACAGTGGTATCTAACGCGTTACGGAGATGATTTATAATGAATTTACCCAATGCCCTAACTTACAGTCATACCTTGCTTAGCGAGTGCGTTGGTCCTGGCGATACCGTGGTCGATGCGACCGTGGGCAACGGTCACGACACAATTTTTCTGGCGAGCCTCGTCGGTAAGACGGGTCACGTGATTGGTTTTGACATTCAGGAAGCAGCGCTCAAGGAAACACGGACGCAATTAACGCTGACGGGACTGACACCACAGGTCACGCTCCATGCGACTGGCCACGAGCACGTCGGCGACTACCTCACAGCAACAACGCCAGTGAATGGTGCCATCTTTAACCTGGGCTATCTTCCGGGTGGTGACAAGTCATTGATCACGCAACCAAACACGACACTAGCGGCCGTAACTGAATTACTGAAACACCTACCGCGTGGTGGCCGAATCATTCTAGTCGTCTACTACGGCCATCCCGGCGGTCAAACTGAGCGGAATGCTGTGGTAGACTTCTGCCAACAGTTACCGCAGAAGGTCTACCAGGTGCTGCAATATGGCTTCATTAATCAAGTGCATCATCCCCCATTCTTACTCGCAATTGAACGACGGTAAATAACTGAATTGAAAGGTTATCTCTGTTAGGCAGGAGGTTGTGGCATCTTTGTAGCCTTTACCCTTGATAACTGAAGGTTGAAAGTCCAAGTACACCTAGAAAGGCCCAGCTAACAGAGATTTAATCCATAAAATTAGTTGGAAATTACCACCTGCGGCTGCCAGAGATTCCGGCTGCTGTGGGGACCGCTGGCGGCGTCCTACCCACAGCGTTCCAGCCTAAATTTGGCGAACGGTAAGCCGGCTGATTTAGACGACGTTGCCTAATTTTAGTCTCAGTATCGTTGTTGCAACAGTCATAATGGATACTTTAGATTTTTCAACCTTCAGCTTGATAATACAGTAAAGCCGGTGTGTCCCCGTTAATTGGGGATAACATCGGCTTTTTAAGGTCATTTAGATAACAACTGTTAAGCAGCTGCTTATTTGCGACCGACATAATTTTGTATGATGACTCTTATCACCCTTTACAAACACTTTACACACGGAGGTCAGCAACCATGGTACACTATCGGTATATACCAAATTGTTACAGCTAGAACTCACCCAAATTCTTACCCTAATTACTTGTTCTAAAAGACGGTTTCACTTTTTCATCGACTGACGCTTCGGGCTCACCCAAGTTCCAGAGCCAAAGCCCAGAATAGTTTTTAGTGCCGGAATAAAGGTCATGACCACCGTAATCGGGTTGACCATCCAGTAGAAGAGCATGTATAGCGGTGCAAAGAAAAGATACTTCATTTTGGATCCGTGGTGATCCAGCAGCAGTGCCGCTAGTAACTGCATGAAGCCGGCGAACATTTCAAACGTTACAAAGATAAACGAAATCACGATACCATGTAGCAAGCGCTCATAATCTCCCGTGAACAGGAAATACAGCATCAAGCCAATGAAGGCAATCGACGTGATTGTGAAGAAGAACGACCAAATAATCGATAGCGTAGAGTCCACGAACATCGACCACTGGTAACGGTGTTCGATGGGATGCCGCAAGAACTTTTTAATATTGGTCAGCCAGACTTCCGTCCCTCCCTGCGCCCACCGTTTACGCTGATGGTAGAGATCGCGAATTGTTTCTGGTACGTTCATGTGAAAGATAATATTCGGCGCAAAGCGTGGCACAGCCCCCAACATCTGGTGATCCCAAGCGATACTGATGTCCTCAGTGGCACGGTTCTGCCGAAAGCCACCGACATCGATCAAAAAGTCTTTCTTATACAGGGTATTAGCCCCACTGTAAGCATACATCGAGTCGTTAACCGCAGTCTGGCTACGTTTAATGACGCCCACAATACTGGTAAACTCCACAGTCTGAGACTTGCCCAACAGCGTCGTTCGATTCTGCACATCCATGTTGGCGGTCACGGCCGAAGAATTCATATCACGGTCTCGCATGAAGAAATTCATATACTTCATCAACGCGTCCGGCTCTGGAATCGTATCGGCATCGTTACTGAGGATATAGTCTCCCTTAGCAAAGTACATGCCGATATTAAAGGCATGGGCTTTCCCCTTATTTCTCAAGATTTCTACCGTCCGTAGCCGCGGGTATTTCTCCTGTAGCTGGGTGATAATAGCCCCCGTCTTGTCAGTCGAGCCGTCATTCATCACCAGGACCTCAAAATTCTCGTAATTCAGATTTTCGAATAAGTAGGTAACTGTCTCTGCAATCATGACCTCTTCATTGTGGGCGGGAATCATAATCGTGACCATTGGTTGATATTCCACAGGAATGTATCGGGCCGCAGCCGCCGTATCTCGCTTATTGGTCTTCAGAAAACGATAAGACAGCGCACCGGCGAACCAAAAGAAGGACCCCACCACAGGATATAGACACAAAGTTAACAGGAAAACATTAAAAATAGTCTTTCCCACGGTCGCCCGTAAAATGCTATCAATAAAGATATTGGACACGCCAGTCACACCTTCTACTCGTCTAAGTCATTTAAATCGTGTTGCTCATACAACTGATGAATCTGATCCGTATCTAAATTCTGCTCCGGCTTAACCTGATAGTGCCGGACATTTTCTCGAAACTCGCGATCACCGAAGCGTTCGTCCATGAATTTCCCAAGCTGATCCTCACGTTTTCGTTGATTAATGGGGTTAAATGTCGGCCACTGCTCGACGACTCGGTCACGCTTGCGGTTCTGGATAATCGTCATCCCCACCGCAAATAGAGACACAAGAACGAAGGCAAACAGGAGTAGAATACCAATAAATTTAATTTCAAAAATCCCTTCGTTATATGACCAGAGATGAATAATCTTCGGATTGTACGACGCCCAGAAGGATAGAACGGTGATAATTATGGGAACGAGCACACAGACCCAGCCAAAGAGGCCAATCAGTGTTTGCCGTATTTTCAATCCCCAGTGTCCCTTCTCAAAATAATCGTCGGCATAGAATTGTTGGCGATCTTGTTTTTTGTCACTCATCTTAACGCCTCATTCCAGGATCACTCGGCCGGGCGAAGAGATAGCCTTGCCGAGTCTTGATTTTCAATTGGTCTGCGAGTTGTTGGTCCTGCTCATCCTCAACTCCCATCAGGATTAACGCGATGTGGTTCTTCTGGGAGAGCTGATTCCAAAACTGCAGGTTGAGATCTAGCCATTCACTAGGATCAGTCTTACGAAAACTACGCATGGAACACTTCAATGAATCCACTTCGGGTAAAATCCATTCAATACTTTTCAAGTTATTCAAGGATGACCCCACGTTATCGATACCAAAGCGCATGCCATACTGCCGAGCCTCGCGAATTCGTCGTCGGAACAACCACCGTTTATATTTTGGCTGATTAGTCGTAGCCGTGAACTCCACCGCCAATTTCATTGGCGCGATGCGAGACAACGCCCAGCGAACAAAGTACCGAAAGTCTGGGCTTACAATCTGATCATATTCCAGGTTGATTGACAACGTAATGGATTCTTCCTCAGGCAAAGCCTTGAAGGTGTCCGTGAGAAGGAAAATCACCCGTTGTAGCGGCAGCGAATCTAGATCCTGCGGCAACGACCATGACCCATCCCAATCGTGTTGACGGAGAAGGCACTCGTACCCGGTGGTCTGGCCACGAAAATCGACCTGCTTTTGAATGAAGTAACGCAACTCGATTTCATCGTTTTCCAGATAGTTATTCGAATTCTTACGCGAATACCAATAGTAAATGATGATGGTGAGTACAACGATCACCGCCATAATGGCTGTTGCCCACAACAAGTAATTCTCTAATTGCGCCAAGGTCACGTGCTCACCCCCAGACCCTTTTCTACCATGATGCTTAAACCGAATTTTGGCATACAATTCAATGGCTACCTAATTATATTGTTAAACAATTATAGCAGGCATAACACGAAATTCCAGTTATTTCTCACGTTGCCTTTTCATTTTTTATATAAAAAAAACGCTAAACCTCCCATCTTTCAGAAGGTCTAACGTCCCTAATTCAAACTAATTATTCAAAAAGTGAAAACGCGTAAGTTCAAGCGCACTGTGCTCCATAACCATTTTCCCATGCTCAGCCAAGACGTCTGGGGCAACCTTAGTACTGTCACCGTATTCGTATGCAACCGAGAGTTCATCCTTAATTGATTCGCGGGATGATTCGTTGACAAAGAAAATTAATTCCAAATAGTAGACATCTTTGTACTGGTACAGGTTGGACGCGGCATTTTCCAGATGTAGCACCCGCGACAAACTAATCATGTCCTCAAACGTGTGTAACCGGACTACCCGTGTTGTCGTAGGTTGCCCATCATCGTTCAAATAATCTTCGATGTCATTCGAGTCGCTACTGGTCGTCGTTGCCTTATAATTTGAGAAGAAATCCTTTTGCCCATCCTTTTCCAACAAGTGGGCCTTAATCTGGTCCGACACTTGATCGGGGTGATCGCTGTCAACGCTAGCGTCCGTGACGTTCACATCCGTAGCATCGTCCTCATCTGCATTTTTACTGATAAACAATTCAAGACCATTACGATTTGACAGCACCTGGAAGGTGACCGCATCGTTGTCTTGAAATTGGTGGTCAACATCGACCTCTTCCAAGATACTATAGAAGAAGCCTTCGATTTGTTTGTGGTTGCCCAACAGATCCAAGACGGTAATACCGCGTTCGCTCAGATCATCGTTGCCAATGACCACCCGAATCGTATTTTCATTGATTCGTTCCATTTCCATTGAATAACACCCCTTTCTCGTGGGTTTGGGTATTGTCCTTGTTACTCATTCTAGTCATTTTATTTTACTTGTAAAGTAATGATAACAAAAAAACTGGACTGCAAGTAATATTCTCTCACAAATCCAGCTAGATGCAACTAATTAAGCTTATTCGTTACCATTAACTAATCGTTGCGCCCGGGCAAGCTCTAATTCCCGAACTTCACGGGGTAGAAAACGGCGAATTTCTTCTTCGTTGAAACCAACCTGAAGTCGCTTGTCGTCTAACATGATTGGTCGGCGCAGAATTCCTGGATTCTTTCGAATTAAATCGTAGAGTTGTCGCAAAGGTAAATCATCTAAGTCGACCGTTAAATTCTGGTATACTCGTGAACGCTTAGAAACGATCTCTTCGGTACCATCCTCCGTCAGCCGCAAGATCGATTTGATTTGATCCACGGTTAAGGGTTCGGAGAAGATATTCTGTTCACGATACGCGATTCCATGTTCTTCGAACCAAATTCGAGCCTTACGGCAAGACGTACAACTGGGCGATGTGTAGAGCGTGACTGTCATAATCTTTTTCCTCCCTTGCCTTGTATAAATGTTTTAATAAATCTATTATACAGCATTCCAGAAGGATTTAAAGGCTTTTTTGTCAATTATTTAATTAACAATATCTATCCATTTGTATATTAATCATAGAAATGATGACTATGGATGATACATGTGTCAATAATTAGTTGATGTGCAATTTATTTTTAGCGAATAGTTCGCATTAGATTTCATAAACAGATTGTGGCTTAACAACTTCCACAGGAATTATCTCGCCTGCCGCTACCTGTGCCTCTGCTGCTAATTGCTGAAGGTCACCTGTTTGTGGCAAATGCGTCAGCAAAAGACGCTTAACTCCGGCATCCTTGGCTAGCTCACCAGCCTGAGTCGACGTCAGATGCCAGGCCGTTCCTTGATGATTGGCATAAAAATTGGTATCGGCCAGCAAAACATCCGCTGATTTTGCCCAAGCCGTGAGACCAGCGAAAGCTGCCGTATCAGCCGTAAAGGCCAATGTGGCCCCTGTCGCCGTCTCAGTGATGCGTGGCGCATACGCCGGTACTGGATGATGGGTTAGGATGAAGTCGACCGTTAGCGGTCCTAATTTGAGCGTTTGTGTCGGGTTATACGCTTTACCCACCGTAGAATCAGGCCAAGTCAGACTTCCAAAATTTAACGGATCGGCTGTGTGCCCATAGATCGGCAATAAGGGTTCCGCCTTTTCCCCCTGGGCCAATTGCCATTCGTACTGCAAAACACCCAGATCGGCTGTGTGATCGTGATGATAGTGGGTTAGTAGCACTGCGTTTAACTGTAGCGGACTCATTTGCTTTTCCAGCGCCAACAGAGCACCACTCCCACAGTCCAGCAGCAGGTGGTAATCCCCACTCGTGATCAAATAGCTACTCGTTCCGATACCGTTGTGCGGGTAGCCCCCGTAACAACCTAATACAGTCAATTGCATCGAATCATCCTCTCGTTTTGTTCTGCTCTTAGTGTAGCGCGCCAGCCATAGAGTGTAAACGTTTCGCATTTGTCATTGAGACCTTTATAATAGAAGTGAAACCAAGTCAGGAGGGATGAGCATGCTTCATCAATTATCTTTAACGTTTGGGAGTAGAGATCTACTAGATAGACTTGTAAAACGTCACCCAGACCGCAAATTTGTACTATTAGCGGCTACTGGTGGGGCTAAAGATCTACAGTTGCTGGACATCTCGGATCAGCCGAGTGTCTTCACCAGTCATCTGGACTATCAGGTTAAGAGTGAACACGGTCAGCCAAATTGGCACGGCTTCTTCAGTTTCAACTACTTCACCCTAGATGTTGAAAGTAGCAAAGTTTTCGAGGGTGAGGTCAACAAGCTCGCTGCCGAACCGCTGCCAAATGGGATGACGGCCATGCTGGTCCTGTCAAAATTTAAGAACAGTGGTGAATACGTCCTGTTAACTATTTGGGACAGTAGTGACGCCTTCATGATCTGGCGACGGTCCGCCAAGTTCTCGCCGTTTACCAAATATGCGACGACACTGAATAACTTCCACGCGGCCACCTACCAAATGGCGCCACCGGAAAAACACGATTCAAAACACGCTTAACGTGAACCCTTCGCTGATGAAGGGTTTTTCATTTACTCAGATTTCGCGGTACAATAACGGTATTCATTCTTTTTTAGAAAGTAGGCGATGGTTTGCGTAATCAGCCAACCAATGCAGCAACAGCTAAAATTTCACCCGATCTCCCCCTCACATTGGAACAAGACCACCTCGTTCAAGAGATCCTGAACTTTACGACCGAGCATCTGAATACTCCGGGACCAGCCGTATTCACGCTTTACGGAGACGCTGGAACCGGCAAAAGTGTCGTGCTTGCCCACCTCTTCAATCAACTTCAAATTGCAGCTCGCACACAGGCAACTTCCCCGCTCGCTGGAACCACCAATTACTTTCTGATCAATCATCCGGAGATTCTCAAGGTCTACCGTGAGATTGCGGGCAGTCACCCCCATTTATTGAAGAAAGACTTTCAACGGCCGACCTCCCTGATCAACCAGATTGCTAAGGGGCAAGTACAGCCAGATGTTCTGGTTATCGATGAGGCTCACCTACTCTTATCGCAGGCCGATCACTACAATAACTTCTACGGGGATAATCAGCTCAGCACACTCCTAGCGACGGCGCAAGTGATCATCGTGGTCTTTGATGAGACGCAGGTGCTACGAATGAAGAGCTTCTGGACTGAACACCGATTAGCTCACCTCGTTGCTCCTTTCCCACACGCCACGTATCGGTTGACCCACCAATTTAGAATGCAGGCCAGCGATGCTTTGGTCGACTGGATCAATGATTTCACACATCAGCACATCCGACCGTTACCAGCAAACGTTGGTGCAAGCTATGACCTACGCGTCTTTGATGACGCTGAACAGATGCGCCAAGCTGTAGTCCGGCGAAATGAAGCAGTTGGACTTTCCCGTATCGTTGCCACTTCAGGCTACCCCTCAATCTTAGATGGTGGCAAACACTACGTTACGGAGGGCGACTTTTATTTGCCATGGGACCAATATAACTATACAAGCACCCCTTGGGCGGAATTACCCCAAACAATCGATGAAGTGGGCTCCATCTACACCTGTCAGGGCTTTGACCTGAATTATGTGGGCATCATCCTTGGTCCACCTGTAAGCCTAGACAGCGATGATCATTTACAAATTAATCTTGACCGGTACACTGACGTCGAAGCCTTTAAGAAACGGGACGATTTGACCGATCCGGCCGAAATCATTCAGATCAAAAAACGGCTTATCTTAAACTCTATCAACGTTCTGATGAAACGCGGCGTTAAAGGGCTTTACCTCTATGCGCATGATCCACGCCTGCGCCACTATCTCCATACCCATACCGTTTAGATACCCACAAAGGTGTCGTCACGCCAACGAATGATGACACCTTTTTTGGATAATTATTTAAACAGCAAAAAAGCCTTCCCCAACGAGGAAGACTTCATTCACGGTCCGTACGAGACTCGAACTCGTGATCTCCTCCGTGACAGGGAGGCGTCCTAACCAACTAGACCAACGAACCAAATATTGCGGGAGCAGGGTTTGAACCTGCGACCTTCGGGTTATGAGCCCGACGAGCTACCAGACTGCTCCATCCCGCGATAATATTAAAATATGAAGCAATGACCCGTACGGGATTCGAACCCATGTTACCGCCGTGAAAGGGCGGTGTCTTAAACCACTTGACCAACGGGTCATAACTAAACGGAGAAGGAGAGATTCGAACTCTCGCGCCGCTTCCGCGACCTATACCCTTAGCAGGGGCACCTCTTCAGCCACTTGAGTACTTCTCCATAATGGGCCTAAATGGACTCGAACCATCGACCTCACGCTTATCAGGCGTGCGCTCTAAACCAGCTGAGCTATAGGCCCATATAAAGCGGGTAACGAGAATCGAACTCGCGACAACAGCTTGGAAGGCTGTGGTTTTACCACTAAACTATACCCGCAATATAATGAGATATATTTAATGGCGCGGGACGGAATCGAACCGCCGACACATGGAGCTTCAATCCATTGCTCTACCGACTGAGCTACCGAGCCATTTGCCATTTAGATAATTATGGTTGCTATTCTCTGTTGACGAGCATAACAACGGTCCGTACGAGACTCGAACTCGTGATCTCCTCCGTGACAGGGAGGCGTCCTAACCAACTAGACCAACGGACCAATTGCGGGAGCAGGGTTTGAACCTGCGACCTTCGGGTTATGAGCCCGACGAGCTACCAGACTGCTCCATCCCGCGATAATATTAAAGAAACAAAGGAGGATGAGAGATTCGAACTCTCGCGTGATTTTACTCACCTGACGGTTTTCAAGACCGTTCCCTTCAGCCAGACTTGGGTAATCCTCCATAAAACAATACAATAGTCCTTCTGGTAATGGACCTTGTAGGACTCGAACCTACGACCGAACGGTTATGAGCCGTTTGCTCTAACCAACTGAGCTAAAGGTCCAGTCCAAGTCCAAATCGCGGCGGGGGGGATCGAACCCTCGACCTCTCGGGTATGAACCGAACGCTCTAGCCAGCTGAGCTACACCGCGAAATGTTAAATAAAATATTCTTATTTAATCGGGAAGACAGGATTCGAACCTGCGACCCCCTGGTCCCAAACCAGGTGCTCTACCAAGCTGAGCTACTTCCCGTTAAAATGCACCCAGTAGGAGTCGAACCTACAACCTTCTGATTCGTAGTCAGACACTCTATCCAGTTGCGCTATGGGTGCAAAAAATGACACTTACTAATAATGCTTAATACCTCTCGGTACTAAGCGGAAGACGAGATTCGAACTCGCGACCCCCACCATGGCAAGGTGATGTTCTACCACTGAACTACTTCCGCAAAATTAAATGCCGACTAGAAGATTCGAACTTCCGACCCCCTGTTTACAAGACAGGTGCTCTACCAACTGAGCTAAGTCGGCATAGTCAGTATCATTGTGTATCCAATTACTCATCGTCCGAAGACGAATGAGCCGTGACAGGCTCGAACTGTCGACCCTCTGATTAAAAGTCAGATGCTCTACCAACTGAGCTAACGGCTCATATGGAGGATACAGGGCTCGAACCTGTGACCCTCTGCTTGTAAGGCAGACGCTCTCCCAACTGAGCTAATCCTCCAAAAATCGCGTGGCAACGTCCTATCCTCGCAGGGGGCGATCCCCCAACTACTATCGGCGTGCTAAAGCTTAACTTCCGTGTTCGGCATGGGAACGGGTGTATCCTTTAGGCTATCGCCACCACACTATAA
>NZ_BAAFRU010000026.1:0-23613 GCF_045862015.1 Levilactobacillus muriae
GCTTTGGCTGTTTCACAAGCTTTAGATTAAGGATTCATCTGGCATTTGGGCTCAAAAAAAATTGCCTAATCTCAAAGGATTAGACAATTTTATAAATGGAATTACCAACAACAGTTGACATAGAACCTGAAAACTGTTAGCTTAATGGCTAGCAGTTTTTTTTGCGTCCACATGATTTCTATTAAAGCGCCGCTTAGAAGTGCCCAATGGTCTGTGCTCAGAGTTGCGCGGCCCAACCAGTGTACGTCAATCTACGACCTTTCCTCATATTCTGAGCTTTGATAAATATGAAAGCGCTATCAATTAGTGGGGAATCTGTCCATTATATATGTTAAACTAAGCACATACATTTCACCACCATCACTATTTTGGGAGGAATATCCTATGACCCGATTATTACATAAGATTCTCATTAGTGGCTTGTCACTAACGCTGTTCACCGGTGTTGCTGCACCGATTATTGGTCAGGCAGATACGTCAACAACCACGACGCCAACCGATACGACCAGCAACACCTACACGATCGGTACGGCAGAACTACCTTATAATGTCATCGTGGATAGTCAAGGCAACACGCACCATGATTCTTGGTATCCGCAGGAATTCCAGACTCTTTCAGCAGCGACCATCCAGGATCCAAGTTTTTCGAGCGATTTTGTAAAACGCAATTCAACAAATGAGACACAGGCTTCTGACGTTTCAGATCAGCTGCATAAACTCACAGCAGAACCGTTAACTGTTACAAGCGGTGAACGACTTTCACAATATTTTGTTGACAACTGGCCTTTAGAAGCTGTACCAACAGAGCAGACATTAATTGACGGGCTTCAAAATTCAACGACCTTCATGACTTGGCTTCTTAAAGCCATGAGTGAGAAAAAATTAGGTATCGTAAAATTCAGCACCATTCAGACTGAATATAATGACTCTATGAGAAATAAACTTACAGCAATAGACGCTTTATTTGGTGGCAATGGTGAAAGCTTGTATGATTCGCCTTTCGCGGATGAACAAGCATTTGACAGCTTTGCTAGTGAGAAGACTTTTGATCTATATAAAGCGCTTTATAACCTGACTAATTACACCGATGCCCAATTGACCACATTGGATCCAGAAGCCTCTGGTAAGTTAGCCCTTTCATTCTTGCAAACCCCTGTAACTGATCTAATAACCAAACCAGCCAACGCGACGACTTATCAAGCGGATGGCCTGCTATCCGCTACAAATGGTTATCCTGGGTTTTTCGTCTTTAAAGATCCAACGACCCCAACGGTACTAACGGCTACTAGTCACGCTGTCACCGTCCACTATATCGATGATCAGGGGCAGACTCTCAAGCCGGATAAAATTCTAACGGGTACCTTGGGCGATTCCTATAAGACCGACCCGCTGACGATCACCGGGTATAAGCTGACTAAGACTACCGGCCAAGAATCCGGGGTTTTCAGCAGTTCCGACCAATCTGTGACCTACACTTATAGTAAAGTGGCAACTGACAAAGTCGTTAAGAATTCCGCTATCTATGGTATTAAGAAACTCAACCTCTATTCTTCCCCCTACCTTCAGTAAATCTACGAAAATCGCTACCTATGCCAAGAAGGCCCGGATGAATCGCCCAATGTTCAAGGTAATTGGGATGACGACTTCCAAGAATGGTGTCAAGCGTTACAAAGTGATTGATCTGAATGGCGCAAAGAAGACTGGCTACATCACTGCGAACGCTAACTACACGGCCCCACTCTATTACGCCACAAAGCAGAATCAAGTGACCGTCATCAATCCCAGCGGTCTGAATGCCTACGCCAAGGTATCGTTGACGGGTAAAAAGATCCACTATAAGCAAGGCCAAGTTCTCAAAGTGAAGGCCATTGTTGGCCATAATCTGACCACCCGTT
This sequence comes from Levilactobacillus muriae, assembly GCF_045862015.1. Classification (NCBI taxonomy): domain Bacteria; kingdom Bacillati; phylum Bacillota; class Bacilli; order Lactobacillales; family Lactobacillaceae; genus Levilactobacillus; species Levilactobacillus muriae. The sequence continues at coordinate 1,896 of NZ_BAAFRU010000026.1, forward strand.
TCTTACTCAGTAATGGCAGCTATATTTCTGCGAATAAAAAACTAGTTATCGCCGGAAAGTATACGACGCCAAACAAGGTCCTGACCAAGACAGCCGTCAACCGATATGGCACCGCCAACTTAACTCAGAAGAATCGACACATTGCCAAAGCTATCACGCTCAAAGTTACCGGCTATGCCTACTCTAATGCCAACACTTTCCGTAAGAGCGATACGTTACGATACAAAGTCGCTGGTGGCTACATCACCGCAAATAAGTCCTTTGTACGTGTCTTGAACTAAAAACTAGGGATTCAAAAAGAGACGGTCAAGCCCAAATTGGTTTGACCGTCGTTTCGTTTAGCTTAAACTATCCAAAAGGATTTCATCACATGCCTTGAGTTGACACCCCCATTCATACTGGTCAGGTGGTCTCGTAACAATTAATTATGTCGTCATTTGTCATTAATTATCAAGATGCCAGTTAAAATTCGAGTTGCGTTCCGCAATTAACCAGTGTCCCGCAATTTTTTCATATTTATCTTCGTAGCGAACCCCCTCTTGGCTCGTTACATTTTTTCCATTCTTATCCTGCTTAACTAACACAACGAAATTATAAGCCGTCCCTTCCGCATGTGTTTCATCAACTAATCTAACTGTTTGTTGCCCACTCATGTGAAAGACAGAGATGTAGTCTGCCATTGACCCAGAGAACGCCTTCAAGATTGCCTCACGACCACGTAACGTAAAGGTTACTTCACCATCATTAATGATATTGACGATCCCCTCCGGTGTAAACAACTTAACTTGTTTTTCATTTTCCTTAGTGTCAGCGTAGTTCGAAAATAAATCTACTAATTCTTTTAATTCTAAACGATCACTAATTTCTTCAATATTCATTTTATCTCTCTCCTCATTTATTTGGTACATTGATTCCCATGCTTTGGCGACTATCACGCGTGGGATCCTGACTTAACTTTGAAACATAATCAGCAATGCTAGCACGCGACACATCATGGCCTCCGAATGGCGTGCCCTTAGGGATCAACTCGTAATCAACCGGTCCATTCGTATACCAACCTGGTCGAATAATTGTGTAATCCAATGTCGACGCCTCGATAATATTGGCCGCTTGCCGAAAGGGTTTCAGAATAGGATTCCGATATGGATCGAGTGACTCACCCAACCAACTGGGAATCTCCTGATAAATTCCCATTGTCGTCATAAAAATTAATCGTTGCACATTAAATTTCGTCATACTGGCGACAATAGTCTGCGCAAACCGCGCCATATTTCCGCTCAACGCTACAAAAACAAGATCTTGGTCTGGAATGACTTCCGCTAAATCTTCTAGACGGCTTGCATCACCATCCACCATTTTTTCATGCTGCGCGTCCACAAGTTTCAGCTGACTTGCATGCCGTGCAAATAACGTCAGCTGCGCCGCACTGTCACGAAGTAATCGTTGGCGAACCACTTTACCTATTGAGCCAGATGCTCCTATAATTAAAACCTTAGTCATACCTGTCCCCCTAGTCTGCTGGTACCCAACTACCAAATCGCTGTTCTGCTTCTTTTAGCGGAACATTGTAATATCGCTTGTCCTGATTAATTGCTACAATCTCTGCCATCTCATCGTTTGTCAACGCAAAGTCAAAAACATCAAAGTTATCTCGCAAATGCTTAGGATTTGTCGTTTTAGGAAAGACAATGTGCCCACTTTGCAAATGCCACCGCAAAATGATCTGAACATTACTCTTGTTATACTTAGCCGCTAATTCTGTAAAAACTGGCTCATTAATTAATGATGAATCACCATGCCCTAATGGATACCAGGACTCCATTTTCGTTCCATAAGGGGCTAATTTAGCTTTCAAAGCGGTCTGTTGGTAGTACGGATGCAGTTCAACTTGCATCACGGCCGGTTTAATCTTTGCAACTGTTAAAATCTTATCCAGTCTTTCACCATCGAAGTTGCTTAAACCAATCGACCTCACCTTACCATCTCGAACAGCCGCCTCCATCGCCTGCCAAGCACTAACGTAATCGCCAAACTGTTGGTGTAAAAGTAACAGATCAAGATGATCCGTTTTCAGACGTGTCAGCATCTTATCAATTGCGACTGGTGTCTGTGTTTTACCATAATCACTCGGCCATAGCTTGCTTGTAATCCAAACATCATCCCGTGAAAGATCACTTTTTTGAATGGCCGCACCAACACCGCGTTCATTCTGATAGGCATGCGCAGTATCAATATGTCGATATCCCAGCTTTAACGCGGCAGTAACCGTTTTTTCAGTCTCGTCATCTCCGTTGATTTGATAAACACCTAAACCAAATTGTGGAATCCGATGACCATCATTCAAAGTTAAATAAGTCTGCGTCATTCATAAGACTTCCTTTCACTTAATCCTTGATTACATTATCACCCCAACTAACAGACTTCACCAGGGACACTTCTTTTCACTACGGGTAGATATGCCACGGCTTCTGTCAAAGCGTTACCGAACGTTTTAACGCGGTTGTTTGACTGGCTCCCGTCGTACCCAATTCAAGATAAAACTAACGACCACTAACCCAAAACCAACCAACATGATTGTGTGTAACCCGTTGAAGAGAATCGTTCGCATAGCTGGAATCAATTGCTGTGGAAGTTCACCCGCTGTATTGGCATTGGACAACTTGTTAATCATCTCAGTCGTAATTCTACCGCGAGTGCCCACTGCTTGAGTTGCTGTACTCAAGCTTAAGACCGCACCAAAAATGGCCGCCATAAATGTTTGTCCCAGAGTTCGGAAGAGTAATCCAAACGTAGTCGAAACACTGATTAAATCTTTTTCAACGCCATCTTGCAATGAGACTTGCATTGGCGTAAAGGCAAGGCCCATGCCTAGCCCCTCAAATGCGCCGCTCACAATCAACCACCAGTATGGCGCACTCCGCGTTGCCAATGCCATTGCCAATGCAGAAAGCATCACACTCAAGGTGCCAAACATGACGATACGCTTATAGGGCAGTTTGACCATTAGATTAGCCGTGAGTCGTGTGCCTACTAGTAAAAGAATTGAACTCGCAATTTGCGTCAAACCACCCATTGTCGCATTTTTACCAAGTAAACCTTGTGCCCACATTGGTGCATACACGCTATAACCAATCATAAAACCATTGATCAGAAACATGATGACATTTTGAACCTGAACACGTGGATTTCTCAACAAACGCATTGGAATTAACGCGTGTTCCTGATGCGCCTCGACCCAAAGAAATATAGCCAAGATGATCAAGCCTACAATTAGTAGCGATAATGAACGTGTCAGGCTTATTGCTAACCCATCGCTGGCAAACAATAGGACGACAAGGGCAACAGACAATAGTCCAGCGCCAACATAATCAAAGCCATGACGTCGTGTTGACGCTCCAGCATCCTTGTACGTTACCTGTAAGAGCACCATTGAAACAATGCCAATTGGCAAATTAATTAAGAAAACCCAGTGCCATGATAGTGCATCAACAAGCCAGCCACCAATTAGTGGACCGACGACTGTCGATAATGTGTAAAACGCCGTGACCCATCCTAAGGCGCGAGCGCGTTGTGCTGGATTCGGATAAATATCCGCGTAAATAATAAAGGGAATCGATACCATCCCGCCAGCACCAATTCCCATCAGTGCTCTCGCAATAACCAACATCACCATACTCGTCGACACACCACCAAGTAGTGAACTGAGAATAAATAGCGCGACAGAGAATTGAAAAACACGTTTGTTTCCAAAGATCTCACCTACTCGTCCCCACAAAACAGTGGTGACGGCAGTTCCCAACAGAAAGGCAGAACTAATCCAACCAACCAGTCGGATACCATTAAGATCACTCATAATTGCTGGCAATGCGGTATTAACAATAGTGGCATCCAAACCACCCATAAAGTTTGCGATAAGTAGCGCCACTGTTGCTATTGCTAAATTTCTTTTTGTCATATGACCCTCCTCTTAATACATCGTTACTTGCGATCTGATAATCTGCCACTGCGCCGCGTGTTTTTCCAAATCGATTTGTGCCGTCAATGGCCAAGTATTTCGAAACCCATAGATTCTGGCCTCAATTTTATTTTTCATTATTGCGTGTGCCTGATTCCCTGTTACATGAACCGTTAGTACGTCTTCTTGATTATCAAAATACCGCATACGGCCTTGCTTAATTTGTCGCAACCAGTCATCTTTAGACTGATGTTCCCCCGTCACATGAATGAAATCTGCTTCTGGACTGATGACGCGATCTAATAACGGCATATCCTGAGAAATCATCCCAGCAATCTGCTGTCGACAAACTAACTTAATTCGGGCAGCTTCTGTATTTTCCATAAGCATGCTTCACGGCCTCCTCTTACGCTTACGCTACTTGTATGACATGAATCATTATGTAACACCGTGAGACCGGCAACAATGGGCAACATTTCGGGAAATGGGACTTATGCCACACTTCTTAAAAAGACGTGACAAAAAAAGGCGGTGAGTTTGATCAACTCGCCGCCCAAAAGAGATACTATTCAGCTTTTTTCAAGAATTCGTCAACACTGCTGGTCATTAGAACAATTGCTTCTTGAATGACTTCTTCCATCGGTGCTTGCTTTTTGGTTGCAACCCATTGCTTATAAATCTCCAAACCCGTGTTTTGAATGAAGTTCAGTAAGATGCGCTGTTGCCAAGCAGTTAACCGTGAAAATTCTGGAGAAGCATCCCAGGTCTGATGCATCACCTGATCAATCATTTGTTGCCGGATACCCACGTAGGTACCACTGCACGTGATTTTATCATAGGCCTCACCCTGTTGCGCCGAGTATTCAATAAAACTGCGCACGCTCTTCTCAAGGTCTTGCGGATATTTGAACTCACCAACCACTTGCAAATAATCTTGCGAATATCGTGCTTGCATTTCCGCCAACAAATCATCCAGTGTTGGATAGTACCGGTAAAAAGTTTTCTTATTGATTTGTGCGCGCTTAGCTAATTCTGTGACGGTAATTTTTTCGTAATCCTTCTCACAGATCAGCCCTTCGAACGCTGCATAGATACCGTTGATCGTTTTTTGCACGCGTAAGTCTTCGTGTCCCGTAATTTTCATGAGCCATCCCTCTAATTCATCTACTTGCCTGAAGAATAGCGTATTTATGATATGACGTCAAACGACATGATGTACAGAATCATAACGCTGTGTTGCGTGTTTAAATAATGATCTGTAAATAGACTCATAGGCGACTGACAAGAGAAAGCTTTCTTCTGAAACGCCAAGACTTAACTTACTTCTTTAATGAAGTGCCTGTCATAATCTCACCCGTTATTTACGAATCTCCCTAGGTAAAACAATACGTCAGAGCGATCTTCTCAAAAAGCCACCCCGCTAATCCACGTATCCCAGCCTTCAACTCGCGCCTGATCTATGCTACGATAACACGGACAGAAATCTTAATTCGAAAGCGTGACACACCATGGGCCACATCGTCTCAATCATCACCGTAATTATCTCAATTACCGCGTTAGTTATTTCGTTAATCGGTCTCACTTTAGGTTTCCGTAACTGGAAACGAGCCACAGCGAACCAAGATAAATCCGAAAAGTAGACCGAACAACGCCCATCCCCAATACTTGGTGGATGGTTTTCTTTTATCTACGGGAAGACTATAATCAATTTTGTATCGACTAAGTAGGGGGTAATCAACTTGTCCAAATTAACGCGTAAGGGGCTTGCTGGGGTTTTAGTGCTCGGAGCGCTTGCTGTTGTCGGAATGACGGCACCCGCAACCTCAGCACAGGCATCTAGCAAGTATCTCTCAATCAACAACTACAGCAACGCTTATGTCCGGACCAAACGTACCATGTACGTCGGCATTTATCAAAAGCATGGCAATACATACCGGCCACTGCTGAAGAAAAAAGGCTCACTGTTAAAGGTTACCGATACCGAACAGAAGACGAGTAAGAGTCCCGTCTTGGCCTCATTTACATCGGGTGCGGTTCACTACAGTCGCCTCACGCAACTCAAGTTCACCGACACACCCAGCATTCCTTTGACAAAGGCCAACTTTACCCAAGTTACCCTCAAGGCACCGATTCGCGGAACAATTCTCCGAGCCGGCTCTGGCTTCAAGCAGGATAAGGCCGGTAACTTTGGCAATTCATCGGCCTTCTATCTGACCTTGGACAACTACCTGCAATACTACAGCAAGGCGGCAATGATTAAGAATGACCCCGCCGGTACCATGTTCGTCACCAACGGGCGTACCGCAGCTAAGCCTTCCGCAACTGCCAAGATGACGAAGACCACGGTCAAGGGCAATACGACGACCGTCCAGTATAGTTCGCCAATCAAGGGTGTGCCTGGTAAGAAGCTCAGTGCCCACAACTATCAACTTAAGATTAAAAATCTCAAAACCTCTGGGGACAATTACTTCGATGATAATTCTTGGCACGGCCACTGGGATAACTACACCATTAACAACAAGCCCTTCTTCTCGGGGATGATTTATGATTTTGACTAATTGTTAGCTTCAGCTTAACTAAATAGGGAATGATAATGGATTCAGAAATTGAGAGTAATTTCTGAATCCTATTTTTGTGACTTACTATTTTCCTGCAACAAACTACAATGGGATTACGCCAATCATGATACCCTAAGCTATCAGGTTGCTGGCGACTACATAACGACCAATCCACGTTTTATTAATTAGTCGATTTTTCGAGCTAATGACTTGCAAGCTTGCTTAATTTTCTAAAATACGTTGCACTTCAGTAATTGTCAGTGCTAGGTTTTGCTTGCCATGAAGGTTACGTGAATCATGTGCCTCAAAGGCGAATACGTCTTGGTAAAATGGCGCGGCAACTTCCAAAGCTTGAACTGTTAGGAGCGTGACGCCTGTATGAGTAACCACATTCTCTACTATCAACCGCATCAATGCTGCCATCATAATCTTACCAATCCCCATCCCCTGATAGGAACGATCAATTGCAAAGTAGACGATATCAACAGTTGGATAGAGAGAGACTCCGCCAAACATAACTTGTTTTCTTTTACGATATAACCGCTTTAAACTCGTCAATCCCACAGTAGTTGTAAAGAATCCAACTAATTCACTATGATAGCTCATCACAAAAGTTTTCGCTAAATTTGCCGAATCAAAAGTATGCGCCCGTTCTCGAAGAAAATAGTTAATGTCCCGATATTCGGATACGACACTCGGATCAGAATTTAGACCATTGTCACAATCAAAACGACGCAACATATCTTGTGTGAAACTCGTAATTGGAAATATTTCAAGACCTGTCATTTATCGTGAATCTCGGGTTTAGGCAACTTTTCTAACATTTTCTGTACACGCACCAATTTCACCGTACGCTTCGGGGAAAAATCCCCTTGAACCCTTTTTTCAAAATCTGCAGTCTCTTCAGACGATAGACTAATCTCACGAAACTGGCCAATTGGTTTAATAGTTGCCACAATTATCCCTCCATTCCATTTATGTTCCGCCAATCATACCACGGATGAACCACATAGCCTAGCGCTTAGGGCTCATATAAACTATTGGATTTCAGTCCAATTATCTCTGAAAAAACTTATCATTTTACCCAAGCTTATCAAACATGATACGACCAGTGATTTCTGAGATAAGTGGCGCCTATTTCAACACTAGTTATTACAATAATTATGGGAATAAGTTCCCATCAATTTTTCATTATCCTTTACTTCAACTCATTTTGGCGGTCAACAATTTGTCAAAAAAGTCCTCAGCCACCGCCAAGAACCCTTACAAATATTGCCTGTTCTACATGTCTCAATGGACATTTAATTCACCTGTAAACTAGAACTCTTTCGACTCATTATTTCAAATACAAATTGCCACTACGCGCCATTACTTGACCTGCTCTGGCATAGGCTTTTCACTCGCCTAACGAGTTATTGCGTTTGTCGGCTACATTGTAGAAACAAATCGAATCTCTCACGTGCAACCTACGTCGTTTCTCATCATTTAGTCGAATCTCAATTGTTTCAGTCCCTAGGAAGACCAAATCAAATTGATCCGAATTAAGGCCCATCTTCCAATTTGTCTCTTCTTTCTAGCACTTGGGTTAAGACCCACAAATTCTATTTACTCTGCTGTCTCAACAAATATTGATGCTGCTTATACGCCGAAATACTGAGTCCCGTCAATACAACCGCAAACACCAACGGCCACCCGAATACTCCCTGCGGCCGGTTGTATGCGATAATCGGGACTAAGCTTAGCAAGCGATGATGCAAGTCGGCTTGAATATAAGCTCCCGCTGCCACAATCCACGAAATAAGTGCTCCCCCATAAAACCATCTACGCATATTACCTCTCCTCCTAATTGTTGCTACTCCGCTATCTACTTTACGCCTGGCCCTGGCCTTTTTCAAAAAAGTTCTGCAGAGTTACGCCTTTCCGACTATCCTAGAGAGGGAAACACGATGACAAATGGAGGTCTTAAGATGGAATTTAATGTGACACGTGATGGTTTAACTTTAGCTGGGATCTATGAGTCGGCTTCCAAACCAAATGGCACGGTCGCCATTCTCATGCATGGCTTCACCAGTGACCGCGGGTACACGCCAGATTCCTTACTGGTACAGCTCGCAGCACGCTTACGAGCGATTGGGGTTAGTACTGTGCGTTTTGATTTCGATGGTCTCGGTCACAGCGAAGGTGACTTCGCTAACATGACCGTTCTCAGCGAAATCGCCGATGCTCAGGCCGTCTTGACTGCCGTTCAAACGCGACTCCAGCCCCAACAGATTGATTTATTAGGCCACTCCCAGGGCGGTGTCGTGGCTAGCATGTTGGCTGGTTACTACCCAGACCTTATTCACAAACTTGTCTTGATGGCTCCTGCTGCAACGCTTAAGGACGACGCCATTGCAGGACACACTCGTGGTTTAGTCTACGATCCCAACCACATCCCTACACAGCTGCCAATGGACGATGGGATGATCTTAGGGGGCTTTTACCTCCGTACCGCGCAATTGCTCCCCATTTACGAGACCGCTCAGAACTTTACCGGGCCCGTCTGCTTAATCCACGGGGACGCCGACCGCATCGTTTCAAATCAAGCGTCCCAACGCTATGACGCCGTCTATCAGCAGAGCGTCTGCCATCTTATCGCCGGTGCCAGCCACGGTTTAGGCGGTGCCGCTCGAGAAACCGTTCTCCAGCTAGCTACTGACTGGATTGCCGATTAACACTAACCCGGTTCAGGCATTACCCGAGCCTGCTATGTCTACCTTTAGACGTTTCTGGCATCCCTGGTCAGCTTTTAATAAATAGTTAACAAAGCCCCGCAACAAAGATTCGTTGCGGGGCTTTGCCGTGCCAGCATCTAGCCAAAACTACCGGCGATATAATCTTGGGTGACAGGGATTTGGGGATTGCTAAACATCGTTCCAGTTGGCGCATATTCCATGATGTGCCCTAAGTGGAAAAAGGCACATTGACTACTGATTCGTGACGCCTGTTGCATGTTATGCGTCACGATGATAATTGAATATTTCTTCTGTAACTCCAACAAGGTCTCTTCAACCTTAACCGTTGAAATGGGATCCAACGCGCTACAGGGTTCGTCCAGCAGGAGAACATCTGGTGCCATAGCAATTGACCGCGCGATGCACAACCGTTGCTGCTGCCCACCGGATAAGGACAAGGCACTTTTATCAAGACTATCCTTCACTTCGTCCCACAGAGCGGCTCCCTTTAGACTCTGCTCGATTCGTTCTTCGAGTTCGGTCTTTTTCTTGATACCATTGGCCCGTAACGCGTAGACGATATTCTCTCGAATCGACTTGGCAAATGGATTTGGTCGTTGAAAGACCATGCCAATGTGCCGCCGAATTTCGTAGATGTTCACGCCAGGTTCGTTAATGTTAACGCCGTGGTACCAAATTTTTCCGGTTACCGTGGCAATACCGTCGTTCATCCGGTTCAATGAACGCAGGTACGTCGACTTTCCAGAACCAGAAGCACCGATCAGCGCCGTAATCTGGTTCTTGGGAAAAGCCAGGTTCGCGTCAAACATGGCATGGTTACTGCCATAGAAGACTTGCATATCCTCGGTTTTCAAAGCTAACGATGTCTTATCGTCAAACGTCTGTACCGCTGTTTCTTCAAATGAATATTGTTTTAACATGACTGCACCCCCTACTTGCTAGCCGTGACGCGCCGATACAGGTAATTTCCTAATAACCGTGCGCCCAGGTTGAAGAGGAGAACCGCAATAATCAGGACGGCCGAAGCCGCAGCGGATAAGGCCGCTGCGTTGCTGGCCAGACCTTCAGTGTTAACTTTCCAAATGTGCACCGCCAACGTTTCGGCCGGACGGAATGGGTTCAGCGGGCTTGCCGGATCCATTGGGTTCCAGTCTGAAAAGTTGGTCACGGGTGCACTCTGCCCTGCCGTGTAGATCAAGGCAGCGGCTTCACCGAAGACCCGCCCTGCACTGAGGACAATCCCGGTCACAATTCCCGGTAAGGCTACCGGTAAGATGATGCCCAGCTCGGTTTTCCATTTGGATAGACCCAGTGATAGGCCCGCCTCACGTTGATTCCGCGAAACGGCACTGAGTGATTCTTCAATGTTCCGTGTTAACAGTGGTAAGTTGAAGAAGGTCAGCGCAATCGACCCAGAAATAACGGAGAACCCAATCTTGAACTTTACCACGAAGAGTAAGAAACCAAACAGCCCCACCACTACGGATGGCAAGGAGCTCAGAACTTCAATCGCGGAACGGATCAGGCTAGTCCGCCAGTTATCCTTGGCATACTCTGCCAAGTAGATGCCGGCCCCCAAGGAGATGGGGACGGAAATCAACATCGTCAAAAACAACAGGTAGAAGGAATTGAACAGTTGGACCCCAATGCCACCAGCACCACTAAAGGCGTCGGTCGCACCGGTCAGAAATGACCAACTCACGTGAGGTAGGCCTGCAGTTAAAATATAGGCCAATAGGAAGAAAAGTATTCCTACGACGGAAGCAACAATCAAGTCAATCACGACTGTTGCGATGAAATCAGTCCGTTTAGCGTTCATTTTTGAGTTGCCCCCTCTTAGCTATGAAACGTACCAGTGCGTTGAAGAACAGTGACATTAATAACAGAATTAGAGCTAATGACCACAGGGCATTGTTTGGCAACGTCCCATCGATGGTGTCCCCAATCCCCGTCGTTAATTGACTAGTCAACGTTGAAGCTGGTGAAATCAAGTTCTTAGGCATAATTGCTGCATTCCCAATCACCATTTGAACGGCTAAGGCTTCCCCGAAGGCCCGAGCCATTCCAAAGATGACGGCAGTTAAGATTCCAGAAGTTGCTGAGCGCAGAATAACCCGGGATACCGTCTGCCAGCGTGTTGCGCCCAAGGCCAGTGATGCTTCCTTGTAGAACCGTGGTACAGCTCGTAAGCTGTCGACCGTCATGGACGTAATCGTGGGTAAGACCATGACGAATAGAACGAAGGTTGCCGAGATGATCCCGAAGCCGGAACCACCAACCACGTGCCGCATGAACGGCACAATAACGGCCAAACCAATGAACCCGTAGACAACGGATGGGATCCCGACCAGCAATTCAATGACGGGTTGCAGGAATTTCCGCCCACGGTCTGGCGAGATTTCGGTCATGAAGATGGCCGTGCCGAGCGCAAACGGGGTTGCAACGATTGCGGCGGCGAAGGTCACGGCGAACGACCCTAAGATCATGGGTAACGCCCCGATTTGACCTTGGTCAGGTGCCCAGTTAGTACCCGATAGGAACTTCCAGAGGCTTACGTGATTTTGCGTAAACGTGGCAATTCCCTTCGAGGTGATGAACCACAGCATCGACGCGACCACGAGAATGATGATACCGATACAGAAGTAGCTGATCCCGCGACCAATCCAATCTTCACGGGTGGCCTTGGTTGCGTGATGCAACCGTGTATCCCACTCATGTGATTGGGTGTCTTGGTTTTTTAGCTGTGAATTAGTTTGTTCCATTGAATGACTCCCCCTTAAAAAAAGTGAAGGTGCTACGACCGCACCTCCACCCTGTGACGACTACTGACAAAGATCTCCGGTGCTAGTTCTGGGTAACGACACCCTTAGCATCCTTAGTAACCTTCATGTCATGAATACTGATGTAACCCATGTCTTTAACCAAGCTGTTTTGAACGGCCTTTGAGTCCATGTACTTCAGGAAAGCAGTCGTTGCCTTGTCAGGCGTGCCCTTCGTGTACATGTGTTCGTAGGACCAGATCTTCCACTTGTTCGTTTGCACGTTGTTATCAGTTGGCGTTACGTTGTCGATAGAAACGGCTTGTAACTTGTTCGTGAAGTAGGAGAAGGCCAGGTAACTAACGGCCCCTGGTGTCGTGGAAACAATCTTTTGAACGGCACCGTTAGAGTCTTGTTCTTGTGACTTAAGGGCAGTTGCACCCTTCAATACGGCATTTTCAAACGTTGCTCGCGTCCCACTACCTTGTGCCCGGTTGATGATGACGATCTTTTGGTCCTTACCACCGACTTCTTTCCAGTTGGTAATCTTACCGGTGAAGATCTTCTTCACTTGCGCCATCTTCAAGTTCTTGATGCCGGCATCCTTGTTGACTACTGGTGCCATCCCCACGACGGCAACCTTGTGGTCGGTCAACTTGTCTGCCTTGATACCATCCTTCTCTTCGGCAAAAATATCGGAATCACCAATTGAAACTGCTCCGGCTTGAACTTGACTTAAACCAGTCCCAGAACCCCCACCTTGGACGGTCAAATTAACCTTGCTGTTCTTAGCGGTGAAGTTGGCCCCAGCCTTGGCTGCCAGTGGTTGTAATGCAGTTGACCCTACAGCTGTTACTTTACCAGAAAGTGCCTCGCTACTTCCTTTACTACTCGTTGAGCTAGTGGCTTTACCACAACCAACTAATAATACGCTAAGTGCTGCAATCCCCATTGCTAACTTTGATCCCTTATTCATCTCTGTCACTCCATGTCATTAAAAGTAGTAGAACCATTTCAAGAATCACGATAGCTTTTCTTAAAATGCCTCCCCGTAACTTACAACCCTGATTCTAAGCGATGAATATATATTATTCGTAGCAATCGTGTAAATTTTCGGTAAATGTTGCCAAATTCTCAATAAATTTCTTTATATTTCGATAGTTAACCCCCAAACACGATTAATTGCGTAAATGTGGGTCGTTAATTGCGTCTTGCCGGTAAAATGGCTAGAATTAGAGTAAGAGGTGACCAGAAGTGGCAAATAAAAGTGAACGTAAAGCACGGCACGCCATGATCGTTGATATGAACGACTTCTTAATGGATTATGCCGCATCAAAATTGGGTGAAAAGGCAGATTTAGCGCAGCAAGTCGCTGCCGCCGGCAAGAGTGATCTGACCGGCCTAGACGACTTATTCAAGGACAATGGTATCGGTCGGCGAACGAAGTATTTAGACCTCGCTTCCGGTTTCCTACGGGACGAAGCGGATGCCGATAAAGCTGATGCACCAAGTGACTTTGATGCCGCAACTGCGGCATTGGGCCAAGAAGCCATCGACTATCTGAGTAGCCATCCCCAAGAATTCAACCGCTGGGAAGAAGCTTAAAAGCAAATACCGTTAGTCCGATTGACTTTTAAAGTCACCGGACTAACGGTTTTTTTGCCTAATTAACGGCCATTTCTGTCAATTTTAATTTTTGCTTGACCTCGAACGCGTTTCAGAAGGTAGACTTTACCCATCCAAGACAGGAGCGATTCACGATGATTACCTACCTTTTTTCTGATCTCGACGGGACACTGCTCACGCCCACCGGACAAGTCAGTCCGACAACTATTGCGACAATTCAGGACAGCGGCCTCCCGCTAACGCTAGTTTCTGCACGGGCCCCTATCGAAATGTTACCGCCATTGGCCGCACTTAACTTAACCGGACCACAGATTGCCTTCAACGGCGGGCTCATTTTCAAAGTTCGCGGTTCTCAAATCATTCCCTTGAGATCCCATCCACTCACCAAAAGTTGTCTTGCTACGCTACTCCGTATGATTCAGAATAACTTCCCAACCGTTAGTCTCAGCTGTTATACGCAGAATAACTGGTATACTGAGCGTATTGACCGCGGAACCTTGACAGAGCAGATACTGACTGGACAAACTGCACAAATCACAACCTATGATCAGCTACTAGTAAAGCCCAACACTGCATTCTACAAAGTTATGGTGATGTCTTTAGATACCGCCTTGCTTCAGCGTTTGGCAGTCGCATTGCGCCAATTGGACCTCACCGACATCAGTATCAAACGCTCCGGCGAGACCTATTTAGAAATTACCAGCAAGCTTGCCCAAAAATCTACTGGCGTTCAGTTCATTAAGGACTATTATCACCTCAATACAAGTGAAACGGCAGCTTTTGGTGATGGTGAAAATGACTTGCCCATGCTTAAAGCGGTTGGCACACCCATCGTGATGGGCAACGCTACTCCGGAAATTAAACGCCAGGGTGTTTGGGTGACCACGACCAATGCCGAAGACGGTGTGGCCTATGCCATTCAATATTATTTACGAGGCGAATGATTATGACCAATATTCGAGATATTGCCCAATTATCAGGTTATTCAATTTCAACTGTATCACGCGTCATCAATCATCAAAATTACGTCTCGGACGAGACCCGTGTTGCGATTCAAAAAGTCATCAATCAACTGGATTACGTTCCCAATGCCGTTGCCCGTGACCTCAGTCGTGGCAAGACTTTCAACGTTGGGGTAGTCCTGCCGAACTCTGATCATCCCTATTTCACGCAACTCGTTCACGGTATCATGCGTGCCGCCTTCGCTACCAATTATCGTGTCGTCCTGCTACCCTCCAAATATAATGTAACTCTAGAACTCCAATACCTACAGGACTTGCGGCAAAGGGCTTATGATGCGCTCATCTTTACATCGCATGGCTTACCCTTGACTGCACTCAACCGGTATCGTCAGTATGGGACCATTGTTGTCTGCGAGAATCCGCATGACTGTCCCATTCCCGCAGCTTATGCAGAACGTTTAACGACCTATCAAGCAGCATTTAATTTATTAAAACAACGAGGATTTCATCAAATCGGACTACTCGCTAGCCGACCGGTTGCGGTAAGTGCCACTTGCCAAGCTATGGTTACCAGTTATCAGTCCATCTTCCATCAAGCCCCCGAACCTGAACTAATGCGTACCGATGTGACAACACCAGCTGACGCCCACCGATCTGGTGAGTATTATATCGCGCATCATCTTAAACCCGATGCCATTCTGACTAATGGCGATGATAACGCTGTTGGTTTGTTGCGTGCCTATCACGAACACAACCAGCAACCACCCTATCTCATTGGCCAGGAGCATCAGCTATCTGGCGAAGTATTACGGCTACCAACCATAGATCATCATTTCAATGAGGTTGGGGCCAAGGCATTCGATTTGGCAGTCACTGGCCAGCAGGGAAAAATTGCGATTGCCTCTCACCTTATCGTTCCGTCTGAAGTAGAATCAAATAAGGACCTGGGATAAGCTTTCCCAGATCCTTTATCATTAATTTTATATAGCCGAAACGTGGGACAGCAGACAGCTAGCTGCGCTTAACCCCATAAGAAGAATAATCCAAACCCGGGATTTTTCTCCTTATGGGGTTAATGCTCACGGGTTGCTTTCTAACCCTATATAGCCGAAACGTGCGCCAAGGAGCAGACAGCTGCGCTTAACCCCAATAAGCAAATAATCCAAACCCGGAATTTTTTGCTTATTGACGTTAATGCTCACTGTCTAACCGCTCCTTGGCGCACTCTTTTACTATTTCCAATCCCACAAATCGGCCTTCATATTAGTCCCAATAATCTGTGTTAATAAATCAATGAACTGATCCGGCATGTACTTGGTCGTGTCCAGTTCCGTTGGCTGGTCGTTTACCTTGGTGATAATTAATCCTTTATGTGCCAAATGTAATCCGTACTTGGGGGAAATTTCACATAGTCGTGCTATCTGTTCTTCGCTCACCGCTAAGTCTCCTTGAGTTTCTGTTTAACCTGAGCTTAGCGAATCTGTTAGCCGTCGTCAAGCGACTAGTAACAATACTTATCAGCTGCCAATTGTTGGTGAATTGCACCGGCCAGTAGCGCTTCATCCGGGCCCTCCGCAACTATCTGAACATAATGGCCCGCGTAGCCTGTCAGCTCGGCAACTTCTTCGTGTTGACTTGGATCGATCTCAAGATCGCGGACCTTAATTTTGGCTTTACCATCATGCTTCTGGCAAATTTTCTGTAACGCTGGGGCTTCATCAACGGTTGGCATCTCTTCAAATAATGGAAATCCAATTGTCTTCATCATGATCACCTCTTCCTTCTATTGTAAGCGATTACATATTGAAAGCCAAGACTTTTCACATTATTTCACAAAGTAAAACTAGTCCACGAACACGCGTTCAAAGTCAGCTAAAAGTATGGTATGCTTATTGCCAGAAATGGAGGCAATAAGCGCATGTCAATTAAACTGGGGGTTCGTGAATTAGTTGAATTTACCTTGCGAACCGGGGATCTAGGGAGCACCAGCAATAGTCAGAACACAGCGCTCCTGGGTGCGCGCATCCACCGTCGCCTGCAAAAACAGCGCGGAGAGAATTATCAAAAAGAATACTATCTCGATCTGAATTTAACTTTAAACGGCGTCGACTACCTGCTTCACGGCCGCGCGGATGGCGTCACGTTGACCGACGATGGTGCCAGTATCGAAGAGATTAAAACGTCTGAGACTGTCTTTGACCAACTCAGCAAGAACACCCTGACGCTTTACTGGGGCCAGGTCAAGCTCTACGCCTACCTACTGATGCAAAAAGAAACTGACCTCGATGAAGTCACGTTAACCCTTACTTATTTCCAGACCAACACGGAGACAACGACCCAGACGGACCAAGTGATCAGTCGTCAAGCCGCCAAAGAATTTTTTGATAAGGTTATTGCCGAGTACATCACCTGGCTGAAGTTTCGCTCAGATCTACGTGAACGCCGCGACCCAACCATCCAGCAGCTCACGTTTCCCTTCGGCCATTACCGTCCAGGCCAACGCGAGCTCGCCGTCGCCGTCTACAAGACAATTCTCACCAATAAGCGGCTCTTTGCCGAATCCCCGACCGGAACTGGGAAGACGATTTCCACCCTATTTCCGACGATCAAAGCCATCGGTGAGGGCATTATCCAACGCATCTTCTACCTAACCGCCAAACAGAGCACCCGAACCGTGGCTGAGGAGGCCGTCAGCCTCATGGCAAGTCAGGGCCTCAAGCTCAAAAGTATCACGCTCACGGCCAAGGAGAAGATTCAATTCCCGGAAGAAGCCGACCTGCAGCCTGATGAGAACCCCTATATGTTGGGCTATTACGACCGGTTAAAACCAGCTCTTCTCGATCTTATCGACCACAATGACCAGCTCACACGACCCGTCATTGAAGACTATGCCCGCAAACACATGCTCGATCCGTTTGAATTTCAACTGGACGCGAGTCTCCTTTGTGATATCGTCATTGGCGATTACAACTACCTCTTCGACCCTCAAGTCCACCTCCAACGCTTCTTTACCGCCGAGGATCCAGACAATTTCTTCCTAATTGACGAAGCCCACAACCTGGTCAACCGTTCCCGGGAAATGTATTCCGCGGAACTTACCAGTCGACCGCTAGACCGCCTGGTTGAGCAGAGCCGCGACCTCAAGCAAGCCACACCAAAGTTACGACGCCGACTGCAGGATCTGCGGGCGACCTTCGACGACATCGTGGCGCCGCTGCTTCAAGACGGCCAGACCGACAGCACCTTTCTCACACCACCAGAAGACTTCAACCACGACTTGTCTCGCCTGGTTGAAGCTATCCACGATTGGCTGGTCGACCAACCGCAGACGCCCTTCACGCAGAGCATCCTCGACTACTACTTCGCTGCCATTAGTTATCAGCGAATCGGCGACTATTACGACGACACCTACCGCATGCGCCTGAGCGTGGCGGACGGCAATATCACCATTAAACAGCTCTGTTTGGATCCCAGCGCCTTTCTGGCCGACAGCTTGGCCCTGGGTCACGGGGCCGTTCTCTTCTCGGCGACCCTCTCGCCGATGGACTACTACCAAACGGTTCTCGGCGGCGACACTGAAAGCTTGGCCTACCAGCTCAATTCGCCCTTTGAACCGCAGCACCAAGCCATTTTAGTCACCAATTATATTCAAACAACCTACAAACAACGCAACGCCAACCTCGCAAATATCTTGCTGGCCATTAAGACGCTAGTGGATGGTAAGACCGGCAACTATCTGATTTTCCTGCCATCCTATAGCTACCTGCTCGACGTGACCCAAGCCTTTAGCATGGCTTACCCACACATTAAAACCGTAATTCAGCAGGCCAAGATGGCTGAGGCCGACCGCACCGCCTTTCTCGCTAACTTCGTGGCCGATCCGCAAGAAACGTTGGTCGGTTTTGCTCTTCTCGGCGGCATCTTTGCCGAGGGAATCGACCTCAAGGCCAACCGACTGATCGGCGTCGGTGTTGTCAGTGTTGGTCTCCCGGGTATCAACCCCGAAACGGATCTGATTCGCGACTACTTCGACGAACAGTCCCAGCAGGGCTTTGCGTTTGCCTACCAGCTCCCCGGCTTGAACAACGTCTTTCAAGCCGCTGGGCGCTTGATTCGTGGCTCTAAGGATGTTGGCATTATTCTGCTGATGGATCAGCGCTTCTCTAGTCCGCGCTACACCCACCTTTACCCACAACATTGGCAGCATTTCCGCCGCCTCTACCGTCCCGAACAACTAACGACTGCCGTCCAAAATTTCTGGCATCAGGAGGCCTCTTCATGAAAACCAAACTCACCCTTGCTTTGGAAAAAACACTGTATTACTACTGCAAAGAAGCTGGTGCCTTCCCCGTTGAGGAGGTGACCATGCCCGATGATAGGGGCATTGTCGACACCCTCAGTTACCAAGAAATGTCAGACCTGTCGATTGAATGGCGCTGTTATGAACTAAAGGTGACCAAATCAGACTTTCACTCCAAGGCCAAGCTATCCTTTATCGGCCACTACAATTACTTTGTCCTGCCCCTGAAACTCTATCAGGAAGTGGCCGACGAGATTCCCGCCGGCATTGGTGTTCTGATCTACCGGCCCTTCGATAAGGACATGCTGGCAACCGCCACCGAAGCTCCCGTTACCCCGGGCTATCTGACCGTCGCCCGGTCCCCACGACGGCAAGACCTCCAAGTGCCGGCTAGTCAGTTGACCACCCGATTTATTGCCTCACAGGCGCGTGAGGTCAACAAGGCAAAACAGATGGAAACCGGGCTAAAACAGTACAGCACCGATCGCCTCTATCAGGAGTTGAAGAAGCGACATCAACACTACGATATCTATGATCCCGAGGCAAACTTTTATGACCAATTCATTGAAGATACCCAGTCAGCCGCCGTCACCGCCCTTCAGACTGAGGTTGATGCCCTGAATTTAGAACGCCACAACCTGCAACAACGGTTAAGGGAGGACTGACACATGCTCTATTTACCTTACTTTCGTGGCCGGCAGTACGACCTGCAAGCGCTTAAGTCCATCGCCGAACAGCAAATTTTGCCAGCCAACATCATCCCTATCATCGAACCCGTTCGTGATATTCGGGCGCTGCCCCAGACGATCGCGGCCTTTGTGACGCATGATCACCCCATCGTGGTCATTGCAAATCCGACCGTTAGCGACTACGCTCTGACTCAAGAGAAGCTTAACGACTGGCGACCGTATCAGGATAATCCCAACCTCATTGTTGGCCACGTATTGACGCCCACCCTCATTCCAGATAGTCTTACAGCGTCGGCGGGCCACCAGACATTACTGGTCGCCCGGCAATATGATGCGCTTAAAACAGCGCAACACGCCGGCTGGTTGACGGCGCCCGACTACCTATTAGTGCCGCCGGAAGCCCGCATTCGTCAGCTGTTGGATCGTCCAACGGTTAGCCTCTTCGATCATGCTTGGTTCCCGGAACACGACCGCAGCTACGCCGATATTGAGGATGGCTTTTTCAGTGACGATTGGGCGCCGGCTGACATCAATAACTACGTTGGTTTCAGCGACTACACGATTGGCGGCGGCCATTACAGTGAACACAGCTATCCCGCCAAGGCGGTCACCCTACACCTCACGTATTTTCGCAGCGATCAGCTCCGCATCCACCGCTTCGTCTCCACCGACCGTGACGATTTCCGCCATCCCAAAGAAAAGTTTTTCCAAGCGGTGGCTAAACTAGCAGCGTGGTTGCCACAACAACCGGCGGCTACACAGACACCGGCGGCCCAACAGTTAGCTGCCTACCACGAGCAACAACATTTCCCCGGACTGGGTGTGGTAAAGCAGTTGAGTCTGGAACATCATTTGCAGGTGATGGCGGGGTACTTTAAGGCGCACTTTCCGGTAGAAAACTTAAATTAGGTTTCATAATATTCGCATGAAAAATGGCGGCCAATACTGGTCGCCATTTTTCATGTGGATATTATTTACTTCACAGCCGTTACTAACTTCTTATTGGCGGTGACATACTGGCCATTATTCAAAACAAACCTTGTCGTTAGATTATGCTTTTTCAGTGCAACAACCTTTAAAGTCTTGTCTCGCTTAACATGTTTCATCTGCTTGGTTAGATTCGAGTTCTTGTATAAATTAACCCCATGTTTGTTCACGACTTTGATCCGTTGTACTGCCTTCTGATAGTAAACTGAGTCCACAAAATCCTTTCGTGCAGTGATATATCCTGTCTCACCAGCCGTTTTACTATTCTGATTCACGTCTTTAACATGGTAGCGGCGTAATCCCGACTGTGAATACCCATAACCAATCACCACGAACATTGGTCGATCAGTACGCGGTACCTTCACGTACTTTGCTATCCGCTGGGTCTTATTAAATGTCGACTTCTGATATAAGTATAACTTCTTCAGCCCATAAACTGCTGACTTTTTAGGAGCCACCGCGCCAACTGCAGCTTTGGCCGCCTTTACAGTCAATGTAACGGTCTTAGTCTTTCCATTTTCTGCTTTAAGAATCAACGTGTAAGTTCCTGGCTTCTTCAGATTGGCTTTGTTGGTATCTACCGTGACAGGAATAGACTTCCCATTGCTATCTGTCGCCGTTGCATTGAATGTGGCAGCAGTGACTTTTTGACCAACTGTCACGGTTGCGGTGGTATCTGCCGTCAAGTTTGCCAGATCAGTAGAAGGGGATGTTCCCGTTTGACTACTAGGAGTCGTATAGTGAACGGTTGTGACGTAAGCCCCATCCTTTGCAAAGCTCACGTTAACTTCTTTTTGATCGGGCACATAGTTATTCACTGATGGACTGACAACTGTAGCTGGCTCTTTCCCCGCATAACCATGAACAACCGTGTCCTCGTGTGCAGCCGTACCATCTGGTAAAACGTATTTGATTGTCATTGTGTAGTTATTATTGATGACATAAATCGTAAAATTAGGTATTTTGTAAGTATATAGCAGATTAGAATGAGTCATTTTCTCAGGTACGACAAATTCTTCAGGGAGTGTCAAATTTTTTGTGTAAATGGAAGTCCTCTCCCATTAGCTAGCTTCTAATACATGGATTCTAACGTATCTTGAATTTGCTTGAAACCTCGATGCGTTCGCTCAAAATTTTGGCCGTTGTA
>NZ_BAAFRU010000027.1:0-21390 GCF_045862015.1 Levilactobacillus muriae
TTAACTGCGTGATACTCACCAGCTAAGCGATGAACCTCATTAAAGATAGTGGTTTTACTAAAGCCTAAATAATCGGCAATATATTGAAGTGAGTGCTTTTCATGATGAAGTGTTTCGATGACAACGCGGTCTTCAAATGATAAAATAGTGGTGCCCATAAAGGTCCTTCTTTCTAATGGAATGTTGTGGTGACACCATTAAAGACCTTTATGGGTTTTTCTGTCCACTAATATGTTCAACTTAAATTTTACAATCTACCAAAAATAAAAATTGCGTTGCTATTAAAAAGTGACCACCTAGCAACTGCTAGTTGATCACTTTAATTTAACTATCCATTGCCACTTCAAGTGAAATTAAGCGCGCTAGAAAGCGCGCTTAATTATCGATTATCTGCAATGAACCTGGCGCTAGCTCCCGCGGACAACACTGCTGCACTAAAGTTAATTGCTGCGCCGACATCGCTGGGGCGACTAATTCAGTGGCTAACACGCGCTGGGCAGTGGTGCCAACGTTCAACAGAAAAATACTGTAATGGTGGGCATCAGCATACCGCAAATAACCAAAACACGTATTATTGAAATAAAACGGTTGAAACGCACTAGTCGCCAACCAAGGGCGCTCGTGCCGCAACTGGATCGCATGCCGGTAAAGCTGCATCGTCTGCGGATCTTCATTTTCCCAAGGGAAGAAGCGGCGGTTATCCGGGTCAACGTCGCCGGTAAGGCCGGCTTCATCGCCATAATAAAGGCAGGGTACGCCTGGCAATGTTAGTAGTAGTTGCGTGGCTAGTGCCAGGTGCTGGTAATCGCCGGCCAGTACGGTCAATATACGCTTGGTATCGTGGGTGCCTAGATTATTGAAATTATATTGAAAGGTGCTGCGGGGATAGTTTTCTTTTAACGTTAATAATCGGCGCACCCAAGTCTGGGCGTCGATCTTGCCTTGGAGCACGTCCAGGATCAGCTGGCGCAACGGATAATTCATTACCGCATGTAACATGCCGCCAGCCAAATAATGGCGCCGCTGGTTGTAGGCGATCTTGTGCGAGGCGTCCTCCCAAACTTCACCGATCAAGACTTTTTGCGGATACTGGTCTAGGCGCTGACGGATGCCATGAATAAAGAAGTCCGGTAATTCATCGGCGACATCCAGCCGCCAGCCATCCACGCCACGCTGCGTCCACTGCTCGATCACGCCGGCGGGACCATAGATGAACTGCTGATAATCTGTATTATTTTTATCGACTGTTGGTAGATCAGTGACGCCCCACCAGCTCTTGTATTTAGCTGGAAAATCGGTAAAGTTGAACCAATTGTAGTAGGGACTGTGTGGCGACTCACTGGCACCAAGGCCATCATAGGTGTGATTAAGGTTGAAATAGCGGCTATTTGCCCCCACGTGATTGAACACACCGTCCAAAATAAGGTGCATCCCCCGGCGATGCACTTCCTGCAGCAAAGCGTCAAAATCAGCTAAACTGCCTAACATTGGCTCTAGCTTTAAGTAATCGCCGGTATCGTAACGATGATTGCTCACCGCCTCAAAGATCGGGCTTAAAAATAGCGCGGTCACGCCTAATTCTTGCAGGTAATCTAGCTTGGTCATGATTCCCTTCAAGTTACCGCCATAAAAATCCCAGCGCAAAACTTCCCCGCTGGCATCCTTGACGTAAAGCGGCCGATCTTGCTTGGTCCCATAAATAAAGCTATTCGGTTTAGGCGCATTAACGTGGCCATCCGCGTTGCCGTTAGCGAAGCGATCCACAAAAATATGGTAAAAGATCGCCTGCTGGTACCATTGTGGTGGCGTTTCAACAGAATCAAGCACCGTCAGCTGGTACATTTGGACGGCGGCGCGCGCTTGATAAACCACGCCGGTTCCGCCGTAACCACCGTCTTGACAGCCGTAATAAAAGGTCTGCCCTGCCTGGGTGATCTGAAAATAATAAAAATATAATCCTGCCTGGGTGGGGGTAAATTCGCCACGATAAGTCTGCGCTGCCACCGCTGCTAAAGCGACTTTAGTCGGTGTTTGCCACTGACCATCCGCATAGATCACCAACCAAACGCCAGTGGCTGCTGGCGCTACCTTAAATTGGAATGTGATCGGTGTTTGTTGTACCACCGCCCCAAACGGCGACTTAAAATCAAGTCCAAACGAATTATAGTACACGACTATTGCCCCTTTATTAAAAAGCAAGCGGGTGCAGAATAGCGCTAACACCACCACTTGCTCGATTTCTACAAACTATAACCGATCTATTTCGTTTCTGGTCGGCTTTGATGGTGCACGTGCCAGATATCTTCGGCATAACGGTTAACCGTTTTATCCGCAGAAAAACGGCCGGCAAAGGCAATATTCTCTAGGGCCCGCTGTTGCCACTGGTTCTGATCCTGATAAGCTTGATCAATTTGTGCCTGTGCGGCTAAATAAGACTCTAAGTCGCGGACGACAAAATAGTCATCGTTGAAGCGCAACAACGAATCGTAAATATCGCGGCCTTCAGTTTGGATACCCGGGATCGTGCCATCAACTAAAGCGTCCAGAATACGACGAATTCGTGGTGACTGATCGTACAAAGTTTGGGCGCGATAGTTTTGCTGCGCATAATAAGCGTAAACTTCGTCAACAGTCAGCCCAAATAAAAATAGATTGTCGGCGCCAACTGCATCCCGGATCTCAATATTGGCACCATCTAAGGTCGCTAACGCCAAGGCACCATTGGCCATTAATTTCATGTTACTGGTTCCGGAAGCTTCCTTAGAGGCAGTGGAGATCTGCTCACCAATGTCGGCAGCGGGAATGATTTTTTCCGCTAAGGACACGCTGTAATTCGGTAGAAAAACAATTTTTAGTCGATCGCGCATAGCCGGATCGTGGTTCACTAAGTCGGCCAAGGCGTTGATCAGCTTAATGATCTCCTTGGCATAATAGTAGCTCGGTGCGGCCTTAGCACCAAAAATATGGACCCGCGCTTGGTAATGTTCATCTGGCGCGGCCTTGATTCGCTGATACAGATCAATGATGCCTAGCACGTGCAACAATTGCCGTTTATAGGCGTGCAGGCGCTTGATCTGTACGTCAAATAATGCTATCGGATCAATTTTGATCTGCAGCGTTGCGGCCACATAGTCCGCCAGTCGCTGCTTGTTGGTTAATTTAACTTGGGCTAATTTAGCCAAGAAAGCCGGATCATTTTGGTAAGCTTTGACTGTTTTCAATTCGCTGGAAGCACTGCGCCAGCCGCTGCCGATCTGCTGATCCAACAATTCGCTTAGTGGCTCGTTGGCTAATTGTACCCAGCGACGCAAGGTGATGCCGTTGGTTTTATTATTGAAGCGTTCAGGATAGATCGCGTACAGATCGGCCAAAACATCCCGTTGCAACAGTTCGGTGTGCAACTTGGCCACCCCATTGGTACTGTGGCTGCCAATCACCGCCAAATAAGCCATTCGCACTTGACCATCGCCAAAGGGGGCACTGCGTTGGACCCGCTCGGCACCGTAGATCGGCGTCATTTCTACCCGAAAACGGCGGTCGATCTCAGCAATGATCTGGTAGATCCGCGGTAACTCACGGGCCAACATATCCTGAGGCCATTTCTCCAACGCTTCTTGCAAGATCGTGTGGTTAGTATAGCTCATCACTTGAGTTGTGATCTTCCACGCCACCGACCAATCCAGATGCTCTTCATCTAGCAAAATACGCATCAATTCAGGGATGACCAAGGTGGGATGGGTATCATTGATGTGGATCGCGATCTGGCGACCAAGATCAACTAAGCTTTGTTGGTGCCGCCGATAATGGCGAATAATGCTTTGCACCCCCGCTGAGGAAAAGAAATACTCTTGATGCAAACGTAATAGTTGCCCGTCATAATTGGAATCATCGGGATATAAAACTTCAGTGATCCGCGCGACTGCGGCCTTATCGGCTTGCGTATAGTAATGATCGTCGGCCTGCGGTGGTAATTCGGCTGACCACAAACGCATCGTATTGCCGACATGATTGTGGTAGCCTAACATCGCGGTATCATAAGGCACCGCCAAAACGTCTTGGGTATTTTCGTAAACCGGCACTAATTGCCCGCTAGCTTCATCACGGCGCAAATAAACGTTGCCGCCGAAACGCACAGTACAGGCTTTGCTTTCCTTGCATACCTCCCACACGTTACCATTGCGCAACCAATCATCTGGCAATTCAACTTGGTACCCGTTGATAAAGGCCTGCTTGAACAAGCCGTAACGATAACGAATGCCGTTACCATTGCCGGCGATCTGCATTGATGCCAGTGAATCCATGAAGCAGGACGCCAACCGACCTAACCCACCGTTACCTAAGCCAGGATCAGGTTCGGCCGCGACTAACTGGTCAAAATCCAGCCCTAGTTCTTTGCTCCCGGCCCGCACAGTATCCAAAATACCTAAATTCAATAAATTAGATTCCAGTAAGCGGCCAGGTAAAAATTCGATCGAAAAATAATAGACTTGCTTGCGCTGTGTGCGGTTATATTCGGCAGTCGTTTGTTGCCATTGATCCGCTAAATATTGGCGCACCAAATTACCTAACACTAAAAACTGCTCGCTAGTCGATAGTTCATCTTGCTCTTCAGCGTACAATGTTTTTAAAAGTTTGCGATAATCCGTCTTAAATTGTGCCGTGGTTAATTTCATTTTTTCTCACCCAATCACTTGTTGATAGAGACGCTGGTAATCCTGCGCCGAATGCCGCCAATCAAAATCCTGCGCCATTGCTTGTTGCTGCAATTGCTGCCAAGCCGGTGCGTCTTCGTGGTAGATTCGATAAGCGTAAGACATGATCTCGCCTAGTACCACCGAACTATAATTATCGAAGCCAAAGCCAGTACCCGCGCCAGTGTATTGATTATAGGGTTGCACGGAGTCCCGTAGCCCCCCGACCAGATGGACCACCGGAATGCTGCCGTAGCGCATGGCCATCATTTGGGATAAGCCGGATGGTTCAAAGGCTGACGGCATCAAAAAGTAGTCGCTGCCAGCATAGATCTGTTGCGCCAGCGCTTCATTGAAAGTGATGCGCACTGCACATTGTCCGGGATAGCGGACCTGAAAATCACGTAATTGTTGCTCAAAATCGGGATCGCCAGTGCCTAATACCACGACCTGGGCGTCATGGCGGACTAAAAAGTCGTCTAGCGTTGCCACTAATAGTTGGGCACCCTTTTGGCTGGTCAGCCGCGAGATCATGGCAAAAAGCGGCACTTCTTTGCGCTGGGGTAGGCCTAAGCTAGCTTGCAGGGCTTGCTTATCGGCGGCCTTACCTGTGCGGTCAGTGGCGGTGTAGTTCGCTGCTAAATTAGTATCGGTTGCTGGGTCGTATAGTTCATTGTCGATGCCATTTAAAATGCCGTGGAGCTTGTATGCGTTCTGGCGTAAGGTTCCATCCAAGCCTTCGCCAAACGCCGGCGTCTGGATCTCCTGGGCGTAACTCGGGCTGACGGTATTGATCGCATCGGCGTAGTTGATGCCGCCTTTCAAAAAGTTGACTTGGTCGAAATATTTAGTGCCATTTTCTTGCCACGTTGCCATACCGATGCCAAAAAGATCACTGAGCACCACTGGATCAAAAACGCCTTGGAAGCGTAAATTATGAATCGTCAAAACGGTTTTGATCGCGCGGTAATCATTGATCCACTGATATTTATCCCGCAACAAAACCGGCACGAACGCGGTATGCCAATCGTTGACGTGCAACACATCAGGAATAAAATCAAACCGCGCCATCATTTCGCACAAGGCTAATTGGAAGAAGGCGAAACGCTCCCCATCATCGGCGTAGCCATACAAACCGTCACGGCCAAAATAATAAAGATTATCGATGAAATAATAGCGGACTTTACCTAGCAATAAAGTTTTGATGCCACAATACTGCTGGCGCCAACCGACGGCCACCGTAAAATTAGTGACGTCCGTCAACTGTTCAGTATAAGCGGCAGGCATTTTTGTTGGGTAATAGGGAACGACCACGCGGATGTCGTTGCCGGCGCGCTGCAACGCCTTAGGCAAGGCATAGGCCACATCGCCTAAGCCGCCGGTTTTATAAAATGGCGCCGCCTCCGCCGCAGCAAATAAGATTTTCGTCATTGCGTCACCACTTCCTTTTGCTGATAGACGTGCTGCCCTTTACCGATCACCAACGGCTGTTCGGCGGTTCCGATCAGCTTAAGGTTAGGCCCGATCACAACACTTTTATCTAAAATCGCATGCTCGATCACGGTACCAGCGCCGATCCGGCTGCCTTGCATGATCACACTATCACTGATCCGCGCCCGCCGATTGATCAACACATTCCGGAAGATCACTGAATGAGTAACGGCGCCTTCAATATAGCTCCCGGTCCCCACTAGGCAATTTTCCACTTGTGAATCGCGGGAGAAAAAGCTGGGGATCTCGTTTTTAACTTTAGTCAAGATCTGTTGCTTGCTGAAGAAAAGCGCCTGATAATTTTTCTCCAGCAACATTTGCATATTAGCGGCGTAAAAATCCTGAATGCTGCGAATATTAGCCTGAAAGCCGGTATATTCAAAGGCACTGGTATTATTTTGCATCACGGCATGTTTTAGCACCAGATTTAAACCGCCGGCTTGACCTTGACGATTAGCCTCTTGTAATAATTCGATCAACCGACGCACATCGATCATATGGATCGCCAAACTTTTTGGCACCATCGTCGCTGCCGCTGGAATATTGGCTTCTGCTAACGGTAAAATACTGGTGGCTTTACCATATTCAGTCAGCGTCACTACCTGATCATCAGCGGCCACTTGTTCTGCCGGTAAGAATTTATAAACGGTGGTCATCTCATTGTTCCGTTGTTGGTGATAACGCCACAGTGCACTAATATCAATATTATTCACATTTTGCGTCCCTAAAATAACCACATATTCGGCCCCAGATTTACGCAAAAATTGAATATAATTGTCATAAAAATGATGGCGGGCCTCTGCTTGTTGCTGGGCCGCGACTACCGCTAGATCATTGTATGGAAAGGTGAAGACACCCCCGCGCAGTGAATCAAGATCCCAATCCTTACCACTACGCACATGATCGCCGACTGAGCGGCCATTGCGCGGTAAAAATAGTGCTACAGTATTGATCCCGGCGTTGCTGATACAAGAAAGTGGAAAATCCAGCAGGCGGTAACGACCAGCAAAGGGCAAGGTTCCCAATGGCCGCTGTTCAGTCAACGGCAGTAACGCTTCGGCAGGTTCGATCAAATTAATAATGGCGCACAATCTATTCTTTTTCATGCTGCTCACCTCCTAAAACCTCACGATAACCAGCCACCGCGATCTCCTCATTACTGCCGACGACCCGCGCGCCATCCCCAATGATCGCACGTTCGCCGATCAAGGCATGATCAATGACCACATCTTTACCGATCACAGCGTTGGGCATGACCATGCTGTCTTTGACCACTGAATTCTCGCCGACTTTAACGTTTTGTGACAAGATCGAATGCGTCACGGTGCCCGCCACATAACAGCCATCCACGATCATTGAATTTTTCACCTTGGCACTTTCTGTCAACAACATTGGGGGCAAGGCCAGCGCCTTCGAATAGATTCGCCAGTTAAGATCGCCAATGTTCAGCGTACTATTAGGTGATAAAAATTCCATGTTCGACTGCCATAGACTGTAGATCGTCCCGACATCGCGCCAATAACCGTCAAAAGCATAGGCAAACACGGCCTCATTATGTTCCAAATAAGCCGGGATTACGTCATGACCAAAGTCCTCCAAGCTGCCATCCGTCGCGTAACTGTCCTGTAAATACTTTTTCAACGTAGCCCAATTGAAAATATAAATGCCCATCGACGCTAAATTACTTTTCGGCTGTTCAGGCTTCTCTTCAAATTGAATGATCCGCTCGGTCTCGTCGGTATTCATAATGCCGAAGCGCTTGGCCTCCTCGTTAGTCACCGGAATGACGCCCACCGTCAGCGACGCCTTTTTCGCCTGATGATACGCCAGCATCGCTTCATAATCCATTTTGTAGATATGATCACCTGACAAGATCAGCACATAAGTCGGGTTCATCCGGTCGATATATTCTATATTTTGATAGATCGCGTGGGCCGTCCCTTTGAACCACTTCTCCCCGTCGCTGGCCGAGTATGGCTGCAAAACCGTCACGCCACCATTTTGCTCGTTTAGACCCCAACTAGCACCATTACCAATATGCGCATTTAATTCCAGTGGCTTATATTGGGTGATAACGCCGACTGTATCGATCCCTGAATTGGCACAATTACTCAACGTAAAATCAATGATCCGGTAACGACCACCAAAAGGAACCGCTGGCTTTGCCGTCGACTTAGTCAGCTTACCTAAACGGGTCCCCTGACCACCGGCTAAAATAATACCTAACATATCATGTTTCATTATTAGCGAAAAGCGCTGGACGCCTCTCCTTGCCCCCTTTTTCTACCGAACACGCTGTGGCTGAATGATCAACACCCCAGCGGCCGGTAAGATGACTTGAATGCTATAAGGTTGCCCCTTATACGGAACCGCTTCAGCAGTAAAAGTCCCTTGCAACTTCGTCCACGTGCCACCAAATTCCTTGGACTCCGTATTCAGTAACTCGTGATAAGTCCCTGCATAAGGAACCCCAACACGAAAATGTTGGCGTTCTTGTGGGATAAAATTAAACACACCGACTAAAAAATCATATTTATGCTTACCTTGACGTAAAAAGCTCAATGCATTACTAGCTGGATCATCGGCGTCAATGATGGTCAAGCCAGCTGGCTGATGATCTTGTTCCCATAATGACCGTTGCTGCCGATACAATTGATTAAGCGTTTGCACAAATTCTTGCATTTTATGATTCAACGGATCAGCTAGATCGACCCACTCTAAGCCGCTCCAATGACGCCATTCAAGGAACTGGCCCCATTCGCTGCCCATAAACGTCAGTTTTTTTCCAGGATGTAACATCAAATAAACCATCAATGTTCGCAAGTTGGCGAATTGATTATAGCGATCACCTGGCATCTTGTGCATCAGTGATTTCTTGCCGTGGACCACTTCATCGTGGGAAAACGGCAAGACAAATTGCTCATCAAACGTGTACATAAATGAAAAGGTCAATAAATTGAACTGGGCGTGTCGATACAGCGGATCTAATTCGAAGAACCGTAACGTATCGTTCATCCAGCCCATGTTCCACTTGTAATTAAAGCCTAACCCGCCAGTAGCCACCGGATGACTGACCTGCGGATAAGCGCTAGACTCCTCGGCCACCATCAAAATATCGGGATGATAACGAAAGACCGTCTGGTTCAATTTTTTGATAAAGGCGATTCCCTCTAGATTGGCGTTTGTACCGGCTGCGTTGACCGTGCCTTCCTTGCCGGCATCATAGTCCAAATACAACATATTCGAGACCGCATCGACCCGCAAGCCATCTAAATGGCAAAAATCCAGCCAGTACAGCGCACTAGAGATCAAAAAGCTTTGCACTTGCGCCTTGCCTAGATCAAAGTTCCACGATCCCCAACGATGATTATCCGCCCGAAAAGCATCCTGATATTCAAACGTTGGTGTCCCATCATACTGGGCCAACGCATCAGTATTGCGAATAAAATGCCCCGGCACCCAGTCCACGATCACCCCAATATTAGCTTGGTGGCATTGCTCGATAAAATCTAAAAAGTCAGTCAAGCCACCGAAACGGCTAGTCGGCGCAAAATAACCCATCAACTGATAACCCCACGAAGCATCCAACAAATGTTCCATGATCGGCATCAATTCAATATGGGTGTAGCCCATTTGCTTAACATAAGGGATCAAAGTCTGCGCCAATTCAGTATAAGATAAATAACTGTCATCCGCATGCCGCCGCCACGAACCTAAATGCACCTCGTAAATATTGACTGGTCGCTGATAAGGCAGAAACTTCTTTCGCCGCGCTAACCACAGACTATCACGCCACTTTTTTTGCGGTAGCGGCATGACGATCGCTGCATTGCCCGGTTTTTTTTCAAACTGATGGGCGTAGGGATCGATTTTCATCACCCGTTGGCCGCCGGCGGTCACGATCAAAAATTTGTACAGATCACCAATTTGTGGTTGGCTCGTTTCCACTGACCAAATACCGGTATCACTTTGTGCAAGCAACGGTAAGTCTTCCTGCCACTCATTGAAACTACCGACTAAATAAACGGCCTGCGCATTGGGCGCCCAAACACTGAAACTAAATCGTGCCGCGGCGATCTGCTGACAACCTAACCAGAAATAACTCCGATAGTCAGCGCCGGTATTAAATAAATAAGCCTGACGCAACCGTGCCGCATCTATATTTACTGCCATTGGTACCTCACCTCACCCCTTAGCAATATTAAACAAATATAGCGTTTTCATTAAAATGAAAACCCCATGTTAATTCGTTTCAAAATACAGCCTAACAAGTAAGCACTGGTCACTTGCTTGTGACTCAATTATACACCAATAGAAACACGATTAAAACAGTATATTAAGCGCTTACAATAACGTGACATACGTGCATATTTCACAACTATTTTAATGATAATATGATACATAAAATCTGTATTTATGGTAGACCGTTTTCTGAAAACTATATAAATAAAACGTGTCGCAACATTAAACACGCTGCGACACGTTTTATTAGATTTATTAGAATAGCTCCCTACCTTGCGGCTCATCTTTGGTCACAAAGTAATCAGGCCGACTACTGGACACAGTGTTTATTTAGCTTTTACGCCATAGTGGTAATCTAATTGACGCCATCGGTCCACGAATAAGTGATCGTTGCGTGGTAATCACCTGGTTGGATATTGTTGCCGGCTAACTGCAACTGAATATTTTTGAAAACATAGGACATGCTGGTTTGTTTGTCAGCGTAATCGTAACTGACTAATTGATTGGCCGGCCCGCCGGCAGTAAATATCGCACTACTCAAAGCAGGCGTGCCAAAGTTGATCTTAGCCGCTTCGCCAGTGAGTTTGCGACTACCAGCGGTGAAATCACTCAACTGCGCGGTGATTGTCCACGGTCCTGGCGTTGCCCGATTGTCGGTGACCAACAGTGTTTTATCGCCATCGGTATTTTTATACGTCCCTGGCGTGGTCGTTTGCGTGCCGAATTCTAAATTCGTTGGCGGTGTGATCTCGATCCCACCAGTGGTTGCGGCTGGTAGCAACGTCACTTTGTTGGTATCGACCACATAGGAACTTTGGTCCATCATCACGTCAGTTGGCGTCAACCCACTAGCCGGCAACGCGGCCGTTGCTTGAACTTGATAACTGACAACAACTTGACTTCCTTTAGCGATTGGGCCAGCCCAGGAAATGTTAAAATAGCCACTCATTGGCACCACTTGCGCGGTCACCGCCTTACCATCTACGGTTACCGTTGGTGTGCCAACTTGTTTCAACTGCGCGGCCAATGGTACCACGACGATCGGTGTGGTGATCGTCGTACCCTTATTGGTAAACTCGTCGACCATCGTTACGGTGTCGCCGGTTTGGCCGTTGCTAGCCGTGGGGCCGTGCACGTATTGTTGCGTCAATTGATTACCGTTATTTGAAATATACTTCTGTGCGGTGACGTCATAGTTGACCGAATCATCGACTACATAGACGTTGACCGTTGCCTTAGCCGCGGCGTTGGAAGTGATCGTTTCACCGTTGGCTAATTTCAGCGTCGGCCGATTGATCGTTGCGGTGATCGTATGCAAGCCCAGCAAAGTGCTGTCAGTTCCTAGATTCAACGCTGAAGTACTGGTGCCGCTGTTTATATTCAAGCTAAAGGTTTTACTATCGGTTGCTTCCACCTTGGCAAAGTTGTTCAGCGTATTGCCTGATTTATTATCGCTGGCACTAATCGTATCAGCGTTGGCGTAATCGTCCACCCAGGTCCCTTTCAGCGCCACCGTTTTGCCACTGGCGAGCTCGCTTTTCTTGATATAATACACGTTATCGCTGTTCCAGTTGATCGTCGGTGCAGCGGGCGTGTTGGTTTGATTGAAGAATAGCGGTGCCCCAAGAATCGGAATCGCCGTACCTGCCGAGCTAGCGCTAGTCCCCATATAGTAGAGATAACTTTTATTCGCCGTTGTGGTCAAAGTTGGTAAGGTCAAAGTGGCATCCGTGCTAGGGGCAGCTTTGCCAGCCGTGGCCGCCGTATAAGCTTTAGTCGTCAGCACTGCTTTAGTGTTAGTTGTTTTGTCGATGGCCGCAGTAGTGGCATCACCTTTTGTAGTGTCAAAATAATTGACGACTCGGGCAAAACGACTAGTCCCAACTGCACCTAATGTTGGCGCCGTCGTGCCAGAATAATCGGTCCCCGCGGCATCGGTGCCTTTACCTTTGGTCACCATCACCCCATCAGTCAGTGTATTTAACGTGACCGTTCGATCAGTTAACGTGTCCGTCAGCGAAACGTTATTCAACCGCGTTTTATCCCCGCCGACCGATTCCCAGGCTGAAGTCGCCGCATTCAGCGATTTCTTGGTGTCCCACGGGCTAGCGTAGGCGTTCCAAGAAGTCATATTAGTCGTAATCGTACTTGATAACGGTGTTGCAGCTGGATCAACCAATGCGTATTCCAATGGCGTTTTCCCAGCAGTTGTCCGACTAGCACTACTAGAGAAGGGATCCTTTAACTGGTTTGTCCCATAAATACCGATCTTCATATCAAACAAACCATCGACTCGTGGAGAAGGTGGTAGCTTACCAGCAGTTAACTGCTTAGAACTATCGGCAACGTTACCTTGATATTTGGCTACATCAACATAGAAATTAACATTAGCTGTTCCTTGAATATTACTGAAACCAAGTGAGCTAAAATTTTTGACCATCGCTAAGCTCCAACCAATATCACCCTGTGCCTGCATCGCACTACCATAGTTGAGCAAACCAGGTGATGCATTAGGATTATAGAATATGCTAAAACCGTAACTATTACCGCCAAATACTATACCAAACGGATCACCAGAACCAGCCGTACTGGTAGTGACACCATTAGCAGCTAATGCTGTAGGCTTTAACTGACTACCAGATGAGGTCATATTATTGGCTAAGTCAGTTTGATCCTGACTACGCATCATTTTTAAATAAGCCGTTGAGCCACTGGTCACGGCTTGAACCGGAATTCCTTTAACTTTCGGCAGATTGAAAGAAATTCGATGTACAACGATGATGCTTAAATGAGATAATAATGTAGATCCAGTCTGGTAAGTGTCAAATATGCTATAAAAGCACGGGTTGAAAACGAGGATAGAAAAAGGGGAATGTGTTCATGTCTGTAGATTCTTGGTTTAAAAATTATGTTTCAGAAAACATAAATATAGATAGTAAAAAAAGCGCAAGGGCAAGAACTAGTAGAAATTGGTTAACTTCAAATATTAAAGATCTTAGTCAAAAAAACGAGGAAAACCTTGAATTATACTCGGACTCAGAATTTGCACTAAAAATGGGATCATTTGCTCGAAAGACACAGATTAGACCTCTTGACGATGTTGACCAAATGATTATCTTTTCGGCAAAGGGGAGCACCGCTAATTTAGATACGTCTCAATGGAATCAGGTGTTTGTAAATGTTCCAGATAGCGCTCCAGAATTAAAGAAAATGGATGGAGAAAATGGGCTTAGTTCTATAAAAGTCTTGAATTATCTTAAACAGCTATTGAATGGAATATCGCAATATCAGTCGGCAGATATTAAAAGGAGTCAGCAAGCACTTAGACTGGAATTATCAAGCTACGACTGGGGATTCGATATAGTCCCTGGATTTAGAACTGTTGATGATGAGCAGGGGTATTACTACTACATCATTCCAAATGGGAACGGCACTTGGGAAAAAACAGATCCGCGAATAGATCGTCAAAATTTAACAGAATATCAAAAAGAAACCCCAATTGATCTAAGAGAAGTAGTGCGCATTATCAAATATTGGAGAAAGGCTCATAACGCAGTATGTAAGCTTAATTCTTATGCACTAGAGACCACGGTTCTTGACTTTATAGATACTAATCCAATATATTCCAACTCTCGAGAATTTATAGAAAATTTTCTTCTTTATCTTTCAAAAGCAGTTTTAGGTTCTGTTCAAGATAGAAAGGGCATTCAAGGAGATCTTAATTCTTTGGATTATATAGATCGTTTAGAAATTCAGGAAAAAGCGATATACTACCATGACATGATAAAAGAAGCTAATAATTACGAATCTGAATCCATGAGTGAGCAAGCAATAAAATCTTGGACAAATTTTTTTGGAGACTGATCGATGAAGATAAGATTCGATATAGCTAAGCAAAACACGCCTGAAGCAATTCAATTATTGTCTGCACAAAGACATTTATATTCTCAAGCAAAATTTATAGAATTTTTTAGCTTTTTGTCAACATTAGCTCCAATTATTCTTGTACTTTTTATTAAAAATAGAATTTGTATTCAGTTCATTACAACCATCATCACTGTGGTTTCTCTCCTACTAACTCAGTGGTCAAAAGATAAAATAAAAAGCGCTACAAGAATTCAAGAAAAGTTTGACACTCTTATATTTGGACTAAATTGGAATAAAATATTAGTTGGCAGAGAACCGAGCCCAGAGATTATTAATAAGTTCTCACAAAATAAAAATCAAGGTGAGTTAAAAGATTGGTATCATAATCCGAATTTAGATTCAGCTAAATTAAATATAATTATTTGTCAAAGGAGTAATGTAATCTGGAATATACAGCTTCATAAAATATGTAGCAATGTTATAGGTGGATTACTTTGCATGTTTCTTCTGCTTATTATCGCTGGCATTACTTTTAAAGATTATATGTGGGGACATGTTATGGATGCTGCTATCGTTACTACAATTCCAATTGTTATCAAATTTATAAACTATTGGATCACTTTTAAAGCTTTACTAGATGCAGAAACTCAACTAATTAACCAGATAGATGATATCATTCACTCTATAGATAAAAATAGATATTCAATTTCTGTTAAAGATTTAAGGTCTATTCAAGATTTTATATTTGTTAATATTAGATCTGCAACTATTTTAGTTCCAAATTGGCTTTACTTTGTTACCAAGAAAAGCCATGAAGAAGCAATGAAATCTTCTACTAAAAGTATTGCTGATAATTTAAAAAGACATTCGAAACATTAGGATTATGGTGTAATAACATGTGCTGGATCTTGTTAAAATAATCTTATAAATTGTCGTCTAACCACTTATTGACACTATGTTGAAGGTTATTTTATTAATGCTTCTAGTTCGACCATAACGGACGATGATAGTTAATTGAAAGTTACGGGTTAGCCACTACTAAAAAAGATAGCCTTTCTTGGTGTAAAGCGAACTCCCTGAGTTGTAGTAAATCTAAACTCAGGGAGTTTTGCTATTCTTTCAGCTAAAATAAAACAACAAGTATTAAGTGAATATTTCCAGTGAACTTTATCCATGTTACTTATGAAAAAGTATGGAATTAACGTACGCAGCAAAGACGTTTTAAAGAGCAGGTTAAAAGCAAGAGTTCCAAGCATCTATATGTGTACTTATAAATATAAAGTACACGTATAAATTGAAAATGTGATTATTACATGCTATTATACTTACAAATGTGTTTATTAAACACGCTTAGTATGCATAAGGAGGAACACTAATGGAAATTATCACATTTTCAGCTATAAAAGGCGGCGTTGGTAAAACTACCCTAGCTTTTAATTATGGTGAATGGTTAGCCAAAAATGGCAAGCATGTTTTATTTATTGACTTAGACCACCAAAGTAATTTAACCCAGACTTACAACATTTACGACAATCAAGACACCGTTGGCAACATTTTCTTAGATCGAGGGAAAGTCAAAATACATGAAATAAGTGCTTATATTAGTCTAATTGCCGGAGACATGCACCTTGACGATATTGAGCGTACCATTGAAAATAAGACTAACAAAAACATGTTCCTTTACATGTGGTTGTCAGATAATTATGAGCGTTTAAATTTAGGAAAATTCGAGTATATTATTTTGGATTGTCACCCAGATTTTTCTACTGCTACCAAGAATGCAGTAATCATTAGTAATGCTATTCTTAGTCCAATCACACCTAGCGAACATGGGTATAATGCAAAATTTAACCTAGAAGAAAGAATTAACGAATTACGCAAAGAAGCCATTGATTACTCTACTAGAAAATCTTATGTCACGACCAAATTATTTTTTATCGCCAACATGATTAAGCACAACACAAGATCATCTCGCGAGTTATTAAAAGCCTTAAAAGGCGATCCCAGTGTATTGGCTACAGTTCCAGAAAAGGAGCTATTCAATCGTTCAACGTTGGATAAAAAATCTCTTTCAAAAATGGCTGAAGACCACAAAACATATATTGATCAACATGAATTTTTTGAGAGTATGAACAAAACATTTAATGAAATCACGGAAAAATTATAAATGTTCTGTACATGTGTTAATCACATGTATGCTCAATACGTGTACATGTTAATTATAAAGGAGGACTACCTATGGCATTCGATCCAGAGAACAAAAACATAAAAAAGGCACTACAAAAAAATGAAACAGAACAGCAAACTGATACTAAAGATAAACTTGTTATTCCTGTTTTTAAAGATGAAGAGGAACGTACTAAGAACTATACCTTTTCACTTCAACCTAGCGCACGCAAAAGACTTGACGGTCTGGCCAAAGAACATAATTTTAAATCTGCCTCCAAATTTTTAAATGAGCTTATAAAAAATATGTGATGTCACTTTAAGGGGGGAGATATTATGGGAATTCCAATCAATGATACATTTTTGTTTACCAGCCTTATTGTCTTTTGGATAATCCCAGTCATTGGAATTGCAAAAAAGCACCTAGTAGATGACCGCCTTTTTATTCGACAGTGGTTATTTCCAATGCAGTATTGGTTACAGCTATTATTTGAAAAAATCAGTGGTAACCGTCGTATTTTCGTGAGAATTTTACAAATAATGTCCCTGTTTATTACTTATTTCTGCGGATTACTTATACTCCTTATGTTTAGTGCTTTTGATATTAATACAGCTAAGCATTTTAGTGTCTTTATATTATTTGAATATTTACTTGTACCTTCTATCGCTTACTAGTTTCAACCAAAAGCTGGCAAAATATACAAGACCAAATAAAGTTGCCGCTTGGTAAGCGCTATGCTAGACTAAGATTAATTTAACAACCGAATAAAGAGATTAAGCTAAACAGAAAAAATCCCCAATTCACGAGGAATCAGGGATTTTAGGTTTAGCAAGTAGCTACAAGACAGCTACTTAGATTCAGTCGATTTTAACTTGCCGGTGAAAATCGACTGAACATTGTTCTTAATTTGTAGGTTAATTATACCGCAAACCAGTCCACAAGGACAAGTGAAGGATAGTTAAAAACAAATTAAATCCAATGGACTAAGTAGCTAACCGAAGCTATTTAGTCCATTTTTTGTTGTTAGAAATTAAAAAAGTTGCCGACTGGGCAACCAAGAAATAGACACATGCTGGTAAATTACAAAGCCTCACGGCCAAATGAACGCTTTGTAATTCAGTTAAAGCATATCAGATTTGTATTTTAAAGCAAATCAAATGTTTTAGCAACTCTCTTTTGAGACAGCGTATGTCAGTCAAGAAAGGGAGTTTTAATTATGACAAAATCAACAAATTTCAATTACTATGAAGCCGATAACGTATATGGAGCCTTATTTTTCCAATTTCCTAAAGTATTAATGTATGGCGATCAATACAAACATTTAAGCAATGACGCTAAATTAGCTTATATGGTCCTCAAAGACCGATTAGAGTATTCTTTGCGCAATAACTGGGTTGATAGTGAGGGTCATGTTTACTTTATCTTTACCAACCAAGAACTAATGGACTTGTTTAATTGCTCAAAGGGAAAAGCCATCAAAACAAAAACAGAACTGGAATCAATCGGATTACTCGTTCAGAAACAAATGGGTTTTAACCCGCAAACTAAAAAGAATGAACCGAACCGTTTATACCTATCTAAGCTTGATGTTAAAGCAACCGATGTCTATTTACGCGGTGAATATGGTCAAAATAGCCCTCAAACCCTTGCTACGAGCGGAAGTTCAAAAAATGAACTTCCGCGGGAGACCGTTAAAACCCTTGCTACGAGCGGAAGTTCAAAAAATGAACTTCCGCATAAGTTCGTTGACGACACCCCTCAAACCCTTGCTACGAGCGGAAGTTCAAAAAATGGACTTAATCTATATAAAGAACCTAAAGAAAAAGATAAACATAGATACAATATAGATACTCAAAAGTTGGACTTTTCCACAGCTCACTTCTCACCAGCAGAAATTCAAAAACAAAACCAGGATCTCATAAATCATGCTAATGATTTCTTAACTGATAAAGACAGTGGGTTACCAGTTTTCTTAGAACCCGAAGCTGTGCAATTACTTAGTTTCTGGTGCCGAACCCCACAACAAATGCGTCGCTTCATCGGCATTATCTTAAATGCTAAGTACCGAGTTGAGAAGGATCATCAGGATATTGGGGTCCTAATCCCACTTGATGATGAGGAGCTGAAGCCTTTAATGACCAAAGCCTTGAGACGCTACTTTAACGCTCTTAGAAGCAATGAGAAGCACATTAAGAACGTTGAAAACTACTTGTACGGCACCATGCAAAACCTATTTGGGGTTTGGTGGAATAAACAAGCGGCTAGAGAATATGCGGCCAAACACCCCGAAGAGCAAAACGCTGACAATGAGCGCTTTTAGAATTAAACAGCATATAAGCTCATCTAAGCCGTTTTAAGTGTTCGACACATAATTATATTAAAACTGATTTAAAACCGTTTAGAAGCTAAAATAGGCGCCTTAAATAGCTGAATAGGCGATAACTAATCTAGAAAGATGGGAAAGGAGTTTTTTAAATGACCAAACCAAGCAAAGAAGTCGAAAAAATAGAGCAATTGTTGGCTGACCCCTGGACAGTCAATATTCAAGGCATTTGGGAACAAGCAGCACATAATCCAGACCCTGATAAGCGCAAGTTGTTTGACGCGTTACACACTTACCTCTTAGATAAACGGCAAGAAAAAATTATCAACGAAAAGCATTTCGTGATTTAACATGGACGAGTCAATGAATCAGTGGTTGGAATGAAAAGGAGGTACAAAATATGACTAAGACACAAGCATATATGGACAAGTATCAATTTACAGTTGCAGAAAACAAACGGTTTGCTCGAACAAATTTTACCAAGCTAGTGCACACTAATGCCCGCTTTGAAGGCGTAAATACCACTTTGCCGCAAACACAAACCATTATGGACGGCATGAGTGTGGCAGGCGTTCCTGTTGAAGATATTTTGACAATTGTTAACTTAAAGCGTGGGTGGCAATATATCACTGATCAAAATGCCCCTTTAACGTTAACCATGGAAAAACAAATTAACAAGATTGTGGCCGCGGAAGACGCCTTAGTACCAGGAGAATTACGGCAAGGAAAAGGAGGAGTTGATTTAGGCAGTGAAGCCTTTTTTGAACCACCCTTAATTAACGAAAAACAAGAACAATCCTTTTTACAAAAAATTTTGGCTGATCCGCAAACAACGACCACTGATAAAGCATTGACTGTTATGTATCATAATATGCGCCAACAAATCTTTTGGGACGGGAACAAAAGGACGGCGACTTTAAGTGCTAATAAAATTATGATTGACGGTGGTTCAGGCTTAATCAATGTGCCGTTAGATAAGTGGGATCAATGGAACGAACTAATTGCCAATTATTATCGAACTAATGACATGGCTAAAATTAAACGGTGGACATATGACAATGGCATTCAAGGATTACAAATTAGAGCAAACTTAGAGCTTAAATCAGTTGAAGACGAAATTGGTAAAAGAATCCAAGAACAATTAAAAGATTTTGCGGATCAAAACCCAGAAATTAAGCCAAAAAATGATCCAGAAAATAAAAACGATCGGCCTAGTTATTAGGTTGATCGTTTTTTAATTTACCCGGTTTATGGGCGTTAACATAGTCAGCAAATGTTTTTAAAAGTTCTTCGGTTTGTTCGACCGAGAGGTTATTAGCTTGAAAGTACTTTTCTAATAAAGCCCCTTTTTGAATTAATCGGCGAGAACGGGCTTTGCGGGCTTGCCGATTTTCATAGTATTTAGATTGCCGTAATTTAAAATCTTCCCGCTCAATTTTTTGTTTTAAACGCGCTTGCTGCTCGACTAGTTTTTCATATTGATTAGACATGGAATTTCCCCATCTCGTATGGCTAATGATCTACGGACTTTACCTTTAAAAATTCAGAAAATTGCTTGGCTAAAAGCTTAATCTGATCGTTAGACAAATTAGCATAATCTAAATTGGCTTGACTGATGATTTGTTTACCTAGCCGTTGTTCAATCTTATTTTTTTCAGCTTTAATCTTTTGATTAAGCTGTTTTAATTTAGCTTCTTGTTTTTCTAAGTTGCTTTGCGACATAACGATCCCTCCAATCATATTAAAAATAATCACCGACACTATATCATACAGATAATGTTAAGTCAAAGGATAAAAGTTGAAATAGCGAAGCGGAAGGCATACACTAAAAGTAAATTCAGGAGAATCAGCAGGCCGAGTGAAACGAGGTCAATGCGCACTTACACCCCACTAAATTATTGTGGGGTAAATCGTGCTAAAATACTGTATTAGAAGTCGCCGATGGCGACAACAAGGTCAAAACCCATAGAATCAAAGGAAGACGGTGACTGACATGGCAATATTCCACATGAGTTTTAGTAATATTAGTGCTGGTAAAGGACGAAGTGCGATTGCCAGTGCCGCTTATCGAAGTGGTGAAAAGCTATTTGATGATAAGGAAGGTCGCCACTATTTTTATGCCAGATCGATCATGCCAGAAAGCTTTATTTTGACGCCAAAAAATTCACCTGAATGGGCGAGTGATCGAGAGCAGTTGTGGAATGAAGTTGAAAAGAAAGATCGTAAATCAAACTCACGCTATGCAAAAGAGTTTAACGTGGCTTTACCGGTAGAATTAAGTGAATCCGAACAGAAAGAATTACTGACAAAATATGTGCAAGAAAATTTTGTTGATGAGGGCATGGTAGCCGACGTGGCAATTCATCGCGACCACCCAGATAATCCGCACGCTCATGTGATGTTAACTAATCGGCCGTTTAATTCAGATGGAACATGGGGAATTAAGAGCAAAAAGCAATATATTTTAGATGATAATGGCAACAAAACATATACCGGAACTAGCAAGTACCCTAAGAGTAGAAAGATACTGATGGTCGATTGGGATAAGAAAGAAAAAATAATTGAATGGCGTCATAATTGGGCAGTTAGTGTCAATCAGGTTTTAGAGC
>NZ_BAAFRU010000028.1:0-20384 GCF_045862015.1 Levilactobacillus muriae
CGTAGGTCTTTGACTGCTCGAGTAATCTTTTGCTGCTCGGTTGGTGAATACTTTTCTAGTAGACCTTGATCAACGTGTTCTAGACTTTCTAAGCTATCATCATGAATCATCAGCGTATATTTAAGCTTGATTTTGACTTCCTTTTCTTGTTGCATTAATAACTTCCAGCCAACGTATGGCCGTTTGGTAAAGGTCAATAATTGTCGGGTCAATAAATCATCACGAATATTCATTAAACGTTCGTTTAATTCACTGCCTTTGAAAATCGTTTGTTCACTATTAGTTTCTTTAATCAATTCCCGTCGTTCAGCCGCGGTTGTCTGTTCAAAATCAAGCTCTGGATAAAGTTTTTTAGTCGTGCGATCAACTACTTTATTTAAGAGTTCGTCTGCTTTTTTTAGTGAACTTTCTTGTTGGTTAATCGTCAATAATTGCTTAGTGACATCTTCACCAACAGCGTGCTTAATTAAGGTACTGTTTTTCCAATTAAATAGCATGCGCCGCTTATCATCTAAACTTTCCAAACTAATATAAGTTTTCAGTTCGTGGCTTAACTCTTTGACCACTTTTTTCTCGTTAAACGAGAAGTGTTTACTTAGGCTATCCAAGTGGCCTCGATTAACTACTTTCTCCTGCATATTTTTATAGCCAGCTTTGGACTTACGATAGTTCTTAACTTGTTGATTAAATGCCTTTCTTTCATGCCGTTTGCTATTGATTCCCTCGTGTTGCATTGGTGTGTCAGCTATTCCCTGTTCCACAAATGATTTTTCACTGATCCGATCAGGAATGTTTTTTTGCTCTAAAGCTTGATTTACACTTGCCGCCCAATTGTGCCGCCATTCAGTTATTTTTTCTTTTTTATCCCAATCAACCAACCAAATTTTTCGGTTTCTCACATTCCCTGCAGGGGTCTTAGTTTTATTACCATGACTATCTAAAATGTATTTGGTTTTTGTTTTCTGTCCCCAAGTACCATCGGGGTTAAATGGGCGATTGGTTAACATCACGTGTGCGTGTGGATTATCTGGGTGATCACGATGAATCGCTACATCGGCTACCATGCCTTGATCAACAAAGTTTTCTT
Source organism: Levilactobacillus muriae (assembly GCF_045862015.1). Lineage (NCBI taxonomy): Bacteria > Bacillati > Bacillota > Bacilli > Lactobacillales > Lactobacillaceae > Levilactobacillus > Levilactobacillus muriae. The sequence continues at coordinate 1,088 of NZ_BAAFRU010000028.1, forward strand.
GCACGTATTTAGTTAATAATGTTTTTTCTTCATCTACACTTAACTCAATTGGTAAAGCCACGTTAAACTCTTTTGCATACCGTGAGTTTGATTTACGATCTTTCTTTTCAACTTCATTCCATAATTGTTCTCGATTACTGGCCCATGCTGGTGCATTTTTAGGAGTTAAAATAAAACTCTCTGGCATGACTGACCGAGCATAGAAATAGTAGCGACCTTCTTGATCATCAAATAATTTTTCACCACTTCGATAAGCCGCACTGGCAATCGCACTTCGTCCTTTCCCAGCACTAATATTACTAAAACTCATATGAAAAATTGCCATATCAGTCACCTTCTCACTTTGATTCTATGGGTTTGACTTTGTTGTCGCCATCGGCGACTTCTAATACAGGTTTTAATGGGTTTGGCACAACGTCATCTTTGATGACGTGTAAGTGCGCATTGACCTCGTTTTGCTCGGTCTTCTGATTCCCCTAAATTTACTTATAGTGTATGCCTTCCGCTTCGCTATTTCAACTTTCATACTTTGACTTAACGTTCTCTGTATGATATAGTGTCGGTGATTATTTTTAATACGATTGGAGGAATCATTATGCCTCAAAGTAACTTAGAAAAACAAGAAGCCAAATTAAAACAGCTTAATCAAAAGATTAAAGCTGAAAAAAATAAAATTGAACAAAATCTCGGTAAGCAAATCATTAGATCAGCCAATTTGGATTATGGGACACTTACCACTCCACAGATTAAAATGATTGCTAAAAAAGTTGCCGCCTTTTTAAATCAAGCTCAAAATAACCAATAATAGTTAGGTGGTAATGACTATGCCTAATCAATATGAAAAACTAGTTGAGCAACAAGCGCGTTTAAAACAAAAAATTGAGCGAGAAGATTTCAAATTACGGCAATCTAAATACTACGAAAATCGGCAAGCCCGCAAAGCCCGTTCTCGCCGATTAATTCAAAAAGGGGCTTTGCTCGAAAAATACTTTCAAGCTGATAATCTCTCGGTTGAACAAACCGAAGAACTTTTAAAAACATTTGCCGGTTATGTTAATGCCCATAAGCCGAATAAATTCAAAAACGATCAACCTAATAATAACTAGGCCGATCGTTTTTATTTTCTGAATCATTCATGGGATTTCTAATTTTTAAATCTGAATTATTTTTAACAAAGGAATTTAATTGTTTTTGAACGGCTGCTTCAAAGGTGATTTTGGGGTTTATTCAAGGAAAATATCGCAAATTATTTTTAATTACCTGGTCATGCTCTCTTCTGTAAACTGATACAAATTTTTGGCTATTATCGCAGATCACGACGTTATCAGCTTTGAATGCAACTGCTGCTAAATTATGATTTGATTGATTATAGCGTTTTTTAACAACTTCATCTGGTACCCCGTGCCCACCTTTTTTGACCCGTTCATGAACTCGATTAATTGTTACTTTTTCGTTTTTTAACGCCACGTATAAAAGTGTTACCTCAAAACTATTTTGGTGAGCCAGATCAATTAAATTCAATTGCGCCCTACCCTGGCCAGCCAAGGTTGTTTCAACATGGATACTCCGCCCGATATCTAAAGCCGCTGGAATTGTTTTATTTCTTCGCGCATTGCCCTAAAGTTATCACGATCTTTACGCCAATCGCCACCCATTTTTTGTAGGATTTCATCGGCATTTAATCGTTTGGAGTGAGTAAATAATTCGGGTCTCGCGCGATATAAAGTGCTTTTACCAGCGCCGTTTATACCAGCTACGATGAGGTATCTTTTTAGCTCACTCATGTTAAATCACGAAATGCTTTTCGTTGATAATTTTCTCTTGGCGTTTATCTAAGAGGTAATTGTGTAACGCGTCAAACAACTTGCGCTTATCAGGATCTTGATTATGTGCTGCTTGCTCCCAAATTTTTTGAATGTTGATTGCCCAGGGGCCAGCCAACAATTGCTCTATTTTTTCGACTTCTTTGCTTGGTTTGGTCATTTAAAAAGCTCCTTTCACATTCGCTTAGTTCAGTCATCGCCTGTTTAACCACTTAAGGCCCCTATTTTTGCTTCTGAGTGATTTTAAAGCAGTTTTAATATAATTATGCACTGCAACGCTTAAAACGGCTTAAATGAGCTCATATGACGTTTAATTCCAAGAGTGCTCATTGTCAGTGTTCTGTTCTTCGGGATGTTTGGCAGCATATTCTCTAGCCGCTTGTTGATTCCACCAAACGCCAAATAGGTTTTGCATGGTGCCATACAAGTAGTTTTCCACGTTCTTGATATGTTTCTCATTGCTTCTTAGGGCGTTAAAGTAGCGTCTTAAGGCTTTAGTCATTAAAGGCTTCAGTTCCTCATCATCAAGTGGGATTATGACGCCAATGTCCTGATGATCCTTTTCAACTCGATATTTAGCATTCAGAATGATACCAATAAACCGGCGCATTTGTTGCGGGGTGCGGCACCAGAAACTAAGTAATTGTACGGCTTCGGGTTCTAAGAAAACCGGTAAGCCACTATCTTTATCAGTTAAGAAATCATTAGCATGGTTCACCAAATCCTTGTTTTGCTTTTCTAGTTCTGCTGGTGAGAATTGGGCTGTGGAAAAGTCCAACTTTTGAGTATCTATATTATATCTATTAGTATCTAAATTATTAGTATAGTCTAGATTGTGACTCTTTTTGACACTTTCGCGTGTATCAAGGGTTTGTGGTGTATCTTTAACGAACTTCCGCGAAGGTTCCGTTTTGACACTTTCGCGTGTATCAAGGGTTTTAACGAACTTCCGCGAAGGTTCCGTTTTGACACTTTCGCGTGTACCAAGGGTTCGTGGCTCTTGTTGCCGAGATTTTGTATAAATGTCTGTTGCGGTAACTTCTAAATCTGCTAAATACAATCTATTTGGTTCATTTTTACCAGTTTTGGGATTAAAGTGCATGGCTTTCTGAAATAATAATCCTTGGTTTTCAAGTTCATTTTTTACCCTAATCACTTTCTTTTTTGACCAGCCCATAAGATCTGTTAGTTCTTGATTTGTAAAAATGAAATAAACCCTGTTATCTTCATCAACCCAGTTGTTTTTCAATGAATAATCTAGTCTATCGTGTAAAATCATATATCCTAATTTTGCACTATCACTTAATGTCTTATATTGAGATCCATAAATTAAAACCTGTGGGAATTGGAAAAAACGAGTTGCATAAGCTTTTTCCGACTCAATAAAATTGAAATTAGTTTGATTCATTATAAAACTTCCCTTCTCAACTGACACACACTGTCTCGAAAGAGAGTTGCTAAAACATTAGATTTGCTTTAAAATACAAATCTGATATGCTTTAACTAAATTACAAAGCATTCATTTAGCCGTGAGGGCTTTGTAATTTACCAGCATGTGCCTATTCTTGGTTGCCCATTCGGCAACTTTTTTAATTTCTAACAACAAAAAATGGACTAAATAGCTTCGGTTAGCTACTTAGTCCATTGGCTTTGATTTGTTTTTAACTATCCTTCACTTGTCCTCTAGGACTGGTTTGCGGTATAATTAACCTACAAATTAAGAACAATGTTCAGTCGATTTTCACCGCCAAGTTAAAATCGACTGAATCTAAGTAGCTGTCTGATAGCTACTTGCTAAACCAAAAGTCCCTGATTCCCCGTGAATCAAGGACTTTTTCTGTTTAGCTTTATCTTCTATTCGGTTGTTAAATTAGTTTTAGTCTAGCATAGCGCTTATCTTCCAGCAACATTATTTGATCTTGTATACTTTACCAGCTCTTAGTTTGGAACCAACAAGCGATTGAATATACTAGCAAATATTATTCAATCGATGTTTTAATTAAATTAACCAAAAAATGTAACATTTATTGTAGTTGCTGTTGTACTTATGAATTTTCTGGCTGATCATAATTATAGATTGAACTCTTTTTTCAATAGCTGTTCTAAATATCTGGAAGCTGTTAACTCTTTTCCTTTGGCACGTCTGGCCAATTCATTAGCAACGTTTTGTTTTAAAGTATAAGACTTTGAAACTCTAGGTGTAGGAGGTTCATTTGTTATTGGATTGCTGTTCATACTGTTTTTTAATTGGTCCATTTTATCTTCAAATGCCATGATGTTGATCCTTTCGATAGCATATCACACTATGTCATAGCATGATATGATTATTGCTTAGTAAACGTATCAAATATTTTGTCAATTTTCTCAAAAAATTCCCTTGCTTTTGGAGTTGAGCTTTTGCCTTTTTCCATGTTGATCAGCGGTTCATGATTAAGAGTTGTTTTATTGAATACTTCTCTTTCAGGAATTAAGGCAATGGTTCTGGAATCTTTTTTCATTTGTTCCACAAATTCATGTGAAGATTTAGTATTATGTTTTATTCTATTTCCAATAAATTTTAGTTCTGCTGTGATAAAGCTTTTACGACTTTCAACATTAATTACTTCTTGTTTTAATTGTTCCATTCTTAATTCCAAATTACTTTTGGAAATAAAACCGTATTCACTTGGTTCAATCGGACTAAATACTAAATCTGAAATTACAATCATATTTTGCGTGATTGTCGAAAAATCCGGATGTGTGTCTATTAATACATAGTCAAATTTTTTCAGTTTGTCATAATTGTCTGAGAACCACATGTACATTAGTAATTCTTTGTTGGCTCTCGTTTGAAGATCATTGTTGACCATATCTAAATTCATAGAAGCAGGAATAATTGATAAGTTTTTGTGCAATTCAATAATTTCTACTTTTTCACTATCTTTTGTAAAAATGTTAGCTAAGGTGCCATGGTCTTTATAAATATCATAGGTTTGGGTCAGACTGCATTGGTGGTCGCTATCAATCAGCAAAACGTTATAGCCTTTGCTAGACAGCCATTCACTATAATTGAAAGTTAAGGTTGTTTTGCCAACCCCTCCCTTAATAGCAGAAAAAGTAATTATTTTCATAGGGCGCCTCCTTGTTTACAGTTAAAGCATATCATAGCATGATATGATATGCAATGACTGAATATAGCACAGCATGTTTTTTTCTTTGTTGTGTATGTTTGCTAATGTCCGTCTTTCTAGTAGCTTCTGGTCGGTTGTGGTCTCACCGAAATGATTTAAATAAGTAAATGGCCAATTGTTAGGTAGTAATGGTTGATATTCAAGGTGAGGGGTTTGGTAATGCCACCCGGAAGGCGGTAGATGGCTTCGTTGCAAATTTGAAGCTTAATTATAAAGGTAATGTTGCCAAGCTAATTCAAAGAGCCTTTTGGTGCAAAGGAATTTCACCAAATGATTTTTCAACTGTTTATTCGGCTGATACGATAGCAGCAGTTAAGAAATTACAAAGTGATGCTGGTATTACTGCCAATGGTACAATGACAACTAACTTGATGGCTGCATTATTTGATATGAGTGCTTTTTTATTAGTCCAAAATGGAGATGCTAAAATTCGGGCAATGCAGCAATGGTTAAATGCCAATTATGAGAGTTATATTGGTATTAGACCTTGTGATGGAATCTATCAGCGCGACACAAATGAGGCACTAATCTATGCTCTCCAGGCTATCGAAGGTATGTCACCCAGTGAGGCCAATGGTTATTACGGTAATCAAACTATTGCTTTGACGCCCACTGTCAAGGTCGGCGAGCATGGTAATATCGTTAAACTAATTCAGTATGGGCTTTATGTGAATAACTACTATCAGTCTGGAGCCTTTGATGGGTATTTCAGCACTACTGTTGCAAATGAGATTGTGGCTTTTAGGAAGTTTATGATTTTACCCGATGGCTCATTAAGTAGTGCCTCGACTTATTCAGGCGTAGCTGATTTGCGAGTGATTAAAGGACTTCTAACTAGTAATGGTGATACCGGTCGAGATTCTAATACCTTTGATTGCGCAACCCAACTGACAGATACTAGTATGATTCAACGGCTGTACCAAGCTGGTTTTTCAATCGTTGGCCGTTACTTAACGGGATCTGTCGGAACGGGTAGTGCCAAAAAAGCCAAGAACTTGACATCTGATGAAATTAGTAAATTAACTGCTGCGGGTTTTTCGATTTTTCCTATCTATGAGGACGGTGGGTATGAAGTTAGTTATTTCACTGAATCACAAGGAACTAAAGACGCATACCTAGCAGCATATGCGGATCGTGCGCTCGGCTTTCCAGACGGTACCGTGATCTACTTTGCAGCGGACTTAGATTTACAGGATGGAGACATCGAGGGTACGGTTATTGCGTACTTGCAAGCCGTACGAGCATCACTAACTGACTTAGGCTATAAAACTGGGTTATATGGGACACGGAATGTTTGCCTACATGCGGCAGAAAGTATGGGAATTTCGAATTTCTTTGTGGCTAATATGTCTTATGGATGGAGCGGTAACCTCGGGTTTCCAATGCCCAAGAATTGGTGCTTCGATCAATTTGTAGAGTATACTACTGGTTCTGGTGTTGACATTGACCAAGATGCATCATCTGGTCGTGATAGTGGGACTAAAAAATTTAAAAGTACAGGTGGTGTCACCGCTGATGAAGCGCTTAAATATATTTTAGGGAATACGAACCTGCAAATTGGTGGGAAATACGTTCAAACTATTGGGCCGTTTAAGGTTACCTGGCTTGCTACTAATGAAGTAGCTGATAAATCAAGTTCAAACATTGTGACTATTTCAAATAACGAATTACCGGAAGCTGATCTAACAGCTATTCTAGAAACAAAGTATAAACTTCCAGATTGGATTGGGCATTTAACTGTTGATGGTATTGGAAAATGGGGGATTTCAGAGAAAATAAAGAAAGGAAATTTTGAGTTAGAAATTGGTGATAGTAAGGACGGTGAGTTTAGTTTTAAGTTGAAATATTATGTCTATCAAGTTGAAAAAGGCCCATTAAGCGAGACCTTAACAATTGAAATTGATGTTACTTTCAACAAGAGCGACTTCGATAACTGGCCTACCTACGACCCTGCTGAATCATTTGGGATAACATTAGCCGCTACCCTTTCAGTAGCTGTAATTATTTCAATGGCGCCTGCAATTGCTGGTTCAGCGTCTGCTGCGGGTGTTGTCGCAGCATTTGTAGCACTTGCCACAAAATTTTTAACGAATAATAAAGGATAAGATAAAAAATTTAGATAAAAAAGAACAAGGTGAGAAACCAAAATTAGTTTCTCACCTTGTTCTTTGAGCACTCAGATTCCTGTACCAAACCATCCTATAACCAACGATAGTAACAATAAAGAGTAAGATTGTAAATGGTACTTAAATAAGGCTTTGTGATCTTGTTCGTTTGGTAGTAGGAAAGCTTGTTTTTCAATAGGCTGCTCATGCCAAATAGGTTGTTGTTTCCAAAAATGATATAGCTGTTGGGGAAGTGCTATCGTGGGTGGAATAGCAATCATAAAGCCAATGATTGCTGGTCGGATTTGGATGATACTATTTCCGAAAGCAACTATGTACCAGAGCCACATGAGCGAACCATAAAAGCAACCTCTAGCAACTGTAAACTCTAGCCAGAAGAGTAGTTCGTTTTTTAGGGAGCTTCTACGATACGTTTGAAGGACTTTTTTCTTGATCTGTTTCATCTTTTGACGGGAATCGCTTTTTTTTAGAAAGAGGCCCCAAAAATATAACTCGTCTGATCTTGTATAGTCCATAATTTTTTTTCGAATCTTACCAAGAAATATGAGTAAAACAAACTCAACTAATAAGATCAATAATGGTAACATCAATTTTGGGCCTCCTTAAAAAGGTACACTTATCCAGTCGCTGGTAGTTACTTATCGTGAATGTTAGAGTTATACTATTGCTGATTTTAACCACCGAAATTTTAATAGTTAATTCAGTTGGCGCCAACGTGGTATTTATTAATTTGGGCCACAATAGCCGACTACATCTATAAATGACATGGTATCATACTATTTATAGATGTAGGTTGCTAATGAATCTTTTAATCGATGGTTATGTTGGTTTTTCTCAAACAGTCCAACTTTAACCATGTAACAATTAATGAGATCATAGCAGCACTTGAACCTATTAATCAACGGCCATTGAAAATCCATCATCAACAAATTGCCATTGAAAGTTTCCGGGCTTGTTCGGATTAAACTTGTAATTTGCCATTTGGAAACTAAGACTTATAATTAGCATAGGGTTAATAGCTCTAATCAAAATACCCACAAAAGGCCTGCTCAACTAACAATTGAGTAGGCCTTTTGTAGTACAAATTAATCCTTATCACAACTAACCTCAATAGCACAACAGGTATAAATAATGCTTAAAATCCCTAAATAAATTTCTCTCACAACTGTTTAATAAAGCGGCAATCCCCGTCGTACGTGATTAATTAAACATTCAATTCTTAAAACACCTATTTTTAAATCGACTTAAACCTTCGCTGTTGCGTGCGTTTACTAATCCCCGTCTTTCGTTCAATCATCTTATAAGTCATGCCTTGTTTTCGCAACTCATAAGCAAATCTGATTTGTTCATCAGAATACGTTTTCGGTCGCCCTTCCCGAAACAACGGATCATGTTGCTTGGCATACAATTTACCTTCTTGTGTGCGCGTGACAATCATATCGCGTTCAAACTGCGCAAAGGCGCTAAATATTGTAAAGACTAGTTGTCCAGTCGGCGTATTGTCAATTAAGCCCATATTCAAAATGTTGACTTTGACATTTTCTTTAAACAACTCTTGGATAATGGCTAAGGCCTCGCGTGTGTTCCGCGCAAACCGATCCAACTTAGTAACAATCAAAGTATCGCCTGTTTTTAGAACGCGCAACAGTTTTTGAAACTCCGGTCGTTCGGTAGTTGTGCCGGTAAACTTTTCCTGAAAGATTTTTTCTGCTCCTGCCAATTTTAGTAACTCAATTTGATTTGCTAATTTTTGATCAGTGGTACTGACCCGCGCATAGCCATATTTCATCTTTTTATCTCCTTATTTATGTCATTAAGTAATGACACGATTCTAACCCTTTAATTATACAGCATCAAAAAAGAGGCCACAACTGTTAAGTTGTGACCTAGTTTGTGCCATTTAAACACTTTAATTATCACATATTCAAAACGTCAAAAAATTTGTATCTAAATATATCTAAGCTTTTTTAATGGTGAGAAACTTTGCGACTTGCAACGCTCAATTAATTACTTGGGTATACAAAATGATTATTGTCACAAGACTAAAATAATCTTAATGTTTAAGTTTGCTTCACTTCAACAAAAGACCGGTCTGCCAAAACCAGTTCTGGTGCAAAAGTTTTCAGGTAAACTTATTTTGAGTATAATTAGCCTAAAAAGCGAGGTAGCTATGACGAATTGTCAAATCAAGCGCAACTTTGTCCCGAAGAAAACTTCAAATGGACTCTTCCAGCCTAAGACCTTACGTGGTCGGTGATTTAAATCCCTGACAAACTTGTCGATATCTTGATCAGTCAGTTGGTCTAGGTCGGTTCCTTTGGGGAAATACTCACGGATAAGTCCGTTGGTATTCTCATTGGTTCCCCGTTGCTGAGGCGCATGAGGATCTGGGAAATAGACTGGGATACTGAGCTCTTGACTAACTTCGCGGTATCCTGCGAATTCAGTTCCACGATCCGGCGTAAGCGTCCGAACTCGTTTGGGCGTCACGGTATGCAAGAGGTCAATCATCGCTTGTGTGACGTTCTTGGCGTTTACTTTGGGCACCCGCTGAGATAATAAATACCGAGATTTGCGGTCCACCAAGGTTACCAGGGCCGAACGCCCGGTTTTACCGCGAACGGTATCACTTTCCCAATGACCAAACCAGCTTCGATTCTCACATGAAACAGGTCGTTCATGAACGGAAGGGACGTCGTTAAATCGTCCCCGACGTTCCTTAATGGTTCCCTTGACCTTTCGGGTTTTACCACGGTGACGGAGCTTACGGGCAAAGCCACGAGCCTCGTGATTCTTACGTTTGATGCCTAAATTATCACGTTCAATCCCACGATAAATGGTGTTATAACTGACATGCCATTCACTGTTTTCGTGGACTAAACGACCGGAAATTTGTTCCGGGGACCACTGACGTTGAACAATACAGTGAAGAACAAAATCCCGTAACTTCAAATCAGTTAGAAGCCTAGGACGTCGGCTTTTTAGCCGCCGTCCCTGATAGTTCTCTTGGGCTTTGACGGCCGAGTATGCCTTACGACCACCATTGCGCTTGATTTCGCGCGATACGGTGGCTTTGGAACACCCAATTTTCTCCGCAATAACTTGATAGGTATCGTTTAAAGTGACGCCCAACAGTATGCATTCTCGGTCTTTTAAGGTAAGATGGTTGTACGGACTCATAGCCTAGGATCTCCTTTAGATGATTGTTGTGGTGACTTCATTTTATAGGACTCAGGCTATGAGTTCTTTTTTATTTTTTTCTTACTTGTTGCACTTCAATTGTAAATTCGTCATGATGAAAAATTATTTTAAAGGGCGGCATTTCCAGAAAGACATTATTTTGGTAGCCGTCGGCTACTATCTTCGCTTCAGTTTAAGCTATCGGGATCTTGTTGAAATTTTGCGTGATCGGGGAATTGCGGTCCACCATACGACAATTATGCGTTGGGTTCATCACTATGGTCCAATCTTTAAATTGTTGTGGCGAAAGCAGCAACATGCCACTAGTCAGAGCTGGCGAATGGATGAAACCTATCTTAAAATTAAAGGGCGCTGGTATTACTTTTATCGAGCCATTGACAATCATGGATTAACATTAGACTTTGAATTGCGTCGTCATCGAGATTACCAATCCGCTTACCACTTCTTGAAACGGTTATTGACGACCTACGGTCGCCCAGATTGTTTGGTAACCGATCAGTATGGAGCAACTTTAAAAGCGATTAAGCAAGTAATTAAAAATGGATTATTGGCGAAAGGAAATCACCAGTGCTCTAAGTATCGAAATAATCTGATCGAGCAAGATCATCGGCTGATTAAACATGTGTTAGTTAAATCTAGCGGGTTTCAATCTATGCGCACCGCCAGTAAAACTTTAAGTGGTATTGAAGTCATGCATCAGCTACATAAAATAAGCCAAAGAGCAATTAACCTCTTTGGTTTTTCAGCGTTACAATCATTAACCGAATTATTAGCAAACTAGCCCGCAAATGATTATCAAACAGGGTTAAATCGCTCCTTTTATTATTTTTGCACCAGAGCCCCTGCTAATATACATAATAAAAAGATATCGGTAAAGAGACCCCCCTGAGTCAGAGTAAATTCAGACTCAGGGGGGTTACTATATCAAGCTAATATTATAGCAGTATCTAAGTAGTGCGTCATACATACATGTACTAGTGTCAATAGAGCAGCTAGCTTACTCAGAAGCCGCTTCGGTAACTAATACAGGAACTTCTGCGTGTTGCACAACGTACTTTGTCACAGAGCCAACAATGAGCTTCTCTAACGCGCTCTTTCCAGACTTTCCAAGTACGATTAGATCGATTTCTTCCTTCTCTGGAAGATTAGTAGCAATTTCATCATTTACTGTACCAGAAACAATGGTGTACTTTACTTGAATATTAGTACCAGCTAGTTCTTTTTTTGCCTCATCAATAACATGCGCTGCCTCTTCGCGAACGTCCAACTCAACTTGGACCGGAACAATGCCACCAACTGGAGGTACACCGGCTGGTATAGCAACACTAGGGTCAATTATAGTGGTTACAAAAAGAGTAGCAGAAAACATCTGTGCCATCTCTTTAGCATATGCTAATGCCTTGAATGAATCTTTACTTCCGTCTAGTGGAACTAGGATGTTCTTGAACATAATTACTACCTCCAACCATATAGGATTTAGTGGTTATACAATCTACTAGCACTAATTTTATTTAAAACTATACTACCATTGTATGATAACAGAGCATATCAGACAACTTTGATGTTATGCATATTTTTTGACTATTTTCATAGTCGTGATTTACCTTAAGAGATAGTTAGCCCTGACAACATTAAACGGTAGGAGATGTAATTGTGGACAAAGCAAGTACAATCTACCTCTTAACCTTTATTCGCAACCGCGATCGGGCTACTTTACAACAATTAGTTATGAACTACCGTCCCAATGGTACTGAAATGGATACCGTCATAAGGACCATTCAAAAGAACTACTTAGGGATCAGGAACGCTTGTCTCTATGACTACTCTAATGGGCCGTTAGAGGGGATCAATCGCAAGATCAAAGAACTTAAACGTAGCTGTTACGGTTTCAGTAACTTAAGGCATTTCTTTATCCGCATCAAATTGATCCATGCCTAAAATAAAAAATTTAGGTCAACACTGTGGGAGGCAGGTGCGGGCCCGTTTCGCTACGCTTCGGACCCGCACCTGCCTCCCAACCCAAACACTTTAATCTAGCTATGGCGGTAAAAAAAGAACCCTACCATAAGATAGAGTTCTATGGACCATCAACACTATTTGACAAAGTCCCGAAAAGATACCCCTTTACATTTGCAGGGTATCTTTTCAAGACTCATATTTTTAAATAGCTAGGCTACCATTATCAATTACTAATTCTGTTCCGGTAATTGTCTTAGCTTTGTCACTCGCCAAGAATAAAATACCATTGATAATATCCTCAACTTCAGAATAGTAAGGAGGTAATGGATCGTTAACAGCCAGGTTACGTTTCAGGATGATCCACTAATACTTTTTGCATCAACCTTATTTTTATTTGTTTTTTAAATCATCGATGGTATTAATATTCTTCATATACTTCGGCACAGCCAATCCAGTTTTAGCATGCTCCAGATTTTTCCTGACTTCAACATATTTACCCTTATATTTCTTAGCATATAACTTATGTGTCACAGGAAGTTCGACTGTAACTGTCGCATCCAATTTACCACTAGAGATCGCACTCCACATAATACCAACATCAAGCTGCTGCATCGTTGCGTCATACCCCTTTTGTTTCAAAAGAGTTGTGACTAGGGTAGTAGTAGCTATTTCATAGTCATATGGAGTATACCCGATCTTGATTTTCTTGCCTTTTCCATCAGGCACACCCTTTAGCCACTCTTTGACTTGCTTAGGATGGTCCTTAATAAACTCATCAACGGCCTTTTGTTTATTCATACCGTTGTTGATTTTCATCATTAATGGATTAGAAATTTTGATCGACCAATGGAAATTCTCTAAGAATTTATTGGCACCTGGATTATCTTGTTTAAATCCCTTTCGAGTAATAGTCCGCATTGATTCACCCTTGCCATAAGCATGTTTAGGATCATCTAGGAATTTCAGCGGATATTTGGCGAACATCCAGTGCGGCTGCCACCCTGTCACTACGATCGGCTCTTTATTTTTAATAGCCTTATCCAAGGTACTTACCATGGCAGCAGTAGAACTTGGCATAATTTGCCAATTTGCGCTTTTCAGATGGTACTTACTCAAAGCCGTTTCAGTACTATCAGTAATACCCGCACCAGCTTCGATCCCTGTGATCGTATAGTTGATCTGAGGCCCTAATTTTTTATGCGAATTATATTCGGGCGGCTTGGCACAGGCACTAACAACTACTGCCAAGCCTAACGTCGCGGCTGCTAATTTTAGATAACGGAGGATTTTCTTCTTCACTATGATCACCCCTTATCTGGATGTCTGGTTGAACGATTGTGTGATCCGATCCAAAATAATAGCGACGATAACCACCGCGATACCTGCAGCGAAACCTGCACCAGCATCGTTACGTCCAACAGCGAAGTAAACCTGCGTACCCAAACCAAGCGCACCGATCATCGATGCAATAACGACCATGGAAAGTCCGAGCATCATTGTCTGGTTGACACCGGACATGATCGTTGTCTTAGCCATCGGCAATTGCAGTCCGATCAGTTTTTGCCAGCTAGTCGAACCGAATGAATCGGCAGCTTCGATCAAGCCTTCTGGGACCTGACGGATACCCAAGCTGGTCATCCGTACTGTCGGCGGCATTGCGAAGATCACAGATGCCAAGACACCAGGGACCATCCCGATACCAAAGAAGGCCACAGCTGGGATCAGGTAAACAAAGGCCGGCAGAGTCTGCATGAAGTCCAGGATCGGTTTGATCACAACTTCAGCTTTATTACTCTTAGCCATCCAGATCCCCAGCGGGATCCCAATGATGATCGCGATCAAACTTGACGACAAGACCAAAGTCAGGGTCTGTGTCATATCACGCCAATATCCTAAGTTCCAGATCAATAAAAGACCCAAAACTTCAAAAATCATGAAGCCCAATTTCTTCTGGTCTTTCTTGACCCAATACGTTAAAGCCAAAATAACAATGATAAATAGCCATTCCGGCAATAAATCAAAGACCCATTGGATCGCGTCAATGATAGCCTGGAAAAAAGCCGTGATACTGTTGAAAAATCCTGTAAATTTACTTAGCCAATCAACACCAGCGTTGATCCAATCGGCTAATGGTAATGCTCCGATACCTTTCATTAAGCGCTCACCTCTTCCCCGGAAATAGCAGCCAAGACTGTCCCACGCAAGATAATACCCAGCAAATGATCATCATCATCGACCACGATATACGGGATCGGGGTCTTCGAAATATCATTGATCAGATCATTGATCGGTGTATCAGCATGAGTCTTGGGCACATCGGTCTTCAAAACGGACCGTAAATCTTTACTGTTTTTCTTGATCAGGTCTGAAACATCATGCGCGTCAGCAAAGCCGACGAACCTGTTTTCGTTATCAACCACATAGATCGAAGAAATATCATTTTCACGCATGCGGCGTAAAGCCACTCGCGGACCAGCTTTAGCAATGTTGACCACCTGTGCTTTAGCCATGACGCTGCTGGCTGTCAAGACTTGAGTCCGGTCAACGCCTTCAATAAAGCGTTCGACATAATCATTAGCCGGATGCGTCAAGATATCTTCAGGATCCCCGATCTGTTGAACTACACCATCACGCATGATCATGATTCGATCACCCAATTTCAAGGCTTCGTTTAAATCATGACCAATGAAAATAACTGTCTTATGCATTTTTTCTTGGATCTGTAACAAGAGATCCTGCATTTCTTTACGATACAGTGGATCCAAGGCAGAAAAGGCTTCGTCCATCAGTAAGATCTCGGCATCATTGGCAATTGCCCGTGCTAAACCGACCCGTTGCTGCATCCCACCAGATAACTGGTCGGGATATTGTTGATCGTAACCATTCAAACCAACTAGGTTCAAAGCATCCTTGGCCTTTTTTTCTTGCGTTTCCTGATCAACTTTTTTTAGTGCTAATCCATATTCCGCATTCTGCAGAACTGTCAAGTGTGGGAACAAAGCAAAATTCTGGAAAACCATTCCGAACTTATCCTGGCGTAGTTTACGCAAACCTTCTTTGTCTAGATCCATCACACTTTGGCCATCAACTTCGACATCTCCATCAGTCGAGTTGATCAAACGATTGATCATCCGGATCAGGGTTGATTTACCACTACCGGATAGACCCATGACAACAAAGATCTCTCCTTCATTAATTGAAAAATTAGCGTCACTGACACCAACTGTACAACCAGTTTGAGCAAGGATCTCCTCTTTGTTCTTACCTTGTTTAAGGAGTTCCTTAGCCTGAGAGATCTGTTTGCCAAATATTTTAGTTAAATGTTTGACTTTAACTTTTTCTGTCATTACATGCCTCCAATAAATCCGTGCTTTCTTATGCTGCGAAGTGCTTGGTGTAACTGATAAACAATTAAGAATCATCGGCTGAAAAATGTTTAGTACACCCTACACTGCCCTAGCAGTTGAAATTCGTCAGGCCAGCCTGATAACTGGCCTTTCTGCTCGAATAAAAAAGACTTGAACTGTCTACAGCTTGAACCTTCGTTATTATAGTGTATTGCCTAGCGTATACCTTACTGAATAAAATGAAAAATATGATACAAAAAGAGACCGATCGATGCTTTACTAGCTTTGATCGGCCACGCTGTAAAATAACTATAAAACGAACTTGTGGTCCAACATTACAAAAATGTTACAGCCGAATCATTAAGATTACCTTAACACATATTCATAACAAGTCCAAATTATATGTCAGGTCACTACCTATCTTAAGAACGTGTTTGGATACTTTGACATTCGATTTGATTTTAGTTAAATTCGATCAAAAACAGGAGTTTTTAATCCATGAAAAGCTTTGCACACCATTATAGTAGCGACATCTCTCGTGAACAATTTGAACTAATCCGGACAGATCTAGAAGGCATACATAAGCGGACTAAGCCAAGAAAGGTTGATTTATATGATATCTTTTGTGCCCTGCTTTATACCTTGAAAAATGGGTGCGTTTGGCGCGATTTACCCAGTGATTTTCCTAAATGGGAAACCGTCTATTATTACTGGTTACTTTGGACTAAAACGCCATCTCCTGCTGGTATCACTCCTCTGGATAACGTTTTAAAAAAATTGTCAGCCAACATCGGTTGGCTCAGAAGCGTTCAGTTTATACATCGTTCATCATTCTAGATGCTCAAAGTGTCAAGAATACCGATCCTGCTGAAAGTAGTGGCTACGATGGTGGTAAAAAGGTGAGTGGGATTAAGCGCCATCTTGCTGTAGATATCAATGGGCTGCCGATGGCAGTCCATGTGACAACCGCCAATGTTTCTGAGCGTGATGGCGCCAATGCGCTACTGGCGTTAAACAAATCACAGTTTGACCTGGTTCAACGAGTAATGGCCGATGGTGGTTATACTGGTAACAACTTTGCTCAATCAGTTCAGGCAATGATTAACGCTGAAGTCATTATTGCTAAACAGAGTGACCTTAGGCACGGTCAAGTGACCCCGCAATGCTGGGTTATCGAACGCAGTTTTAGCTGGCTAGGAAAATATCGGCGCCTCTGGCGCAATTGTGAGCGAAAGCTGAACACCAGTAAGATGATGATTAGCTTAGCCTTCCTGCGAATACTCTTGAAAAGATTCTAAACACGTTCTAAAAACCGGATATTAATTGTAAAGCGTCCGTTAAATTGGCTTTTTTTGCAGATTGTTGAAACATGGGAATATGGTCTAACATCTGGTGCGCACCTGCAAAAGTTTTGGCCTGTGATTTCTGATAAAACTCACGGCCTAATTTCTGATATTCTTTGGTGCGTGCTTTGCGTTTCCGCTCGTTTAATTTCCGCTGTAGTTCATCTAATTTTTCTAGTTCACTAGCCATAGCTAAAACCTCCGCAAATAAAGTTATTTTTAGTTTTATTTTAGCAAAGAGAATGGCGAGGACAAGAAAAAAAACACTGTTCAAAATTACTTAGACCGAACTAAAGAGGAAATGCTATAATCATGAATGGCAACTTGCCCCGAAAGGGGGCGTTGTCTATGTTACATGATATACTCTCATTGATTGTTGCACCGATTCTAGTCGGTATAGTTAATAAACTATTCTCTTACTGGTTAGATAAGAGCGACAAAGACAACAATCACTAGCAAGTTGTCATTCTAACTCACACGCTGAATTCCGCGCAGCGAAAAAAAGAGCCACTACCCATGCCCGGGTAGTGGCTCTTGTGCTGTCTATGCACGATATACTCTCATTCCGCACTATTATTATAACATGCTAGTAAGGTTAGAGCAATTTGCAGGTGTTGGAGGTCTTATTTACATAACCACGACTTATCGAGAGTTATTTTGTAAAAATTAACCCATTAACTTGTCTTGGCTTTTTCTGAGCTTGGAAATGGTACTGCGTAAAAGAAATGGGGCTGCTAAAGTGGTTATGATAATTGCCCCAATAACAGCAGAATATCGATCTGTGGATAATAAGTGGCTTTGGAGGCCTAATTGTGCAATAATCAGCGCCATTTCACCACGTGAGACCATCCCTGCACCGATCATCCAGGAGCTATTCCAAGAAAAAGAAGCTACCTTAGCACCTATGCCTGCACCCAGCAGTTTCGATACTATGCCACCAATAGATAAAATTAAAAATAACCAGAAATCATTGATAATGCCGGTAAAAGTCATCTTTAATCCAATGCTAATAAAGAAAACAGGGATGAAAACAGCATAGCCGATTGGTTCAACGTTACGGTCAATCAGAGCTTTATAATCAGTTTGACCAATAGCAAGACCAGCAAAGAAAGCGCCAATTACCGTGCTCAAGCCGGTTAAATCTGCTGAATAAGCTAATCCCAAGCACAAAACCAGCGAAATTAAAATCTCTGAAGAAGGAACTAAAAGCTTTTCACTAAGCTTCATGAGCTGTGGAATAACCCACCGTCCCAAGATAAAAAGAAGAACCAAGTATCCGAGTTGGAGTAGCAGGGAAAGGCCTATATTTTGGGGTCCACCCTGTTCGGAAACTTGATTACCAGAAAGGCTAACCAAGACACTTAAAGCAAGCACAGCTAAAATATCATCTACGACTGCTGCACCTAAGATAGTTGTTCCTTCTTGGCTATTAAGGTGTTTCATTTCTTGTAAAACAACGACTGATATCGAAACAGAGGTAGCAGCAAATGTCACTCCTAAAAACAGGCTTTCTATGTTAGAGAAATGGAAATATAGACCAGTTAAGTAAGCAATAATAATTGGGAAGATCATGCCAAGAACCGCAACAACAATACTAGGACGAATGTAACGTTTAAGCAAGGAGAGATCACTTTCCAAACCTGCAATG
This sequence comes from Levilactobacillus muriae, assembly GCF_045862015.1. Taxonomy (NCBI): domain Bacteria; kingdom Bacillati; phylum Bacillota; class Bacilli; order Lactobacillales; family Lactobacillaceae; genus Levilactobacillus; species Levilactobacillus muriae. The sequence continues at coordinate 19,705 of NZ_BAAFRU010000028.1, forward strand.
AACATTAAAATTATTACGCCGATCTCGGAAAAGAAATGGATAAAATTATTAGGTTGAACCCAATTAAGTAAAGCAGGTCCCAATAAGATTCCCATTAATAATTCACCTACAACGGCTGGGAGATTAAGGCGAGCGCTTATATGACCACCAAGAGCGGTAGCAACTAAAATTAAACACAATGAACCGATAAATTCCATGAACAAAAATCCTTTCTCAATAAAAAAGCGGCTTGAAGAATCCCTTGGCAACCCAGACCAAAGATAATTCTTGAAAGCCGTAACTCCAACCACTTTATTAACATTATACAGACAGTAGTTTACCATAAGTCGAGAGCGTAAAATATTTTGTGTAAACGCATAAAAGATTTCTAAATTGTATAGAAATAGGGAATGCCTTCCCTTATGATATTTAGTAACCACAGAAAACATCACAGGAGGCATTCCCCATGAATGAACTTACCACAGAAATTATCGCTGCACTAGCCCAAAAACAAGATTTGGACGAAGTTTTTCGTCACCACCTTGAAATCGCCATCAACCAGCTGCTTCAAACTGAATTGGCAGAGTTTTTGGGTTACGAACGCTACTCATACGCTGGGATTAACACTGGTAATAACCGCAACGGCAGTTATGAGCGCTCGTTTGATACGAAGTACGGCCAACTTAACTTAACCATTCCTC
>NZ_BAAFRU010000029.1:0-17395 GCF_045862015.1 Levilactobacillus muriae
CCTTGAGACGTTACTTTAACGCCCTAAGAAGCAATGAGAAGCACATCAAGAACGTGGAAAACTACCTGTACGGCACCATGCAAAATCTATTTGGTGTTTGGTGGAATAAACAAGCGGCTAGAGAATATGCGGCCAAACACCCTAACGATGAGCGTGCTTAAAACTAAAAAGCTATATAAGGCCATTTAAGCTGTTTTAAACAGATAGAGCATAATTATATTAAACGAGTTTTAAAATGCGCTTACGGGCACTTTAGGAACGTTGTATAAGTGCCATTGCGGAAAGGACAGCAAACTTAAATTCACAACTTTTAAAGAAGCAGGCTAATTGAGATGGTACTCAAAGATTAGTATAATATGAGTAGTAATAAAAGGGGGGGGCGAGAAAATCATGGCAGTTAAGGAAAAGAAACGCGTACAAGTCCAGATTGACAAAGAATTGGCAGATAATACCGAAGCCGTTTTAAGCCAGTTAGGTCTAAACCCAACTACCGCGATCAATATGTTTTATAAGCGGATCGTAGCTGACGCAGCATTACCGTTTAAACCAGCCCTGAGCGAAGCCGAAAGAGCTAATTTAAGCCTTTTAAAGGCTACCAAAGAGACACCAGTAACAGAGTTCAAAGACGCTAAAGAAGTCGCTGATTGGCTCAATGATCCAGATGAGGACTAATGGCTTATCAGATTAAATAAATTAATAACTTGGAAGTGTGATGAACATGAAAGATACAATCACAATTAATGACTTTTTTGAAATTGCCAAAGAAACGGATTTAAAAGATTTACTTGATAAGTCATTACATGAACCAGATCCAGAAAAGCGCAAAGTATATGACGCTTTATATACCTACTTTTTAGATAAAAGGCAAGATGAGGTTATTAAGCGAAAGGACTTTGTCCGTTGATAGATAAACCACAATACATTATTGTTGCTGGTATTAACGGAGCAGGGAAAAGTACGCTATACGATACATTCCCCATCTTGTTTGACAAAACAAAACGGATTAACGCTGATGAACTTTTAAGACAAATGGGTGGCGATTGGCATAAAGATAGTGACAACTTAAAAGCCATGAAAGAAGAAATCAAACAACTACACTATGCTTTAGATCACCAGCAAAGTATTCACGTAGAAACAACACTGGCAGGTAGAGGCAAAGCTCAACTCAATTTGATTGACAAAGCTCACAAAAATGGTTTTGAAGTGACTTTATTATATGTTGCTTTGCGAGATGAAAATTTAGCTATCCAAAGGGTCAACGAACGGGTACAAAAAGGTGGCCACGGTGTTCCAGTAGCAACGATCAAGAAACGTTATCAGCAATCCAAACATAATTTGCCATTAGTGGCCTTTAAATCTGATAAGGTCATGATCTATGATAATAGCGAAAAGTTTACCTCTGTTTATGCAAGAGAGAAGGGACAAGTTTTTAAGAACGATTTGAGGCATTTTCCTTGGATAAACCAAAATATTACTTATCCAGAAAAGGTGCAAAAGCAGTTACAAAATTTTGCAGATCAAAACCCAGAAGTAAAGCCTAAAAATGATCCAGAAAATAAAAACGATCGGCCTAGTTACTAGGCTGATCGTTTTTGAGTTTATTCGGTTTATGGGCGTTAACATAGTCAGCAAATATTTTTAAAAGTTCTTCGGTTTGTTCGACCGAGAGGTTATTAGCTTGAAAGTATTTTTCGAGCAAAGCCCCTTTTTGAATTAATCGGCGAGAACGGGCTTTGCGGGCTTGCCGATTTTCATAGTATTTAGATTGCCGTAACTTAAAATCTTCCCGCTCAATTTTTTGTTTTAAACGCGCTTGCTGCTCGACTAGTTTTTCATATTGATTAGACATGGAATTGCCCCATCTCGTATGGCTAATGATCTACGGACTTTACCTTTAAAAATTCAGAAAATTGCTTGGATAAAAGCTTAATCTGATCGTTAGACAAATTAGCATAATCTAAATTGGCTTGACTGATGATTTGTTTACCTAGACGTTGTTCAATCTTATTTTTTTCGTCCTTAATTTTTTGATTAAGGGCTTTTAATTTAGCTTCTTGTTTTTCTAAGTTGCTTTGAGACATAACGATCCCTCCAATCATATTAGAAATAATCACCGAAACTATATCATAAGGGAAACGTTAAGTCAAAGGATAAAAGTTGAAATAGCGAAGCGGAAGGCATACACTAAAAGTAAATTCAGGAGAATCAGCAGACCGAGTGAAATGAGGTCAATGCGCACTTACACATAGAATTAATTCTATGTTGTGCTAACCCCCAAAAAACCTGTATTAGAAGTCGCCGATGGCGACAACAGAGGAAAACCCATAGAATCAAAGTAAAGAGGTGACTAACATGGCAATATTTCATATGAGTTTTAGTAATATTAGTGCTGGTAAAGGACGCAGTGCCATTGCCAGTGCCGCTTATCGAAGTGGTGAAAAATTATTTGATAATCAAGAAGGCCGCCACTATTTTTATGCCCGCTCGGTTATGCCAGAAAGCTTTATTTTAACCCCCAAAAATGCACCAGAATGGGCCAGTAATCGAGAACAATTATGGAATGAAGTTGAAAAGAACGATCGTAAATCAAACTCGCGGTATGCCAAAGAATTTAACGTGGCTTTACCGGTAGAATTAAGTGAATCCGAACAGAAAGAATTACTGACAAAATATGTGCAAGAAAATTTTGTCGATCAAGGTATGGTAGCTGACGTAGCAATTCATCGCGATCACTCAGACAATCCGCACGCACATGTGATGTTAACCAATCGCCCATTTAACCCCGATGGTAGTTGGGGATTAAAAGCAAAGACGCAGTACATTAAAGATGAAAATGGCAAGCAACTTTTAACCAAAAGCGGGTTTCCAAAACAAAGGAAAATTTGGTTGGTTGATTGGGATAAAAAGGAAAAAATTAATGAGTGGCGGCATAATTGGGCAACAAGTGTTAATCAGTCTTTAGCACAAAAAAATATTCCGGATCGGATTAGTGAAAAATCGTTTGTCGATCAAGGGATTCAAGAGACACCTACCCAACACGAAGGCATTAACAGCCAAAGAAAAAATCGAAAAGCATTTAATCAACAAGTTAGAGCGCAAAGAAACGCTCAAGCTAAATATCATAATCTTGACGAAAAGATAAGAAATCATGAACATTTTGACGCGTTAACTGACGAGCTATCGTTCTCTGAAAAACACACAATTAGTCATCTAAGTCAGCAATTGAAAACCTATGTCGATTTAGAACATTTAGATGATAAACAGCGCATGCTGTTTAATTGGAAAAACAGCTTATTAATCAAACATGCCATTGGTGAAGATGTAACCAAGCAACTGCTGACTATTGACCAGCAAACGACATCACTAGCACAAGCTAACCAGTTGTTAAATAAAGTGGTGGAACGAGCAACGAAAAAGCTTTATCCGGAACTTAATTTTGAACAGACAACCGCAGCTGAACGACGGGAACTGATTAAAGAAACTAATAGTGAACAAACGATTTTTAAGGGTAGCGAATTGGCAGAACGGTTAGCGGATATTCGAAACGACTTATTAACCCAGCAATTATTGACGTTTACCAAGCGGCCATATACCAGCTGGCAGTTAGTTAATCAGCAGGTCCAAACAATTAAGAAGCAATTAACCACGGTACTAGCCAAACATGGTCACCAGTTAGACGATTTGAAGCCTACTGATCGGGGCATACTAGCCGCTTATCAACCAAGCGAACTCGAATTCATTTCTAAAGCGGTGAAAGATTTACGGGTCATGCGGGAAGTTAAAGCCGTGGTGCAAACCCAATACGACAGCATTCTAACGACTGCTTTTCCGGACAGTGACCTCGATAAGCTAGAGACGATTGACAAGGAGCAAATCTATACCGCTGTGGTTTACTATGACCCAGAATTAAAGCCATTAAGCGCCGATGATCTTAGTCAATTGCAACAGCAGCCACCGGTAGTCTTTACTAGTCAGCAACATCAAGCCGGTTTAAATTACCTGTTAGGTAAAATGGAATTAAAAGATATTCAGGATCATCGACTGCAACGGGTCTTAAAACATGATGGCACCCGGCAACTGTTTATTGGCGAATGTGGCCAAGATCCTAAGTTGGATCACCAACAAATTGAAATGGTGCAAACCCGTTTGAAACAACAGACAATGCGCTTTGATCAATATAAGCGAGCTCAAGTTAAGGACTATCAGGCCATTAATTACCACCCAACTAGCCCGAAAAATTACCTGATGAATATTTTGGACGAAGCCTTAATGACCACTTTATATGCGAAAAATACAGACTATCTAAGAAAACAGCAACTACGTGGACTAAAGGAGACCGAGTGGGAAATGACGAAAAAGCAACGGCAACACCAAACTCGAAACCGGCATGAAGATGGGGGCATGCACTTGTAATCTAAATGTAAAATTAAAAGTGCACCAACGTGCTCATTTAATGGTACAATGAACCCATAATATAGGGAAAGGAGTATTCACATGTGACAAAGAAACAGGAATGGTTTAGCTTAGCTCAAGCTAGTCTCAAGCTTGAACGAGGTAGTACGTACGTGAGTGTTTGGTTAAGACGGCACCCTAACGAGTTGCCAAGTGAAATGCTCATGGAAACGGGCAAAGTTAAATTAATATCTGAAGATGGCATTGAATGGATTAAAAACCACATAAAAAAAGAGGGCGTCCTCGTAAGCAGTGAAGTTGCTAACGGGGATCAGCACCTGGAAGTTACGATTCTAGGTGTCACCCTCCTAACAATCCATTTTACCGGGCGGGTTAGGGGAAAGCTAGTTGTTTAGCGTCCCTAACGCGCTTTTTTTGAGGAGGTGATCCAATGAAAGCAGAAAGCTGGCAAGGCATTAATGGCAAGTTAGTTCATGATGATCAAAAGGCGATTGTAGTCGATGATGATCAAAAATTAACCGATCAAAAACAGCTACAAGCAATTTTAGATCAAGATGGTCAGCCAATCGATGAAGTTCGCCGAGCAATGATTAAGAAGACGGTTAAACGTCAGCTAAAAACTCCGCCATTAAAACTTAGGGGCTGGTTTAATCGCCATCAAGACAGTCAAAATGCTAAAAAGACCGAAAAGTTGGTAAGTGATAAACCGACCCATCAATATAAGCAGATCAAAAACGAAATGACCTTTTTTGGTGAGAGCTTCTTAGAAGGTTTCTTAGGCTTCTATGGCTTAGAAGTTGATAACGCCTTAGGCCGTTATGAACATAATGTGCATGTCTTAGAGACCCAAGAGCTAAGTCAGTCAGAAAAGGAGTATTACTTAGCCACGAGTGAAAATGGCCGCGTTAATTTAGCTACTGACCCATTACCAAGCCAGCAAATTGCCGAGGAACAATTGGATAAATTCTATCAGCGTGAGCCAGAAGAAACGCAGGCAGAATCGGTTCAATTACGGTCACAGGAAGACGGAAAGGAGGAATAACATGAAGTTCAACAAAGTAAAAGCGTTAGCAACTACTGGAGCCACCACAATTTACTTGGGATTGATGAACGCTCAGGTCGTCTTTGCCGCAGACGGTGGCGAAGTTAAAAGTAAGCTAACCAGCGCTGGGAAGACGATTCAAGGTATTTTAACCGGGTTGGTCGTTTTAGTCGGGATTTGTGTCGCACTATTTATTATTATCAAAAGAATGCCTGACGCAGACGATCCGCGAGAAAAGTCCGAAGTCTATCATGCGGTTGGACGAGTTGCCGGCTTAGTTGCCCTAGCAGCTGCAATTATCTGGCTATTACCTTGGGTTTACAGTCTATTCACTTAATTTAAAAAGGAGCCTGCCAAATGAAGAAAGGAAAAGAATTTATCTTCCCAGAAAACGTTGATAAAGATTACGGGATCTGGAAAGACTACACCTTGAAGGATTTTGGCATAGCGGGACTGGCAGGACTAGTGGGCTTAATTTTTATTGCGATCCCACCCTATGGGTTGATTTTAGTCCTGATAAAAATAGTGATTGTTGTCTTAGCCATGACGATTGTCATGGCTATTTTAACAATTAGGCCAGTTGCGGCGCGGAAGAATATTAAAGTGCGGGATAACTTTAAGTTGAAACGTCGCTATGCCAATGGTCAGAAACTGTTTTATTTACAACCGAAGAAGCGAGGTGAACTAAATGCGTTTGAAGAAGAGCAAAATCGCCAATAAATCAGCGGAACTCGACTGGGATTACCAACCGCCTAAAATCAATGGTGGCAAAGAGACCATTGATGACATGAGCTTGGTGGTGGGTATGTATGGTAATTACGAAGTTACCAAAACGGGTAATCTCGTTGGCATTTTGGAAGTTAGTGGGATCAACCTTGATCTACTTAATGAAACCGAACAACAGGACGTTTTTGAGGACTATGGCGCGTTTCTCATGAGTACCTTAGGTGAAGGCGTTGATGACACATTACAGTTCTTAGAACCAACAATACCTGTCAATATGACGGCTTATCTCAATGGTCTCAAAAGGCGGTATCTCGCACTACAAAAAGATCACCCCGAGCAACAGTTCAAAATTCAATTAATTGCCAGTTATTTGGACCACTTTACTAAAGTCCAGGAATCCAAAAACATGACGACGAAGCAACATCTGCTAATCGTTAAGGTGCCAATTAAGGACAAAAGTGTTAAGAGCTTAAACCTAGCGGTCACTCATTTAGACGAAAAGATCGAACAGGTTAAACGGGATATTGAAAATGCGTTAACGGACTTTGATGTGACGGCCAAAGTTTTGACTAGTCAGGAAGTCCAAGAGATTTTAAAGAACTTGATCAATTTTAATGGATAGGAGGCAACAGCATGAGTTTTGGTGATAAGGTCATTGATTTATTTATGCCAACTAAAAAAGAAAGTAATCAAGGCAACAGCGGCCAAACGGGTAGTAAGCCCAAACTGGAGGTTGAAGACTTTACCAAGCTGATTGATCGCGATAGCTTGCATTCACTATTCCCGTTCAGCTGGGAACAGTACCCCACCTATGTTCAATCGGGTGAGAACTTTATTCGAGTGTTAGCGATTGCTGACTATCCCAAACGAGTGTACGGCAACTGGTTGTCAGAATTGAAGCGCAAAAAAGGCGTTATCGATATTGTGCAATATATCGACAGCGCCAGTAACAATTCAATGATTACCTATTACAAGAAGACGATTCAAAATAAGGAAGCGCAGAAGCTCAATACGTTCGACCCGTATAAAAAGAAGATTCTGCAAAATTATATTGATTCAGCCAACATGCAACTAGATAAATACCTCGATAATTCTACCACATTTGTGTACCAACATATGCTCATTTATCTGCGGGCCAACAGTTTAGCGGAATTAGATGACTTAACCGAAAACGTTAAAAATACGCTGATTAAGCTACAAATGAAGCCCCTCGTGCCTGTTAAGGCCACCTTCCAAGCTTTTTGGTCAACCATGCCAATTAACGAGAACCTGATGGGGGATTACACCTATAAAGAAAGTAATACCGAAGTAGCCAGCAGTATGTTTCCCTTTGATGACGCCGAGATTTTGGACTTAAAGCCCAGGAGCGATATTGAAGGAGTTAACAAAGACACTAACAGTTTAATTGCCGTGGATATGTTGGACCGCAACAAGACCCTGAACCAAAATCAAGTGATTATCGGAACTTCCGGGGTCGGCAAGACGACCTATATGATCCAGAAAATCTTACGCTATGCCATTCAAGACTATCAAATCTACATTATTGATCCGGAAAATGAATATACCAAGATTGTTGAAGCATTGGGTGGGGCAGTCTTGCACTTAACTTCTAATGCGAAGTACAAAATTAACCCGCTACAAATCTTTTCCGAGGAAATCTTAAGCGCCGATGAAACGGTCACAAACCTTGATTTACTAGTCAAAGATAAAATCCAGCGATTAAAGGGATTATTTGAAGTCCTTAAAACCGGGATTACCCAAGTTGAGCTGGCAATCCTTGATGATGTCGTTAAACAAGCTTACGTCAACAGTGGCGTTTTGAAATATAGCCGCTTAAAAGAGGTTAAAGACGATCAATGGCCGACTTTGTCGAATGTCTATGACGAGTTGGAAAAACTGGCTGATAAGGACGCTGATAAATTTAGTCGGGTAAAAGACTTTTACTACATCTTAGGCAGTTATACCCATGGTTCTAACAGCCTATTTGACGGGCATACCAACGTAAACCTAAAGGGGAAGATCATTTCTTTTGATCTAAAACCACTACAAAGTGAACAGGAAGTCCAATCAGCGGCTTATCTGAATACCTTCCAGTATTTGTGGGACGAAATCACCAAAGATCGGCATAGCCGCAAGAAATTGTTTGTTGATGAATTTCACTTTTTAACCTTACACAAAGCGGCTGCCACCTTTTTCCATCAAGCCTACAAACGGTTTAGAAAATACAATGCCGGGGCGATTGCCGGAACGCAGCAAATTCAAGATGTGATCGAAGGCACAACGGACACCGGTCAAAATATTGGTGAAGCCATCATCGGGAACTCCTATACCAAAGTGTTCTTTGGCCTTGACGGTAAAGGCGTTGATGATGTGATTACGAAACTACGCATGACGTTCTCGGATAAGGAAAAGAAGTTACTAGAACGCCGTAGACAAGGTGAAGCCCTGATGATCTATGGTAGCCAACGCGCTTTTATGCGGGTGGAGCTAACCGAAGAAGAATTGCGGTTAATCGACCCAGAAGCTTACCAAGAAAAATACAACCGTGAGACCACCGGACAACCGGATTATCAAAAGCGTGTGATCCTGACACCAAGTGAAATTGACGCCTTGACTACCACCGAAGAGGAAGGAGGGACTTTAAATGAGTAAAGCAAACCAGCTATTGAATATTGAGGTTGGCACGTTCAAACGACAAGGGAACAAGTTAATCCTTGAACTCAATCACAATCAATTTCGATACGACCAATTAAGTGAGCTAAACGAATTAAAGCAAGTTGATCCCAATTTCTTGCAGTTGGTTAACGTGGTTGAGCAAGACCAGAAGGTCGTTTTGACTTATACCTTGCCAGATAAGGTCAAATCACTAAAGGAATTACCCCATGAAAATAAGGCGATCCGGTCAGCGATTGCTAATGAAATCATGAGCCAGGACGTGGTCACGGATAGTCAATACCATATTGCGTTGAACCCAGCCAATCTATGGTATTACCCAATGCAACACGTTTGGTACGCTTATCGCGCCAATGAACTCATGCCTTATGATGATAAGCACAGCAACTTAGCTAAGTACAAGGCTTTAATCCTATTTTGTTTAACGGGGACGCCATATGAACGGCTATTGAGCAACCCTAAAGAAGCCCTAGCCAAACACCCTGACGAGTATTTACAACAAGTGGCTAAAGCCACGTCGTTAGCCGAATTAAAAGAAGTGGTTAACGGCATTGAGGATTTTGTCAGTTACCACGAATGGCAAGCAGTTGAACAGAACCAGCAGAAAAACAAGCAACGTTTTTGGTTAAGTGTGACTGGGATTGCGATTGTGGCTGTGGTTGCTATCGGTTTAGTTCACAAAAATGATGAACGGAAGTATCAGAGCCTAGCTAATCAGAATCAAGCCCAGGTCACGCGATTAAGATATAGCGGGAAAATTCAAACGGCTTTAAATGATCAGAAGTGGTCAGAAGCCCAAAAAGCCATGAAAAAGGCCGGATACAGTTCAAACAAGCAAGCCCAAACATTCCTAAAGCATAAACAATACCAGCAAGCCTTAAAGGTTGATCCAAGTCAGTTAAACAAGGTTGTCAACACGGCTTATGCCAACCAAGATAGTAGCCAAGTGGCCGATTGGCAGTTACCAAGCAGTGCAACAAGTAAACAAAAAGACCAATTATCGCTAGAAAAGGCCATCGTCAACTACGATACCAATACGTTGAATAACCAATTATCCTTTGCCACTAATGGAGACGTGCTATTGAGAATCGGACAAGCTTTTGTAGCCCATAACGATACGCAAGACGCCCAGACCGTCCAAACCAAGTTAGCCGGCGTAAACAGTCCTAAAGCTAAGTATTTAAAAGCGCTGTTAAGCCTCAATTCCGCTAAGAACGAAGTTAGCGATGCGCAAAAGAAATTAGACGACGCCAACAAGATTGACGGCGGCAAAGATAAGGATAAAGACAAGAAGGTGGATTCGGCTAAGTCGGACTTAAAGAATGCGCAAAGCGATCAATCAGCAGCGCAAAAACAGGTCGATCAAGCCAAGCAAAAAGTGGGTGATTAAATGCAGGTACTGTCGTTTGAATATAAGAAAAAGAAGTGGAAGTTGATTGCTTATATTGTGGGCGGCGCCATTCTGCTAATCATCTTGCTAATTGCGGCAGTCACTGGTCAATTGCAAGAAAACAGCTGCGATGATTCGACTACCGCAACCCAGACCCAGCTCGATAGCAAGGACATGACGTCCAATGCTAAAAATATCTATGCGCATTGGAAACAGAAGTATGGCGCAACCCCACAAGCGGCCGCCGGTATTTTGGGGGTGTTACAACTAGAAAGTCGGCTTGATCCACAATCTGTTAATTCAAGTTCCGGTGCCACGGGCTTAGCCCAATGGTTAGATGGCCGAAAAGATAAACTGGAAGACTTAGCTCACAAAGAAAACAAACCAGACACAAATCTCGGAGTGCAATTAGATTATCTCGACCAAGAATTGAACAGTAGTTACTATGCGTCAAATAAGAAGATATTCAAATACACGGACGTGCACAAAGCGACCAAGGACTGGTTGATGGATTTCGAGGGTATGAGCAAAAACCCGGAACAATGGTATCTAAGCCAAAGATACGGCTATGCCGATCACTGGTATTCAGTGTTTGGTGCCAGTGATCCAGTATCTAGTAATACGCTCGATAATGCTAGTACCGGCGACATTAACCAACTTGGTTGTAGCAGTGATCCGAGTTACTCCGGCGGTAGTATCGTCAAAAACGCGGAAAGCATGAAGGGGGACTTCTACTATGTGCAAACGCACCCCAGTCTTGATCTAGGTAGCGATTTAAAGAATCCCAATAAAACTGGTGGCACGGATTGTTCCGGCTTTGTCTGGTTATCCTTGAATAAGGCTGGTTACAAGGTACCGGCCAACATGGGTTGGTTTACCGGCACAATGGCCAGTGACGCCAAAGGCAGTCATCAATATCTTAAACAAATCAGTGAAAATGACGCGAAAGCCGGCGATATTGTGATTGTCAATCAAGGCGCCGGCGCGGGAAACAACGGCCATACGGCCATTCTGTTAGGCAAATGGCAAGGCAAAGCCACCAAGATTATTGAGCAAGGTGGGACAGGTGACAAGATTAATGAAAGCACCTTTGGCACCGCCTTTTATAGCTTACTAAGTGGTAGTGATGTGACGTTAGCCCGGCCGATCAAGAAGTAAGGAGGATAAATAAATGAAGCGGAGCATGGTTTTAAGTGTTGCGATTGGTAGCTTGATCTTAGTTCTGTCATTAGGGGCGAATGCCTATCAACATAGCCAAGTTAAACAGGCGCAACAGCAGATCACGCGCATACAACAACAGAAGCGACAAGTTAGTCAGCAATTGGCTAAAACCAACCAACAAAAGCAGTTATTGAGCACCCAAATTGACAGTTATAAGACCTACCAAAATAATAAAGACAAAAGTTCGGCTGAACTTAGCTTTAATACGGTGGTCACCAAGTTCTTTGATGTCATGAATAACTTTAAGCCCAAGACCTACGGTCAGCGTAAAGATGGCGTTAAAAACTTGATTTCCGACAAGTTATATCAGCAATACTTTTCCAATAAAGGGACTTATGGCGATAGCAATAGTGTTTCAGCCAAGTTAAACCAACTGAATCTGTATACACAAAGTAAGTAGGGGCAAAACATGAAAGGCTTGGCGGTTGTTAGTTACCAAAGTAAGAGTGGCGACAACGACTGGCAAAAGGCGACGGTACTTTACCAGGTGACCTTCGATACCACCACGAATCGAATCACCGCGGTACAAAATTTAGGTAGTAGCTTTAAAGCCAGTGACCTTAATTAAACGGGTTAGCAAAGTCCTAGCGGTAATCGTGGTGGTTTTAGCCGTTAGTAGCTTTGCTAATCATCAATACGTGAATCACGTGGAAAAACAGCGATCAATCGTGACGTTAGCTAAGCACCCTAAAAAAGTGTTGTTCTTCTATCGCGATGATTGCCCGGATTGTCAATCCATTTTTCACCGAATCTATTGGCACAACGCAATTAGTCATAACATTGTGTTTATCAACATGAATCAGCCGCAGAATCGCCATTACATTCAGAAGTATCAACTAACGTCGGTGCCAACCTTGATCCATTGCAAGCAACGGTACACCGGAACCAACCAACAAAAGATTAAACAGATCGTAGGTGATTAGATGAAAAGTAAACTCTTAAATGCCATTAAAGCAAGCTGGCCGTATTTACTAACGCTAATCATTGGCTTGTATTTAGCGGAGATTTTAGCTGGCTCTGTCATGGCCTTGTCCCGTTATAAGCTAACCTTTGCGGATCATATGCCAACCGTATTAAAACAATTAGCTTTACACCCTTGGCACTATTACAACTTATATTTAGGCCAAAAGAACCCGGTACTAATTATTGTCAGTGTCGCCGTGATCCTATACACCATCTATTTTGCTTTGAAACGAAACAGCAAACATAAAGCGTGGGAAACTGCGGACACTGAAACTCACGGGAGTGCGACCTGGGGTGATCTAAAAGAATTGAGTAACCATTACTTTAGTATCAATGCCAAAGACCTGACAACAGCGTTTAACAACAGTACCAAGGCAGCAGTTCTCAAATCATTAGTCGACCGTGAGAAATCATCGAAGGGGGCAGATTAACATGAATGGCACAATTTTAGGAATCGTGGATAAGCAGGCTGTTTATCAGAACAACTCAACCAAACCCAACCGGAATATTTTTGTGGTCGGGGGTCCCGGTTCGTATAAGACCCAATCAGTCGTGATTACCAACCTGTTTAACGAAACGGAGAACAGTATTGTCGTCACCGATCCGAAAGGTGAATTATACGAAAAAACGGCCGGGGTTAAGTTAGCCCAAGGTTATCAAGTGCATGTCGTCAACTTTGCCAACATGACGCACAGTGACCGCTATAATCCCTTTGATTATATTCAACGGGATATTCAAGCCGAAACCGTCGCCACTAAGATCGTCCAAAGTGAGAATGCGGAAGGTAAGAAAGACGTGTGGTTCAGTACCCAACGGCAACTTTTGAAGGCACTAATTCTGTTTGTCATGAACCACCGGTCGCCAGAGCAACGGAACTTGGCGGGCGTAACCCAAGTCTTACAGGAAAATGATGTGGAAGCCGAAGAAAAGGGCACAGATAGTCCGTTAGATACCTTGTTCCTGGATTTGAAAATGTCCGATCCAGCGAGACGTGCTTATGAATTAGGTTTTAAAAAGGCGAAAGGGGAAATGAAAGCCAGTATTATTGAGAGCTTGCTGGCAACCATTTCGAAGTTTGTCGATCAAGAAGTGGCCGACTTTACCAGCTTTTCAGATTTTGATTTAAAAGAGATTGGCAATACTAAGGTTGTCCTATACGTGATTATTCCGGTGATGGATAACACTTACGAAAGCTTCATCAATCTGTTTTTCTCACAATTGTTTGATGAATTATACAAATTAGCTGCCGATCATCACGCTAAATTACCCCATCAAGTCGATTTTATCCTTGATGAATTTGTTAATTTAGGGAAGTTTCCGAAGTATGAAGAGTTCCTGGCAACTTGCCGGGGGTACGGTATTGGTGTGACGACCATTTGCCAGACCTTAACCCAGCTGCAAGCCTTGTACGGCAAGGATAAAGCCGAAAGTATCTTAGGGAATCACGCCGTTAAAATCTGCTTGAATGCGGCTAACGACGTGACCGCTAAATACTTTAGTGATTTGTTAGGTAAATCAACCGTTAAAGTCGAAACGGGAAGTGAGAGTACCAGTCATAGCAACGAAGAGAGCCATAGCAAAAGCGATAGTTACAGCTATACGAGCCGTTCGCTCATGACGCCCGACGAAATCATGCGTATGCCCGAAGATCGGAGTTTATTAATCTTTAGTAATGCGCGGCCGGTCAAAGCTACAAAAGCGTTCCAATTTAAACTATTTCCTGGCGCCGATCATTTGGTTAACTTGTCACAGAACGAGTATCAAGGCCAACCAGAAGCCAGTCAAGAAACTAATTTTAAAAACAAGGTAGATAAGTGGAATCAGACAGTTAAAGCACAGCACCAAGCCAAAAAAGCCGATCAGACAACTGATGATGAGGAAGACAAATTGCAGGACAACATCGATCAAGAATTAGAGACTAGACATAAGAAAATGCTGGGATAAGGATTATAGAGGGAGAGTAACTTATGAAATCATATAGGAAATATATAATCGCTGTAATGACAGTATTGCTGATTGCGGTTGGCCTAACTGCTTGTGGAAAGTCAACTGCACAAGATCTCCAGAGTCATCAATGGACGTTTGACTCTAGCAAAGGTGATGGTTTAGCCGCAACTGCCAAGTTTACTAAAAGCAATCTAACGCTAACCGAGGCTGGGTTTAGTGAAGTTTACACGTACGAGCTAACTAACAGTGGCAGAAATGAACAAATAAAATTTATTGGTAAGAATAGCGTTTCTGGAAAACAAGAGACTCGCTTATTTAAAATGGCAAACAAAATTAATTGTGATATTATGATCATGTAGCATATATTGATTGTTTTAACATCGATTTTATGTGTTGAGGAGGCTTTTTATGAAAAAACGAAAAATAACAGTTTTAAGCAGTTTTTGCTTGTTCGTAATAGGAATCAGCCTCATGTTTTTACTTCCAAGTACAGTGCTCGCAAAGTCAGAAGGAAAAGTGGTGAATGTAAAATTAACCACCGCATTAAAATTGCTCAAACAAAAGAAAAGAAAGATAACGTATGTCCTCTATGCTTCTAGATACTGCATTCATTGTCAAAAAATGAAAAAGATTTACCGACAAGCTATTGCTAAGCATCCTAACAAGGAAATCTTTAAAGTCGATTTAGCTAACGAACCTAATTCTAGCTATAAAAAATTAAAGGGACTGCATGTAAATGCTATACCAACTTTAATAAAATACAATGGCACCCATGAGGTTACACGTTTAGTTGGAGAATCCAAAATTTCAGTAGTAGACAAGTTCTTACAATAAGGGTTCCTTAAAAATTAGAGGAGTTGTTGATTATGAGTAAGGCAAAACATTTTAAAAAAATATTTATCGGACTACTAATGTGCTCAGTTACTGTATTACTTGGCTCGTTCTTATTCCCAATTAATGGTTCGGCTAAAACTAGAGTTGGATCTTATTACCATAATTTAAATACAGAGCTTAAATATTCAAACTTGAGTGCAAAGGTTTCGTCTTTGAGCTCAAGCAATGCACAGCAAGATGTTTCTAATTTAAATAAAAGTGAGAAAATAAATAACTATTTAAATAATATAAAAAAACGTGGTTATACCAATGACCAAGACGCAGTCACACCATATAATTATCGTGCAACATCCTCAGTAGATCCTTCTATATCAACGGATGTTGTTTATAATGTTTACAAAAATAATGACAAAAATACTACAATATTAACTCAAACGGTTGTTGATAAGAGCAATAATAAGGTTGTAAGCTTCTCTGCTGAGCAAGGTACTACTAAGAGCACATCACCAAAAACCGAATTTTCCGCCTCAAACAATGAACTGAATCAAATTAATATTCTGGCGAAAAAAAAGACAAAGCATTTTAAATTTCATGGCAAAGAATTTTCATGCGGTATGGCTGGTGTGTTAGCTTGTGGTTCCTATTGTGCAGTTTGGGCTGCCGTAAATGGCATCGCAGGTTTAGCTTGCGCTGTCGTGTGTGGCGCTGCATCAGAAGGTGCATGTGCAATGAATCATTAATAAGAGGCAATTTTTATGAAAAAATATGAGAAAAATTTACTCTTTTACACGACTAAAAGTTTACCCATTTCGGGAATAATTGTTTCTGCAGGTGCTCTATTATATTTTGTTATTTATCAAAATAACTATACATGCGCAGCTGTTTTATATTCATTTATTCCGTTAATTGGCACTGTTCTAATTGCATTACCTTTCTGGATCCTTGTATATCGAATTAAGAAAGGTAATTCTCATTGATAAATAAAACCTATCTAAAGATAAATTACAAGTTCTAATGCTACACTTCAAGAAATTAAAGATGATTTATAAAAAAGTTCCAATGTAGACTTTTACATTGTCCGCAAGATAAAAGTCTACATTGGAACTATGTTAACTTTTAAAGTTTACCTGCGTGCTTTGAAAAAATACCCAATATTTGAATGTCTTGCTATGCGTTTTCCTATCTATCCGATTTATCAACAAATTCCATTATTTTAATCGCAATCACGGTTGGCAATCCGATCACTAACAGCTCGATACAAATCACCAAAAAGCTAGTAAGTATCGCCCCAATACATCTAACGGCGCCCCAACCCGTTAATTCAGGGTGCCAAGTGTCCCAAATCGACTTAAGGCCGGATCCGTGCAGCACCATCGGTACAATAACCCACATTAATAGCCCCAAGGTCGCCAGCAGCGTGATAATCCCCATCACCATAACAATAATGGTAATTGTCCGTTGTAAGGTACTCTTTTCAAGTTGGATGTAAGCTGATTCCTGAGACAACTTTTAAGAGAGCGTATAATGAATAAATCGTCTCTCAAAAGGAAGGAATTTTTACATGCCAACTCGTTACGACAAAGAATTCAAACAAAACATCATCAACCTATATAAACAAGGCGAATCAGCCGCCCAACTGGCCAGAGAATATGGCATTGGCTATTCAACCGTTCATAAGTGGATCCAGGGCCAAGCCAAAACTCAATCCGGTAAATCGCCAGACGAAATTAAAGCGATGGAAAAGCGGCTGGCTTCCCTGTCTGAGGAGAACGAAATCCTAAAAAAAGCCCTCGGCTTCCTTGCGCAGAGATAACCGATATCTTTGATTATATCCAACAAGAAAGCCAAAATTACCAGGTAACTAAGATGTGGCGAGTCATCGGGGTTTCAAGAGCGCATTACTATCGCTATAAAGCCCACAGGCCCTCAAAAAGAAGTCTGGAAGACAAAGATCTGAAACAGCTTTTAGAAAAGGCCATTAGGGTATACCCTAATGGTCTTTTTTATTTCTGTGCTATACTAGGAATTACAAGTGTTCATTAGAACTGTCCAAAAGGAGATTGGAAATGGCTAAAATCGGTTATGCGCGTGTGAGTTCCAAGGAGCAACATTTAGATCGACAGTTAGCGGCTTTAAAAGACGTTGATAAATTATTTACGGATAAATTAAGTGGGGCTAACACTAAT
>NZ_BAAFRU010000030.1:0-16985 GCF_045862015.1 Levilactobacillus muriae
AAAGCCTTACCTAATAATCTGACCAGATTATTAGGTAAGGCTCGATGATGCCAAATGACTAAATTTACTAACTCCAGTCCAAGCGTCCCAAGGGCTGAAGGCTATTTGAGTACTTTCAACCTTTAGTTAGTTTTAAGCCTGTAGTTGCTGAATATCCTGGTCGATATGGCACTGGTGATATTTTTGGATGATTTTCTTTGACACCTTTTTTACGTGAACAGTTGCGGCGGAGAGGCCAGATTGAACCTAGTCTTGATGGTGAGATGACGGCGACGTGCGTCGAAGAATCATGACGAACCGTGACGGGAGATTAAGGCCCTTTCTCTGCCCGCAAAAAAACGCCTCTTTAGATAGCAAGCCGTAATTATCGCTTGTCTACCTAAAGAGGCGTCGTCTTCATTCGTTTGGCAGCCATCACCTTTACAGAGACTTTACACACAGCTAACGTGAGCTATGCTATAGTGATTGGTACAGACCAAACTATTGCTTTAAATGTTAGTGCTTACCAGATCTTCACCCGGTCGGCTGGTGCGAGGTACATGTCGTCCCCCGGTTGAACAGCGAAAGTGCTGTAGAAGTCGTCGAGGTTCTTGAGCTGAACGTTAGCCCGCAACTTAGCTGGCGCGTGGACGTCGATCGATAACAATAACTGCATGTATTCGGTCGTGGCCTTCATCCGCCAAACGTTACCCCAGTTGATGAAGAAGGCCCGCAGGTCAACGTCATCTTCTGACTTAGCCGCTTCGAGCGCACAGCTCAGGCCACCAGCATCGGCAATGTTTTCGGAAACGGTCAGCTTCCCGTTGACCTTCTGGCCCGCGAAGTCGATGCCGTCAAATTCATTAATCATGGCCTTGGCCAGGTCTTGGAAGTGGCTGAGGTCGGCATCCGTCCACCAGTTGTTCAGGTTCCCAAATTCATCGAACTGAGCACCGTTGTTGTCAAAGGCGTGAGAGATTTCGTGGGCGATTACAGCCCCAATTCCCCCATAATTAGCGCTGCTAGATTGTTCCAAACTGTAGAATGGTTTCTGCAGGATAGCGGCTGGAAAGACGATTTCGTTATTGGTTGGGGAGTAGTAAGCGTTGACCGTGTTGGCACTCATTTCCCACTTATCACGGTCGACGGGCTTGCCCCAATGAGCGAAGTGGTCGACGAGAACGATTTCACTGAAGCTCTGTAAGTTGTCAAAGAGAGACTTATTGGTGTCGACCTTGAACTTCGCGTAGAGGGGATCAATCTTGTCGGGATAGCCGACCTTGATTGTTAACTTTTGTAGCTTGACCACGGCCTTTTCACGCGTTGATTGACTGAGCCAGTCGTTCGTCTTCAACCGGTTCTGATAAACGCCTGCCATCTTGACGACCATGTCGTGGACGTCTTGTTTTGCCGCTTCACCGAAGTATTTGTGACCATAGTAGTCCCCAACAACTTGAGAAAAGCTGCCCATAGCTAGGTAGTAAGCGGCCTTTTCTTGAGAACGGGCTTCCTTCTTACCAGAGAGGGCCCGGCTATAAGTGCCACCGACCTGACGATAGTCTTCGGTCAGAAGGCCAGTCGCGTCAAAGGCGGTGTTGACCAACATCCAACTCTTGACGGCTTCAAAGTTCGCCGGCGTCAAGATGTCGTTAACGGCGTCGAAGAACTTTGGCTGTGGCAAGATAACCGTCTCCGGTGTGTCATGCAACAGGTCGGTGATGGCTCCGGTTAGGTCAAGCGCGTTGACCTTGGCGTCAACATCGGCTAACTTACGTGGGTTGTAGATTTTCACGTAGTCGGCAGCTTCTTCGGAGGACTTCACGTGAGGGGCAATTTGTGCATCGAAAGCCTTGGCCTGTTCGACGATCTCGGCAGCCTTGGTGGTGTCGTACCCGAGCATTTCCAATAACTTCGTAGCCGTTTGCGTGAAGATTGGCAGCAATTGCTTAGCTGCTGGATTGTCCTTACTGTAGTAGGTCTTGTCGGGTAAGAAGAGATCCGGTGCATCCACGTACAGGGCGTACTGGCTAGTGTCCTTCATGTCGGGTTCCACACCCACACCAATCGGAACGGGTAAGCCCAGACGATGCCATTCGGCTAAATGTTGACTGAGATCATCGAAGTCCTTGAGCGCCTCAATCTTCGCTAGCCATGGCTTGAGTGGGGCGGTTCCGGTGGCTTCGCGTTGGGCAAAGTCGCTGGTCATGCCATAGAGTTTCTTGAATTCCGTCATTTCAGGATTAGCCGGCGTTAATTTACCAGTCAAGAGGTCACTGAAATCGTGCATCAGGGTGTGTTCGATGTTGTCAGCCAGGTCCATGAAGCCACCAGTCGACGCGTGGTCACCGGGGATGGTGGCCTGAGCGGCCCATTTGCCGTTGACAGCGTCATAGAAGTCCTTCGTTAATAAGGATTCGTCCACTGGAAAGTCATCAGCGGAAGGTGCATCAGAAGCAAAACGATTAATATGCATAGGAAATCCTCCTTAAAAATAGTCATTAGTGACAGATTAACCCATTTGCAGATAAAAGGGAATTGATTTTATCATGAGTCTCTCATAAAGCTAACAAAAAGCAATAATAACGGGGTCGGAACCCAATGGCCTGACCCCGTTATCCCCTATTCCAATGACGGAAACTGTATGCTTGTGGTAGCTCAAAGACTGTGTGGATCTTAACGTAGCAGGCCGCTTTCCCCCATTGGTGTTGGTGGCCGCAACGTTAACTAGAAGGTGATTCGGTGGTGAGGCTATTCACCGCCGAGCGCCTTACGCTTTGCGTGCAGGATCGGCCGCTGAAACTTTGGCCGAGTGCGATCCCAAACCGCAATGTTTTGTTGATACTGGGTGAAGAAGTCGGTGATATCTGCCGCAGTCAGACTGGTTGGAATCTGATTCCAAGTCTCAGCACTTTGCAGGAAAGCCTGGCGAATGTCATGCTCTACGGTGGTCCCCTTATCGGTCAACCGCAGATACTTCACACGGCGATCGTCCATCTTGGCTTCCTGTTCAACGAATCCGTCCAGTAGCAGGGCCCGTAATTTGCGTGCCGCAGCTGAGCGGGTGGTGCGAGTGGAATCTGCCAGTTCACTGAGCGTAATGTTGCGTTGCTCATGAATTTGTTTCAGCAACAGGTACTGTTCAAAACTAACCGAGTACTGACCGGTAATTTGTTCCGCCGCATTGATCAACACCCGAAAAATTTCCCGATACTGCCGTAGAAAATTTTCAAATACTCTTTCTTCGTTTTGCATAATAACTCCCCCTTGAAAACGAATCTAGCCGGTTTAGTAAACTTTGACGCGCAAAATCACCGCACCTATTCACTACCTCAGCATACCGTTATTATGCCGCCTGATTGCTAGGGATAAAAATGATTGCGCTTAGGTGGGAAGGGTTAGGACAATTCAGTTTGTTATCTGGTTCAGGGTATACGCTAACTAACTTTATCCTAGTGACTTGATTTTGTGCGCCTTAGTGGATAATCGTCGCCTACGACTTGCCGCTGTTGGGCGACACGTCGGCCTGAGTAGCGGGCTTCGCGCTCGAGTTGGGGCCTCAAGGAATGCGTGTCATAGAAAAATGTCAACCCATGCCACTATTACAGCTTGCGCCAGCCTTGGCATCCTCCGGCTAGGCTAGTTCTCCACACGAACATTGGTGAGTGCCTAGGATACGGTTCGCGGTCAATTAGATTGTGTCTGACAGGCCGTCGTCGGCCCCTGGAAGCCACGGGTAATCACTCATGAAAAAAAGAGCCGAGGACACCCCCCAGACTCTTTGTGGCTCGCCAAAGCTATGTTGCTGAAGGTTGAAAGATCTAAAATATCCATTATGCTTGTTGCGACAACGATAGTGAGACTAAAATTAGGCAACGTTGTCTAAAGTAGCCAGCTTACCGTTCACCAAATTTAGGATGGAACGCTGTGGGTAGGACGCTGTCAGCCTGAGAAGCCGTCTGTCAGCTCGCTTTGAACCGCCCAGCCCGCGTTTCAAAGTCGCCATTTTCCAAGTTAGCCCACTTGAAAAATCCCACGGCTGAGCCTAAATTTGGCTCACTCACGCCTACATAGACAGTGATCAGCTCTGTTGCTGAAACGTGGGACAGAAGGCAGATCCCTGCGCTTAACCCCATAAGGAGAATAATCCAAATCCGGGATTTTTCTCCTTATGACGTTAATGCTCAGGATCTAAACGCCTTCTGTCCCACTCTGTTGATTAGCTATTTGGTCATGTAAATGTAGAGGTGGTCCGTTGAAAAGCCGGTGTTGAAGCGGATACCATTGGATGTGATCGTCTTCGTCGTCGTGGAGGAACTGTTCTTTTTGGCATCCTTCAAGACCTTTTCAAACTTGTTGATGACGTATTTTGGTTTGGCATTCAGCGTGCTTCCCAGCAAGGCGAAGGTGGTCCCGAACTTCTTCTGACCCGTCTTGGTCTTCATTTGCTTCGTCGGCGTAATCATAGCGAGACCCATCAGCTTGCCATCCTGAACGTTGGCCCGTACCGTCGTGTACTTGGTGTCGACCAGATTCTTCACGCCATCTTTGGTCGTCGTTGGCAGGAGGCTGTCCTTGGCCTTCTTCTTGGCCGTTGCCATTTCTGCTTGTAATTGCTTAGCAGCAGCTTGTTGCTTCTGCGCTGCTGCGGCCGCGGCTATTGGATCGGTCTTAGCTAGGGCCGTCAGTTTCTTCTTCGTTGCGGATTGAGTCTTTTGTGCCGACTGTAGTTGTTTTTGGACTTTGGTTGGTAAGTAAGTGCCAATGACCATCTGGTTGTACTTGGCAGCGAGGACCTTGTAGTTACCCAAAGCCTTGACCTTCTTGACGGTGATGGTCTTCTTAGCGCTGCCCGCAGTGATCTTGACGGTTTGATCCTTAGTTGCGGCGGGGACTTGGAAGAAATAAGCACCACCATTGACCTTGACCGTCTGTTTCTTGCCGTTATCAATTTGGTAGCTCACATGTTTGGCACCGGCCGTTCCTTTAACGATGGCGGTCAGTGCAGTTGGGCGATAAGTATTCTTCTTCGTGGTGACTTTATTATTCGAGCAACCAGCCAAGGTCAACGCAAGTAACCCCAGGGTACCCAACAAAAACTTCTTCATTATTTTGGAAACCATCCTTCTATATTGAGTCGTTTGATTAATCTTACCACAAACCGAAGGGAATGCCAGAATGAGAATCGCCTAAACATTTGCCCAGAACCCTAAAATTCTCGTGAAAATTTGTGCATTTACCTTCCCACGAGACGTAATTATTGCTATGATAAAGGTGTTGAAAGCGATACCACATTGATGGTTTAATATGGAAAGGACGGGATATCATGTATGAACGGATCTTAGTACCAATGGATGGGAGCAAGAATGCCCACAAAGCACTGGTGGAGGCGACCAAATTGGCGCAAAAGCTTGGATCAAAACTGTTCATCGTTTCCGTCGCTAGTGATCAGACCTATGCCCACTACGGCGCGGAATTTGGCAGTGAAATTGTGACCCACTTTAAGGAAGCGGCGTCAAAGTTCTTGGACACCGCGGTTGAAGAAGTGAAGCAATCGGGCGTTCCCGTTGAGACACGGTTCAAGACGGGGTTACCGAAGCCAACGATCGCCGTAACCTTGCCAGAAGAACTCAACACGGACTTAACGGTCATTGGCCGTTCTGGGGCACACGGTTTAGGTCGTGCCATCATGGGATCCACCACGAGTTATGTGGTTCATAATTCCAAGGCGAGTGTATTAGTTGTTGATTAATCATGTATCGGAGACTCGGCAGTTGCTGGGTCTTTTTTTTGACGTTAACTTCGTATTGCTTTTAAGTGATGTGTCGTGGGGTGGTAGAGTTGACAATGATCTTTGTAAAATGCAACAGCAACCACGCTATGGTTTTAGGTATCTGCCCTCAGGGTGCCAACCCATTTTTACCAGCCCGGAGACAATTTGCAGACAAAAATAAAACGCACCGACAATAAATGTCAGTGCGTTTTACGGTAAGGCGTCAGATTTACTTTTTGTTCTTTAACCAACGTTGTAAGTCTGAAATTTCGTCGCGTCGCTTCCGGTCCTTTTTACGGTTAACCTTCCGACGACCTTGAACGCCATTTGGATGTGCTTTTCTCATTGTAAAAACCCTCGCTTAATTAAAATAACAATCGGCTACCATTCTATCGTTAATTTTCACAAATTGCAAGGGCTGCCTAGGATTCTCCAGTAATTCATCCCTTGGTAGGGTTGCTAGAGCAGTGATTCATGTGATTTGGTTAAAATTTTTATGAGGTCAAAAGTAACCTCACAGAAAGTGGTATATTGAGGCTAACGCGTCAATGGTTAGAAGGGACAGGGAATATGCAAGGCTTACTTAAGAAAAGAAAGATTACCCTTGGTCTGTGGGTGCTGGTACTGGTAGTTGGTGGCTTGCTGGTGTGGGGAACGCAACATAACGCCAGTCTTTACCATGACCCCATCATGCAGGTGACCAGCGTCCAAAAGGGGCAAGCAACCAAAGAAGAGGATGACTTTCACAACGTGGATTATCAGACCAAGCAGAAGCTGCAGGGGCATATTCTGAATGGCAAGTACCGTGGGCAAAAGCTAACGGTCACCAATACTTATTCGCTGTCAGGGGCAATGGATCAGCATTATCGCAAGGGGAGCCAGCTCTTCGTCGTCGTTCACCAACGCCAGCATGGTCAGCTGACGGCCACCGCCAAGGACGCCAAGCGTGATACGGCACTGGTCTTCATGCTGTGGCTGGTCGTGGGCCTACTACTCCTGATCATGCAATTCAGCGGGTTCATGGCATTTCTCAGTGTGGCGCTCAACGGGGTGTTATTCCTGATGGCCATCATCTTAAATGGGTCGACGCAGGGTGCCCGAGTGTTGTGGATCTTCGGCAACCTCGCGGTGGTCTTCGCTGCCTTGACGCTGTGGCTGGTCATTGGCGCTAATCGGCAAATGCTGATTACACTGGCGACCACACTGGGGGGCACAGCACTCTCAATTATTGTCGCCCTCCTGGTCTTTCATTTTACCCACGAGAAGGGGATGTACTACGAATCCATGCAGTACGTCACCCAACTCCCACGGCCATTGTTCTTGGCCGAGACGCTACTGGGTTCACTGGGGGCCGTGATGGATGAATCGACTGATATTATTTCGTCATTATTTGCCTTAAAACGGGAACGGCCCGAGCTGTCGGCCACTCAAGTCTTCAAGTCCGGGCGGCAGATTGGGAGTACCATCATGGGGCCACTGATCAACGTGCTCTTCTTCATCTTCGTGGCGGACACCTTCCCAATGGCGATGCTTTACTTGAAGAACGGCAATAGCTGGGGCTATACCTTCTCGATGAACATGTCGATGGGGGTTGTTCAAAGCCTGATCAGTGGGATTGGCATCGTGCTGGCCGTACCATTGGCGAGCTACTTGGCTAGTCGGTTCATGGAAAAGAGGGTGCGCGCATGAGTACGATTACCGTTTTAGGTTTGGTGTTGTTAATTCTGATGGTTCTCGTCGGGGGGAAGGCCGGGTTCCAGTCATTTCTGGCGCTACTATTGAACTTCGGCCTGCTCTTCCTGGCCATCGTGCTGGTCGCCTTTCACTTTCCACCGCTACCCGTTACGCTAGTGGTGGGGGTTCTGGTTCTGGCGCTGACAATCTTCATGAGTAGTGGCGACGACCTGTCGAGTACTGTGGCTTTTCTGGCCTCGGCGGCGGTGTTGGTCATTCTCGTCTTGTTGATTGTACCGGTTGAGCACTGGGCATTGGTTCAGGGATTCGGTCCGGAAGACAGCGAGGACTTGGAAGGGCTATCCGTGCTGGTCGGCATTAATTTTGTGCAGGTCACGACCGCCACGGCTATTCTGAGTACCCTAGGGGCCATTGCGGAGGCCGCTATGGCCATTTCAGCAGGACTCAGTGAAATCCTCGAGCAACACCCTAAAGTGACCACCAAGGCGCTCTTAGGGGATGGTATCGCTGTAGGTAAGCAGATCATTGGGACGACCTTCAACACGCTGTTCTTTGGCTTCTTTGGGGGCTTCCTGGCGCTGTTCATCTGGTTCACGGGGGTCCACTACTCGTTTGGCGAGATTCTCAACGATAAGATCTTCGTGTCTGAGATTCTGATGATCCTCTTTGCCATGGTCAGTGTGATTCTGACGGTGCCAATCACCACTTGGGTGATGACCCGGGCGGTTGCTGGTCAGCGGAAACGCGCGGCGAAGCAGGTAAGTGGCAAATAACTGTCGTAAAAAATATGGCGCCAATTTCCGAAGACTAAGCAGGGTTGCTGCTTGGTTGCCGGAAACTGGCGCCTTTTTGAAACAATTGACTGCTGAGGGTTGAAAGGTGAAATGTTGGCATAACCCTCTAAACAGTAAGAATAGAGTCCTGAATGGGTGGCTACGTTGTCTAAACCAGCCGGCTTACCGTTTACCAAATTTAGGCTGGAACGCTGTGGGGAGGACGCCGGCAGCCTGAGAAGCGGTCTGCCGGCTCGCTTTCAACCTTCTAACAGCCACAAAAAAACGAGGTCGGAATGATCTCCAACCTCGTTTATGATCGTTAAAATTTAGTTGCTGCTAGAGCTGGAACTGACGCTAGAACTGCTGACAGATGAAGTACTATCGGAACTTGCGCTGGCACTCGTGGCCGTCGTTTCCGTTGGCACGTCCTTTACGCCGGTCAGGTTACCAGAGTAGATCCAGTAACGGGTCTTGCTGGTCGTGTTCTTAGACGTCTTGATGCGGTACCAAGTGGTGCCAGAACTCTTCTTGGCCGTCATGTCGATGTAGTAAGTCTTGCCAACCTTAGGGGAAATCTTTGACCAACTTTGACGCGTGGCGTTCTTGTTGGCACCCTTAACGTGGTTGTACAGGTAGTACTTGGTGTATTTGCTGCTTAACTTGGCTTGCTTATTAACAGACGTGTAAGTCGCGGTCTCTACCTTGGTATGCTTATCACTCATTGCGTTGTAGTACTTCTTAACCATCTGGTAGAAGGCGGCCATGGTGTATTTCTGACCAAAGTACTTCTGCCCGGTGCTAGAGTAGTAGCCAACTGGGTCGGTATGTGAAGAACCACCCAGGTTTTTGGCAACGGCGCCGTGAGACCAGACCGTTCCTTTACCATCATAGGCGGCATCGTTAGGCTTCAGGTTGTATTCGTTTAGCAGATAGGCTGTGTACCAAGCTGCGTTGGAAATTTCGTGGGCAAAGGCAGACTTGCTGTGAACTTCAACTTGTTCGAATTGAACGAAGCGGGCGTTCCCAGGGAAGCCAACTCCCCAAGCCAAGTAATCAGTGTTGGCAATGTTGATGATCCGAGAACCATCGACGAAGCTGTGAACGAAAGCGTTATTGTAGTTACGCTTCATGTAAGCAATTTCGTTGTAGATGGTTGAAGATGGATTGGCCGTTTCGTGAACGACAACACCTTCAGGCTTGGCCTTACCATGACGATACTTGTTCTTTGGAAAACCACTCCAAATGGACTTGGTAATCTTAGCAGGCTTAATATTGTTGCTATCAATATAATCGTTCACTTTGGAGCTCGCGTTAGCCGTGGTGGTGTTGGTCATTCCGAGAACGCCAACGACCCCTAAAGCGGCCAGTGCGGTCAATACTACTTTATGCATCTTCACCCTGATCATCCCTCAAATCTTTTTATTATGCTGCGGCTGTGCTGCCGCTCAGTCGATATTCTTCGTTATCAACTATATACAATATCGGCTAGCGCGACAACCGCAGAGCCAGGCTGAGACTGTAATATTACGCGATTAATATCGATACTGACGGGATTTGTTTAGGGTGTTTGCAAATACATTAAATGTTTACGACACATGTAATGTGGCTGTAACATTGCTATGACAGCGGTTTCGAGCCACTAGCCGCCCAATTTTTCCGGCGGGGATCGATGTGAAGCTTTTGCTGGCATTCGGGACACAGACCATAAACTTCGACGTGGTTGCTGGTAATCAGATAGCCAGTTTGGGCCGCCGCTTCGTCATTTAACTGTTGTTCGATCTGTGAAAAATCGGGAGCGAAGACGTCCGTGATCTTGCCGCAGTTTTCACAGATAACATGGTAGTGAGGTCGACCATAGAAGTCGTAACGCAGGCCGCCGTTGTCGTTGGGCAGTTCGATGACGACACCCAGGTCGACCAATAGATTCAGCGTATTGTAAACCGTGGCCATGCTCAGGTTGGGGAGCTGGTCAGCCAACGCATTAAAAATCGTATCTACCGAGGGATGATTGTGATGCGTGACGAGGTAAGTCAAAATAATTTGCCGCTGGGGCGTGACCCGAACGTGATGGTCCTTCAAGGTCTGTAAAGCTTGCGTCAACAATTGCTGCTGCGTTGCCATGATGCTATCCCTCCTTAGATTTAGTGATGATCAGAGACTTAAATGTCAAGTTAATTTTTGAACTGTCTTAGTGAGAATCTTATTTATAATCACTCTAGTTTGCCTCTATTAAACCACACTTTGGCAATACTTCCAGTTTTATGCCTCATCGTCTAATTATAGACGGTTGAATTGCATGGCTTTGACTTTTAGAGTTTACTTTTAAGGGTAACCTGAGTACAATGTATTTGTTAGCAGTTAATAACGATTCTAAACTGGAGTCGAAATCACCTTTTGATCTAACGAAGTGGTCACAAACTCTGATGATACCACAAGTTACAGGACTCGCGGCAGGGTACTTACTAAAAGTTGGACCAAAATTTAGTTTGTGACACCTAACTTTTATTTATAAGAGTGTTAAAATAATAGGCGGAGATTATTTGGGGGCGGAATAGGTATGAGAAAAGAGAAGAAAAAGGCAACGTTGGCACAACGGATCAACGTCTTACGGGCCAGCGTGATGGGGGCCAATGATGGCATCCTGTCTGTGGCGGGGATTGTTGTAGGGGTGGCTGGTGCCGCGACGAGCAGTTTTGCCATCTTTATTTCCGGGATTGCTGGGATGATTGCCGGCACTGTATCGATGGCCATGGGAGAATACGTCTCGGTCAACGCGGAGAAGGATGCCCAGCGCAAGGCGATTGAGACACAGACCGTGGCGCTGGATAACGACTACGAGGGCGAGTTGGCCTTTGTTAGGGATAAATACTTGGCCAGTGGGATTCGCCAAGAATTGGCCGACCAGGCTGCCCGGGAAATGATGGGTGAAGATCCCCTCAAAACGACCGTACGTGAACGCTTTGGGTTTAATGTTGGGGAGTACACGAACCCTTATTCGGCGGCCATTGCGTCGATGATTTCATTTCCAACGGGCTCGATTTTACCATTGGTCTCAATTACGCTGTTGCCTGAGCAGTGGCGGATTCTGGGGACGTTTATTGCCGTGGTTATCGCGTTATCAATCACCGGCTACACGGCAGCTATCTTGGGTAAGGCCAACCGATGGAACGGGACCAAGCGAAACGTCATTGCCGGAATTTTGACGATGCTGGTGACTTACGGTATCGGCAGTTTATTTGCATAGAGGGGGGCCAATTCCATGGCAGCAAATGAAGAAGTACGCGTCAAAAAGCAAAAAGAAAAACAAACAATGAGCGAAAAATTAAATACATTACGGGCCGGTGTGCTGGGTTCCAACGATGGGATTCTAACCGTTGTTGGGGTACTGTTCAGTGTCGCCGCGGCGACGAATAATCAGTTTACGATTTTTATCGCCGGACTTTCCGACCTATTGGCCTGTGCCTTCTCGATGGCTTCGGGTGAATACGCCTCCGTTAGCACGCAGAAGGATACAGAAAAGTCCGCTGTCGATCAGGAAGCGACGTTGTTGAAGACCAACTACGCCGACCAGGAAACTGCGGTCCAGAAGTTTTACGAGGACCGGGGCGTTTCCGCAGAGACCTCACTGGCGATTGCGCAGGACTTGATGCACAAGGATGCCCTGGCCACGGTGGTCAACGTGAAGGAAAACATCCAGCTCGGTCACTACATGAACCCCTGGAACGCGGCTTTCTCTTCACTGATTGCGGCCTCGCTGGGGGGCGCCTTTCCACTGATTGCCATGAGCCTCTTTTCCACCGCTTGGCAGTGGCCAGCGACGATCATTTCCGTTTTGCTTTCGGTGACTTTAACCGGGTTTCTGAGTGCTAAGTTAGGCCACGGGTTAGTTCGGACAGCGATTATCAGAAACGTCATTGTCGGGATTATTACCATGTTTATTCACTACTACGTTGGGCAACTCTTCTAAGTGAAATATCGCTGCTTTCTTAGCGCATTGCCAGATTCCTAGTGTACAATGGGCCAATATCTTTTTTGAAAGTGAGGAATTTGGTTGAAGCGCAAGATGAGTTTATTTTCATTAGTCATGCTAACGCTGAGTGCCATCATCGGTTCAGGTTGGTTGTTCGGGGCGGGAATGGCCGCTCAGATTGCCGGCCCAGCCGCTATCCTATCTTGGATTCTGGGGGCCGTGGTTATCGGTCTCATTGCCTTGAATTATATTGAATTAGGAACCATGTTTCCGACGAGTGGGGGGATGAGCCAGTATGCGGCCTTCTCCCATGGCCCCTTACTGGGGTTCGTTGCCGGCTGGTCCAACTGGCTGTCACTATTGACGATTATTCCAATCGAAGCCGTTGCCGCCGTGCAGTACATGAGTTCTTGGCCCTGGGCCTGGGCGAACTGGACTAGGGGATTCTTGAAGGACGGGAACATTACCAATCAAGGGTTAATGGTGGTCTTCCTGTTTATTTTGGCCTTTACGTTATTGAACTTCTGGTCAGTGAAGTTACTGACTAGATTTACCAGTTTTATTGCCGTTTTCAAATTAGCCATTCCCACGTTGACGATCATCGTCTTGATTGCCACGGGGTTTGAACCGAATAACTTTGGCCACACCGCGGGCTTTATGCCCGGTGGGAGTGCGGCCATCTTCTCGGCAACGACGGCTGCGGGAATCATCTTCTCGTACAACGCCTTTCAGACAACGATTAACATGGGAAATGAAATCGAGCGCCCGGAACGTAACATTCTCTGGGGCATCGTGATTGCCTTTGGAATTAGTACTGTGATCTATACATTACTACAGGTGGCCTTCATCGGATCCGTGCCAGCGGCAAATCTGGCGCACGGCTGGCAGGGGGTTAACTTCCAGTCGCCGTTCGCGGACATTGCGATCCTGTTGAATCTGGGCTGGTTGTCAACGCTGCTGTACCTGGATGCCTTCGTCTCGCCATTCGGAACCGGGGTGTCATTCGTGGCCACAACGAGTCGGGCTTTGGCCGCCATGACGGGGACCAAGCACGTTCCGACGCGGCTGGGGGAAATCAACCGGAAGTATCAGACCCCCCGGCGAGCAATGGTAGTCGACATGTTGCTGGGGGTCTTACTGGTCGCTGGTTTTCGAAACTGGAGTGCTTTGTCGAATGTGATTTCGACTTCGACGCTAATCGCTTACCTGACGGGGCCGGTCACGGTGACCGCGCTGCGGCATCAAGGACACGACTTTGTTCGACCGTTTCGGCTCCACGGCATTCACTTGTGGGCGCCGGCTGCCTATATTTTGGCTAGTCTGGCCATCTATTGGGCGAAGTGGCCGACTACGGTTGAGGTCTTTGGCGTCATCGCTTTGGGCCTGATTTGTTACATCTATTATGAAATTCGCCAGCCAGCGGGATGGCACGCCTTACGCGCGAGCCTCAAGGGAAGCCGTTGGTTGTTGGCAGAAATGGTCTGGCTAACACTGATGTCTTACGCCGGGAGTCATGAGTTTGGTGGGATTGGGCAGATTGCCTATCCGCTGGACTTCTTGGTTGTCGCGTTGGGTAGCCTGGCTTGCTATTACCTCGGGGTTCATGATGCTTATCGGAGTGATTCCTTCGACATCGCACGCGAGTTAAATCAGCGGGTGACGGAAGAGGATTAGTTTTTTTAGGGAGAGAGTGGGAGAAAAGGTGGTTAGCTGCCTGCTGTCCCACGTTTCAGTAATATAGCTTGGGAGAACCAAAACGAGTCTGGGTTTTTATCCCCAGACTCGTTTTTGTCGTTTACATATTATTATGCTAATAAGAGCCAATGTTTCGGTTGGAACTGGCGCAAGTTAAGCCCAAGTTGACCGTGGAAGCTCTCTTAGTGGCAGCCACGGCCAGCATGAAGCCTAACGGTGGAGGCGCCAGGTCCAATCGGTATCGGTCGTGTTTGCCGTCAATCCAGCCGCCGCCAGGACCGCTTCATCTAAGTTAACGGATGGTGTCAACGTCATCTCAGTTAGTTGTAATTCATCGCGACCAAAATTAACCAATCGGTCGACAATTTCTTGTTGCTCGCTGGCAGGAAGTGGTTTGCCGGCCAAGCCAGCATGACCGGTATGTGCCGGTAAGTCCAACGTGAAAAAGCCGCCCCAGCCCACTAACTTGTGGGTTCGGCGTCGTTCAATCCCCCAGGTTAAGGTGGATTCCTTCATCGTAGAACGCATGGTATTATTGATCCAGTCGGCAGTTTCAGCGAGATCGTGGTTCGTGAGTGTGGCAACATTTTTTAATTTGAAGCGGGTAAGCCAGTCGAACCGAAAACTAGGTGTTAACAGCGGGTGGTAACCCTCAAAGCTAGACATTTACGGTGATTCCTTTCCTAAAGCCAATTTATCTCATTGTACCGGTAAATCGGTCAAGTTGCCAGTGACTTCGTCAGGTCTTGTTGGCTGAGCTGTGCTATACTTGAAATAGATATGGTATGTTGAAAGGGGTAGCACACATGACGGAAGATTTTTATATTGGGACTTACACCAAGCGCATTAGTCGCGGAATTTACCGGGTGAGTCTGGACACGAAGACGCCTAAACTGATGGACTGCGAATGGTTAGCGTCTGCTGGGAGTCCGACTTACATTGCCAAGGCCGCTGAAAAGCGCCTGTACGTCATCAATAAGAAGGAAACCGATGGCCAGACCCAAGGCGGTCTAATTATTTATGACGTTTCCGAAGAAAAGCCACGGGCCATTCAACAGGTGCTGGAACACGGCGCTTCGCCGGCCTACGTTGCGGTTGATGAAGCACGGCAATTGGTCTACACGGCCAACTACCACAAGGGCTTGGTCGACGTCTATGCTATCGCTGACGACGGAACCTTGACGGAAACAGATGAGATTCACGATGACGACCCAGTTGGTCCAGCACCAGAACAGGCTGACGGTGCTCACCCACATTTCACAGATCTGTCACCGGACAACCGGTTGGTCGTTTGCGATTTGGGGACGGATAAGGTCTACATTTACGATGTCTCAGATGCTGGGAAATTAACGGCGGTCAGTCATATTGACCTACCAGCAGGGTACGGTCCTCGCCACATCATCTTTGATGCGAAAAAGGGCGTGGCCTATCTGGTTGGTGAATTGAGTAGTAACGTTGCCACCTTGGATTACGACGCTGCCGCTGGCAAATTAACGGTCAAGCAGATCAGTCACACCATTCCAGATGACTGGACGGCGCACAACGGTTCGGCTGCCATTCGGTTGAGTAGCGATGGCCGCTTCGTGTACGTGTCCAATCGTGGTCACAACTCGATCACGGTCTTTGCAGCCGATGATGAAGGCAAGCTGACCACGGTTCAACGGATTTCCACGGAAGGTGACTTCCCCCGTGACTTCAACATGAATTCCGACGAAAGCTTAGTTATTGTCGTCAACCAAAACTCAGACAACGCCACGCTCTACAAGCGCGACGCAGATAGCGGTAAGCTGACGATGGTTCAGAAAGACTTTATGGTACCGGAAGGCGTTTGCGTGGTACCGGTGAAGTAAAAAGAGTGGGACAGAAGACGTTTAGATCCTGAGCATTAACGTCATAAGGAGAAAAATCCTGGGTTTGGATTATTCTCCTTATTAGGGTTAAGCGGAACTGGGTGCCCTAGCGAACGCGTTTCGGCAACGTGAGATTAGAGCTGTTCTCTGCGAGCATTAACGTCATAAGGAGAAAAATCCCGGGTTTGGATTATTCTCCTTATTGGGGTTAAGCGGAACTGGGTGCCCTTGCGAACGCGTTTTGGCAATTTAAAGTTGATGTGCAGTCTCAAACAAATGTTACAGTTAGTATACAATTTAAAAAGAAAATCAGTGGAAATTATAAGCCTTCTTAGG
The DNA here is from genome assembly GCF_045862015.1 of Levilactobacillus muriae. Taxonomy (NCBI): domain Bacteria; kingdom Bacillati; phylum Bacillota; class Bacilli; order Lactobacillales; family Lactobacillaceae; genus Levilactobacillus; species Levilactobacillus muriae. Next base: position 16,072 of record NZ_BAAFRU010000030.1, read on the forward strand.
CAGATAAGCGTGTCAAAAGCTTGTCTATCTAAGGAGGCTTTTCTATAGAAAAATGTAGAATTGATACAATGTGATGGTCAGCTTGTCTACTACGTACTAAAATATATGAATTAGTTATTGGTTAAAACAGTTACATAAATATTTAGTGATTTCGAATTGCTGAATTCCTTGATATTATGCGGTGATGGGAGGTTGGGTTATGACTATCGTTAATGTTTTTGTGGCTAAGCCGGTTATGTAAGCGTTACAATATACACGTGAGGTGAGTATAATGACCAGAAGAATACTGGAAAAAGACTTTTTGATCATCGGGTTTCTGCTTATCGTCTGTAGCTTTGGTTTGTTTAAAGGAAATGGAACTGTGGTAGCTCATGCGGATAATGATACCGATATATACTTTGGATATAACATATATTTTCAATCAGAAAATGATAGTACAAATAAGGTTTGGCTTGATGGCTCTGATAAACCGGATATTTTGCCTAGCAGTGGTGTAAAAATGCCAGATAGTTATAGTACTGGAGCAACGTATAAAGCTTTTTTAAAAGAAGCAATCGGCAGACTCTTCAATGAGCCATATATGATATATGATGTGTTGAATACTTATTTTGATTATTCGAACAAGGTGATTGATTCAGATACTGCAATCTCCAAGCTGACTAAAATCTTAAGTGATTCCAAGTCAGTGCCCGATCTTAAGACATTAAATGACATCGAAAAGAATTATTTTTCGACGTTCCCAAATACATCGATTGATATGGGAAAGACACTGGCGGAGGCTGAAGAATGAGTGTTTAAATAATTATGTGTAAATAGAAAAATAAGCAATTGAAAAGGGAAAGCCTCTCCCTTATGATAGTTAGCAACCACACTCACTTCATAGGACATAGGAGGCTTTCCCCATGACTCAGTTT
>NZ_BAAFRU010000031.1:0-15855 GCF_045862015.1 Levilactobacillus muriae
GAGGAATGGTTAAGTTAAGTTGGCCGTACTTCGTATCAAACGAGCGCTCATAACTGCCGTTGCGGTTATTACCAGTGTTAATCCCAGCGTATGAGTAGCGTTCGTAACCCAAAAACTCTGCCAATTCGGTTTGAAGTAGCTGGTTAATCGCAATTTCGAGGTGGTGACGAAAAACTTCGTCCAAATCTTGCTTTTGGGCTAGTGCAGCGATAATTTCTGTGGTAAGTTCATTCATGGGGAATGCCTCCTGTGATGTTTTCTGTGGTTACTAAATATCATAAGGGAAGGCATTCCCTATTTCTATACAATTCAGAAATCTTTTATGCATTTACACAAGATATTTTACGCTCTCAATTTTCCCCGCATTATTTCAAAAAATAGTTACTTGATACTTGTCAAAACTTAAGGCTTGTAAAAATACACCTATTGGTTTCAAGTCTGTCTCAATAGTAAAACTATAAAATTTGAATCCTGGCCGTTTTCACATATATTATTGTTCAATACCCAACTGCTCTACGTGATCAAAACAACAATTTTCTAATCAGTGACTAGTAGATTATAGCCGTTTTTTCATATTAAAACGTCTATTAATTTTTATTCTTTACTGTGCTGCCAATTAACATGGTATCTTTTGCGTTGATAACTAAAGCCCTCTCCAATCACTTCATGGGCATCCAGTACCGTCACAAATGCCCGTTCATCAATCGCTTTAATTAATTGCTTCAATTGTGGAATTTCCCGCGGTTGAACCACCAAATAAATCACTTGCTTTTGATCATGCTGATAACCACCTTCAGCTTGCAAATATGTCAATCCTCTATTTAAAGAAACATCAATTAATTGGGAAATTTTTTGGCTTTTATCTGACACAATGAATAATACCTTAGCACGATTGGGCCCTTCTTGGACCATATCAATTACTTTAGATAATACGAAACTAACAATTAGCGAGTACGCGATGTGATACAGATCTAAGTATGATAGTGATAGCCCTAATACTACGTAGTCAATAATCAAAATTCCTTTTCCCGAAGAAAATCCAAAACTTCTCTGGCCAACCCGAGCAATAATATCACTACCACCAGTAGTTCCGTTATAACGAAAAACCAGACCAATTCCCAACCCTGATAATACCCCTGCAACCAGTGATGACAATAATAAATCATTTCTCAATGGTAGTGGTTGAATCAGAGCCTGCTGTGACCATATTATTAGAAATAGTGATAAACAAATGGTGCCATAAATAGTGTAAGCCATCATGCGCTTGCCTAAGTAGCGCAACCCAATTAGTATCAATGGAATATTCAGAAATAAAGTACTAATTCCCAAGTTAATATGAAAGAAATGACGAATAATCAGAGTTATTCCGCTCAGACCGCCGTCTGCCAAGCCACTTGGAATAGAGACTAAATCTAGACTGAACGCATAAATGCTACATCCCAACGTAATCATAACTAATTCGAAACTATTGTATTTTGTCCAATCTTTAAAAAACATAGTTCATCTCCAAAATGTTTTATCAATGTAAGTGCTTTATTATTTGACCGATGGTCCCTAAAAAACACTAACTTGTCCTGTAGGCCCTAGCTATTCACTTCCCTTTTGGGAGTGCCTAAGTCGCCAACTTTTAAAGCATATTCTTTAATACGATAAATTTGTCGTCGTTGTACGCCAGTACTCCTTGCAATTTGTGCAATATTCGTTCCATCCCTGAGCATTTGAACTACCCTTTTATATAGGTAGCGTTTTGATCCATGTGGACTATATTGCCGCCTTCTTCCTTTATACTCCCCGCGCTCCTTAGCTAATTGGATCCCCTGATTCTGCCTAGCATGAATTTTGTTGCGCTCTTCTTCAGCTGTATATTTGTATATTTCAAAAACCAAATTGGTTAATAAACCACGTAAGTTAACATCTTGTATATCAGTGAAACTCGGTAAACTTAAAACATCTAGTGTGGCTTCCTTTTGTTGAATCAAGTTAATGGTGTCAGTAATGTCCTGAGAATTTCTACCAAGTCGATCTAAATCCAAAACAGTGACAATATCTTTTTCACGAATGAACTCTAACATTTTTTGCAATTCAGGGCGATTTTGAACTGATTTTCCGGAAACTTTTTCCTGAAATATTTTCTCTACACCAGACTTTTTTAGAGCTTCAATCTGCCGAGCTAAATTCTGATTTTCAGACGACACCCTAGCATAACCAATTTTCATATATTTGCCTTCTTATCATATTAATTCTGACGTCAGTTTCTGGGCAACTACTCAACTAGTTGATCTGATTAAGATTTAAAAGTTACTGTGTCACACTCTAATGTCTCACACGTTTGATCTATTATACCACAGCTCAGGAAGGAGACATTAGGGTACATCGTAACGTAACGAATTGGGGGATTCGAGATAACTTCTTAACTGGACGGGTTCAATATTGGTATAACCAGCATCATCAAAGTATTGGTAGTACCAAAATATTATCTAATCTCAGAAAAGACCCGGCCGTCACCGAACAGGTGACGTTAAAGCAAGTTAAGCGGATTATGAGCAAGCTAGGCATTCGTTGCCAGGTTCATCAGAAAAAGCATTCACGAATCAAACAACAGGAGCAATACTTACAAGATAATGTTTTAAATCAGCGTTTTGGCGTTAACCAACCAAACCAGGTTTGGTTAGCTGATTCAACGGAATTGACCTATGGTGTTAACGGTCAGTATAAAGTGCGTTTGAGTGGCGCGCTGGATCTTTACGGTCGCCATCTAATTGCCCATAAATTAAGTGAAACTGAAACTTCGAAGGCAAAAGTTCAGGTTTTTCAACGGGCCTTTAATTTTGCGGGTGACGTCCACCCTGTAGTGCATACTGACCGAGATTCGGCATGCACATCAGGAACATTCAATAACTTTTTGGCGCAACATGAAGTCACCCGTAGTATGTCACGACCAGGGACGCCGTGTGATAACGCACCAATGGAACGTTGGTGGAACGAGTTCAAATTGCGCTGGATTGATCGACACGCTAAACCAGTTACCTATAAAGAATTAGTGGCCTTGGTCGAAGAAGGCATCAACTATTTTAATCAACTAGATCGTTCACCAGCAAGAAACGACCTCACCCCAGCGGAATACTGGAATGAGGCCGTTTAAGCAAAGCAAAACTTATATTATTTCAAATGACAACTTGACAGGGACTAGTACAACTCAGGGGGCTTTACTTTAATATTTCCTGTAGATATTAGCCTTTTTTTAATTTTAATTATGCCTAGAAGCCTATGTTAGAAGTCATAGTCGCCGCTACTCATAGCTTCAGCATTACCCATTAGATAGCCAGCACCAACTTGTGAAAAGAAATCATGATTGGCCGTTTCGGTTGAAATTCCGTTCATTACGATTGGGTTGATATCTTTAATCTCAGCATTGGGAAAGCGGGATTCAAAGCCCATATTTTGGAGCGCCTTGTTGGCGTTGTAGTGAACGAATTGTTTAACGTCTTCCGCTAACCCAATCGGCGCGTAAACTTCTTCGGTGAACGCAAACTCGTTCTCAAGGAGATCGTCGAGCAACTCATCCATCCACTTTTTGAATATTTTTTGTTCAGTCGCCGATAGCTCGTTATATCCCAATTGAAATTTGTAGCCGAGGTAGGTACCATGAACAGATTCATCGCGGATCACCAGTTTGATAACTTCAGAAAGATTTGCCAGCTTATTGTTACCACGGTACCAAAGTGGGGTAAAAAAGTTGGTGTAGTACAAAATTCCTTCAAGAAAGACGCTTGCAACTTTCTTTTCAAGGTTGTTTCCCGTTTGATAAATATCATTGATCCGTTTGGCTTTGTATTGCATTCTGGGATTATTGTTCATCCATTTGAATACTTCGTCAACAGTGGCTTGATCGTTCAAAGATGTCAAAATAGTGCCGTAGCTTTTGGCATGAATTGACTCCATCATCAAAAAGTCATTGAGGACTGCTGCTTCTTTTCGTGTCCGAACGTCGGGCCGCATCACGTCGACTCCTTCTTCGGATTGGAGAGTGTCCAGCAAGGCTAATCCACCCACAACCCGATTGATAACCGATTTTTCGGTGCCAGAGAGTGTCCGCCAGTCCCGTAAATCATTAGAAACAGGTACTCGCGTATCCAGCCAGTATTGTGCCGTTGCTTTATCCCATACATATTCGTCAAGTTCGTCTTCGATGATGTCCCAATTAATTGTTTTATAGCTCATTAGTTGAATACTCCTTAAAAGTCGTAGTCGTCATCGGTCATTTTTTCAGTGTCCGATTCATTGTTTGCAGCCGTTACCTGTTGCAAAAATTGATTTTGGTCAATCATCAGTTCTTTGAGTTGCGCCACTAGTGAAGACGGTTGAACTTCGTAGACAGCGTTAAAGCCAAGTGACATTAATGCATGATTGGCACCATAGGAGGCCAGATTGATGGCTTCGGTGGCATCGTCAAGGTTAGCTTCTAAGAAGTCTTTTTCAGTTTGCATGAGTTGATCAAACTGTGTATTAATCCAATACTGCAGTTCGGTTTGATCACTTACAGTGAGTTCTTCAAATCTGAGGCGAAATTTGTAACCAATATAAGCACTAAAAAGGGCGCTACCGCGGAGAATATTAGCCAACATTTGGTAAGTATTGACGAGAGCCTGTGTTTGAAGTATTGTCCAGTATTTACCAAACGAGAGCCCAGTTTCAGTCAGAATAAAAAGGGCTTTTTTCTGTAAGGCCATATCGCTAGTGCTCATTTGGGCTAGTTGGTCAATTTCAGCTTGCAGATTGGCATTGTCATCTGCCCAAGTAAAACTTTCACCGCCGTTACCCGGAATCAGAGCCCGGAAAATGGTCGTACAGCTTTTGGCATGGACTGATTTCATAAAGGTAATGGTGTTTAATACGGATTCTTCTTGTTGAGTTCGCCGATCGTGGCGAATAGCAGGGGTGCCAACTTCTGATTGGTAGACGGCTAACATTGATGTACCTGTCAACATACGAGTAATGGCCTGTTGTTGAGTATCTGATAGCTGTTGCCAAGCCGTTTGATCATTCGTGATGGGAATCCGAATGTCCAACCAAAAGTTAGTGGTGAGTCGTTCCCACATGTATTTATCGAAATTATCTTTAATATCATCCCAGTTAATTGCTTTGTAGTATAAGTAGTCCATCGTTATTTGTTCGTCTCCTTAATTAGGATTCATGGGTATATGGGTCTTGTGACCCAATAACGTATGCCGGTGTGTTAAACGGACGGTAAGACCCCAAGTGAATTTCCTAGATCATGCATGATTCACATTCATTTGCCGTTTTAATTTCATCGTCTTCTGTAAACGTTCGAATGTAATAAAGTGACTTAATGCCTTTTGTCCAGGCGTAATTCCGTAACCGGTTAAGGTCTCGGGTTGTCATCTTTAAATTGTTATTATCCTTCCACTCGTAAAGGTCAGGTTTCAAAACTGAACGCATAAATAGTGTCAGACTCATGCCTTGATCAATGTGCTTTTGAGCTACGGCATAGGTGTCAATAATTTTTCGTTGATCAATATCATATGCGGGTGTGTAGTAAGGCAAAGTTTCGTTAGACAGGTAAGGTGCTGGATAGAAGATTGAGCCTACCTTATTTTCCTGACGTTGTTCTACTAATTGTGTGATTGGATGAAGTGATGCACTTGTTTCATTGACGTACGAAATTGACCCGTTCGGTGCCACAGCGAGTCTATTACGATGATAAAGGCCGCCAGTAATCACAGCTTGCTTGAGTGCCTTCCAATCTGTAACAGATGGTAATTTAATATTTTTGAAGATTTTTGCAACTTTAGTACTCTTAAATTTAAAGTCTGCGTTCAAGTATTGATCGAAGTAACTGCCATCAGCGTACTTTGATTGGTCAAATTTAGCGAAGGTTTCGTGGCGTTCACGGGCAATTCGATTGCTTGTAACGAGTGAATAGTAGTTTAAAGCTAGGAAGTAGGCATCAGTAAATTCAAGGGCCTCTGGTGAGCCATACTCAATTTGGTGGCGTGCAAGGGCAGTATGCAAACCCATAGCCCCTAATCCAATCGTGTGGTAAAGTTCGTTACCATGTTTAACAGTCGGTACTTCCTTAACGTCGGTTGTGTCAGTTACGAGGGTGAGCGCACGAACAGCAACCTCAACTGAGTGACCGAAGTCCGGCGAGTCAATCATATTCATGATATTAGTTGATCCGAGATTACATGAAATATCGGTGCCAATTGTCTTGTACGATAGGTCATCATCAAGTTTTGACGGTTCTTGAGGCTGTAAGATCTCACTACAAAGGTTACTCATAATAATTTTGCCATCGACAGGGTTAGTTTGGTTGGCCGTATCAATGTTCAAGATGTAAGGATAACCAGATTCTTGTTGGAGTTGAGAAATCTTTTGTTCTAGTTTCCGCGCGTTAAAAACTGACTTCTTAATATTGGGGTTAGCGACCATGTTGTTATATTCTTTGGTGATATCGATGTAAGCAAATGGCGTACGATATTCACGTTCGACATCATAGGGACTAAAAAGATACATTGGTTCGTTAGTCTTGAGTAATTCATAATACTTATCAGGAACAATCAAACCGAGGGACAAGGTCTTCACCCGAATTTTTTCGTCCGCATTTTCCTTTTTGGTATCCAGAAAATGTAAGATGTCAGGATGGAAGACGTTGAGATAAACCACTCCGGCGCCGTTCCGTTGCCCAAGTTGGTTACTGTAGCTAAATGAGTCTTCAAGTAACTTCATCACTGGTACAACGCCAGACGAGGCGTTGGAAATCTGCTTAATAGGATCACCTGAGGCGCGCAAGTTTGACAGGTTAACGCCGACGCCCCCACCGATTCGAGATAGTTGAAGGGCAGAATTAACGCCGCGTCCAATTGAGAGCATGGAGTCGGCCACATCGATTAAAAAACATGATACCATTTCACCGCGCCGTTTTTTACCCGCGTTGAGAAACGTGGGGGTGGCAGGCTGATAACGTTGTGAAATCAATTCATCGGCAATGTCATTGGCAAGTTGTTCATCACCATTAGCGAGATAGAGGGCATTGAAGACGACGCGATCGACAAAGTCTTCCAAAAATTGCTGGCCATCATTAGTTTTCATGGCATATTGTGTGTAGAACTTGTAGGCACCGAGAAAGCTGCGAAAACGAAAGTGATGGTCTCTCATTTGGTCGAACAAGGACTGCACAAACTTGTGAGAGTATTGTTCCAGGATACTTGGATCGATATAATCTTCGTCAACCAAGTAATTTAACTTGGCATTTAACGAATCAAATTGCTTGGTCTTCGGTTTAACTGTCTCTTCGAAATAAGCCTTTAGGGCTTCTTGATCATAATGTAGCGGAATTTCTCCGTTGCTTGGGATATTTACGAGGTTATTTAAGTAAAAATAGGTATTTTCCATTTCTGGGGTGCTAGTTACCATTAGGGATTACTCCTTCGTTGTTTGAAAACAAAATTGATTGCGATAGGTTAAGATGGTATCGGCAATGCGAGGAATGTCGTGTGCGGTGCCACGTAGCTCAAAATCGGTAATGTAAGGAAAATCGAAGCGTTTAGCATATTGTTTAGCCGTGAGTGCAAACTGCTTATTAAAATTACGATTACCGCTACCGATAATACCGTAGCAATGCTGGTAATTGCCTTCGTACGCGAGGTAATCTCCCAAAATAGTGGTTAATATTTCAGTATAACCGTTATTAACCCCATTACCACCTTTAAGAAAGGCTGGTAGGAAGGTAACAAACGGCTGGTCAAGAGTGGTGAATTCAGGGTGTTCTTTAACATTAATTGAACTAACCCGAACATGACGTTCTTTCTCAAAGTATGTTGTCAGTCTGCTAATAAAATATTTCGTGTTGCCGCTCAAACTGATGTAGAGAATATTTATGGTTTCCGTAACTAATCATCGCCCTTTTTCTATATATAGTGGTTAGGCGATCATTATAGCACTATATGTGGTGTCTGTGCAAATTGGTGGACGATCTGATTGATCTACAAATTGTGTTGAATATAAAGATTCATGCGAGGTGGCTAAAATGGGCCCACCGTTGGTATTTTAAGCTGCACTAAGAGACGATAAACGGGACTTTTAATGAATGGAAGCAAGCTCCCAGGACCCAGCTCACAGTTTGCACCAAAGGCCTTGTTATCAATTGAGAAGAGCACACTGTACGGTTCATGATCAAAAAATATTTTGATTATGTCTACTAGTTTTTACCTTTGTTTTAGTACAAAAAAACGTGCGTCCCCTAGAACTATTAGAAAGTTAATTTAAAATAGTCGAAGGATAATTAAAGGCATGCTATAATGCGGGGAAGAAAAAGAAGCCCTGCGTGAACGGAGCTTCTCAGACAAGCCGCTTTAAAGGCGGTGGTCTAGATTACAAAATACATTGTCGCCTTGTAACCGACCAAAGTTACGCAGGGCGGGTTTTTATTTGTGGTGCTTGTCGATATAGCTGAGGAGCGCGATTAAAAACAGGCCAAACAGCAATATCAACGAGCGTGTCTGGAAGGCGCTCATTGGCTGTGAAACCTTCCTGAAGATTATTCCATGTTCACATGGCCTCACCTAGCAGGGGATCAGACTGTCCTTTATTAAAAAGTGCAGCGACTTTTTCGAAATACGATTTATCTAATAGATGCTCATTATGTTTCATCTTTTACACCTGTTTCCATTTGGAATTCAGATAAGAAATCACGCATATACTTTGTTCGACGACTGGCTTCTTGCTTTCCCGTTCTGGTATTCATTGAACTTGCTAATTTCAGCAGCTTTTCATAAAAGTGATTGATGGTTGTACTTTTGTGATGGCGATAATCATCGTGTGTTTTGATTTGCTTCACTGATATTTTGGAATCATATATTTCCTGTCCAGCGTGCCCGCCGTAAGCAAATGCACGTGCTATGCCGATTGCACCTAGTGCATCAAGTCTATCAGCGTCCTGAACACATTTACCTTCGTTAGAAAGCTGATAATGGTGTTCAATGTTGTCAGCATATGACATATGTTGGATAATATCTAAAATGTCTTCTCTAGCCGGAGTTGTAATATTCTCATGGCTAAGTATAATTCGTACTCCTCTCAGTCTATTCTATCTGCAGTGACTTTTTAGTCTATGGTGTCATGCAAATAGCTAGCTGCTTTCACAACATACAGACCAATATCAGTTTCATTTTTTTTAAAATCTTCTATATATTTTTTTTGAGCTAGCTTAGCCACTCTTTGGGCATGAAGAAAATCATGCCCAGTTGGATCAAAGGCCATATTTTCTTTAGAAAATGATTTTATATGGTATATTTAATCTATTGGATGTAAGCTGATTCCTGAGACAACTTTTAAGAGAGGGTATAATGAATAAATCATCTCTCAAAAGGAAGGAATTTTTACATGCCAACTCGTTACGACAAAGAATTCAAACAAAACATTATCAACCTATATAAGCAAGGCGAATCAGCTGCCCAACTGGCCAGAGAATATGGCCTTGGCTATTCAACAGTTCATAAGTGGATCCAGGGCCAGGCCAAAACTCAATCCGGTAAATCGCCAGACGAAATCAAAGCGATGGAAAAGCGACTGGCTTCGCTGTCTGAGGAGAACGAAATCCTAAAAAAAGCCCTGGGCTTCCTTGCGCAGAAGTAACCAATATCTTTGATTACATTCACCAAGAAAGCCATCACCACCAGGTAACCAAGATGTGCCGAATCCTCGGTGTTTCCAGAGCTCAGTATTATCGTTATCGATCCCCAAAGCCTTCAAAACGCCGGGCCGAAGATGAGGACTTAAAACAACGGATTCTGCGGATCTTTGCGGAATTTAAGCAGCGATACGGTGTCATGAAGATCCACCATGAATTGAATCTGGAACTTCAACCACTGCAGCTTCGGTGCAGTCCACGACGGATTTCCCGGCTCATGAAGGAACTGGATATCCACTCCGTTACCGTCAATAAGTGGAAAGCGGCTTCGGCTTCCAAAACCAAGGTTGAACAGCGTCCCAACTTGCTTAAGCAGGATTTCTCGACCACTGGTTTAAATCAAAAATGGACCGCTGATATGACCTATATTCAAACGAAGCGTAATGGCTGGTGTTACTTATCAACCATCATGGACCTGCACTCACGACGGATTATCGGCTATTCGTTCTCAAAAAAGATGGCTACTGATTTAGTCTTAAAGACCCTTGAAAGCGCGGTTGAAAATCGAACCATTACTGGGGGCCTGATTATCCATACGGATTTAGGATCACAGTATACCAGCGATGATTACAATCAACGTTTAACTGAGCTACATATCTGCCACTCATACAGCCGTAAGGGTTGTCCGTATGATAATGCGCCAATGGAATCCTTTCACGCTTCCCTCAAAAAGGAATGTGTTTATCCAGTGCCGGTCTTTGAAGATTATGAAACTGCCGCTGCCGTCCTTTTTGAATATGTGCATGCTTTCTACAATAGAAAGAGAATTCATAGTTCACTGGGCTACCAGACCCCCTTACAAGTTGAAATTGCAACACTTACGAGCCAAATGGCCGCCTGATTTAATGCTTTCCAGGGTTCAAATAAGTTATTAATCGCGATTAATGATTTATTTGAGCTGTGGAAGGTAAACGCGGTTCTGAATGTCTCTTAAAATCTGTCTCAAATATTGACTTCAATCCAAAAGCAAAAGAACAGTTTCCCAATGAAAAATCATTAGACAATTTCATTGGAGTGCAAGTAATTAGTTACAACGAAAAGAACTTTAATCGAATTCATCGTGGATTCGGACAAGTTAAGGATACATTAGAATCACTTTTCGACTGAAAAGATTTAATTTTATGGAGAAAGGGCAATCCCTTTTTACACAAACTTCTTGACACTCCCTATTTCTAACGTTCATAATGAGTTTGAATCAATTTATTATAACCCGAATTGTCAAATTAAGTTAGAAATTTTTTAACTGTTCATCTGTAATCTGACTGATGAATGCTTCCAGAGGTGTCTGGTAACCCAAACTTTTTCGTGGGATGTGGTTTCGTCGACTGGCAACTGCTTGAACAAATCCATCTGATAGCTGGTCCATAATAAGATTGTGACGTAAACCATCTTTACGCAGCAGACCATTGGTGTTCTCATTTAAACCACGTTGATTGGGTGCTCCGACAGCGGCAAAGTAAATATTTAAATCAAATTGGTTAGCAATGGTTCGCCAACCGGCGAACTCCTTACCATTGTCAAACGTAATTGACTTAAATAGGTGTCGTGGCAGCTTCGAAAGCCATCCTGCTAAACTACGATTGACATCGTGTGCCGACTTGGTATGCGAATTCAGCACAATTGCGACCTTAGTTTGTCGTTCAACCAGCGTGGTTACCGCACCCTGATGGTTTTTACCTTGAACCGTGTCACCTTCTAAATGGCCGAATTATTGATTAAAATTAGGATAGTCCTGATAACGATTCTTTAAATCCCTGCCCAATTGACCCGCTTTCCCACGGCGTTCAATGTAACCATTAGGGTGCCGTTTGCCGTGCATCGGTAAATCTTTGGTCGACAACCCCAAAACACCGCGTTTGAAAAGGCGGTAAAGGGTTCGAACCCCACAGCTGAAAGCCCGTTCTTGGCGATTAATAATGGTATCTGGTTGCCAACCAGCTTGAGTTTTGGCTTGAATATAGGCCAGTTCATCAGGGCGTAGTTGAATTGGTTTACGCCCACAATGTTGTTTATGCTTTCGATAGTGGCATTGGTAATCAATAATCGTACCGCCAGCGTCAAGAAACCGATAAATACGATACACAGTTTCAGCACTCCGATGGAGCGCTGGGGCCACTAGATAAGCCTTTTTACCGAGTTTCCAAAAAGAATAAATTGTGGCAAGTTCGTCTATAGTAAGATGAGTATAGGTCATTTGTGATCAGCCTTTCTTTTGATTTTGACACTCAAAAGTCTATCACAAATGGCTTTTTAAATTTCTAACTTAATTTTACAAACCGGGGTATGAGGAGGTTTTTGTTTGGAATTTTTAGGTACCTTGGTGATCATCTTGATTGCAACTAGTCTATTTGGCCATCTAGCCTCTAGGGTTGGTATCCCAGCAGTGATCGGTCAATTATTTGTTGGAATTATTCTTGGCCCTGCGTTGTTGAATTGGGTTCGCGCCAATGATTTTATCCATATTTTTTCAGAGATTGGGGTTATCATCTTAATGTTTATCGCCGGACTTGAGAGTGATCTTACATTGCTTAAAAAATATTTGCGTCCTAGCATAATTGTCGCGTTGTTAGGAGTTTTGATTCCAATGGTACTGATCTATCCAGTTGGTATTGTTTTTGGCTTGACACAATTTGAAAGCTTGTTTTTGAGCGTTATTTTTGCCGCAACGTCGGTTTCAATTTCAGTTGCTGTCATGAAAGAACTAAATTTACTTGATAGTAAGAGCGGTTCAACAGTCCTCGGTGCCGCGGTGGTTGACGATGTGCTAGCTGTCGTTTTACTTAGCATTATGGTCAGTTTAATAGGTACAAAGGCTGGTACGGATACCCAGATACCGCTAGCTCTGACTTTTTTAGAGCAGCTAATTTACTTTGCCGCAATTTATTTCGTGATGCGTTTTATCGCCCCTCTCCTCGCTAGACTAGGCACCAAATTATTGAATCCAGTGGGACCTACTATAATGGCGATGATTTTGTGTTTTGGTATGGCATATATTGCAAATCTGATTGGACTGAGTGCAGTAATTGGGGCCTTTTTTGCAGGAATTGCGATTGCACAAACTCATGTAGCTCATGAAGTTGATCAAAGTATCGAACCAATCGGTTATGCGATTTTCATTCCTGTATTCTTCGTTTCAATTGGTTTAAGTATGTCACTAGCTGGCATAGAACACGATTTGTTATTAATTATCGTATTGACAATTGTGGCAACACTGACGAAACTATTAGGAGCGGGGAGTGGGGCTAAATGGGCCGGATTCAGTTCGAATGAAGCTTACCTCGTTGGTGCAGGGATGGTCTCGCGTGGGGAAATGGCCTTGATTATCGCTCAAATAGGCTACCAATCCAAACTAATCAGTGATGATTACTATTCGGCAATTATCACTGCCATTATCCTAACAACGTTATTAGCACCATTACTACTCAAACATGCGGCTCGTCATATAAACTACTAAAACATTTTAGCGGTATGACACCCCTTCTCTGTGAAAAATAACTACTAGATTTCATCGAGATATTGCCTAGTTTAATTAAGTACTAAATTATATAATATTGGTTATAATGGAGGATTAGTTATTTGATACAGCTTGTAAAAGAAAAATTTGACGTTACTCGTTTGCGATTTGTTTTACTCGGCCTGCTTGTGGGTTTAATGAGTGGCACCGTTGTTAGCTTATTTCGCTATTGTATTGAGATAGGGCTGCACTATAGTCGATTGGTATATAGATACTTACGAATCGCGCCGTTTGTTTGGTGGGAATGGGCATTGTTGATAGGCATCAACCTTGGTTTAGCGTTAATTGTGGCTCGACTTCTCAAGAGAGAACCTTATATCGCTGGTTCTGGAATTCCGCAAGTTGAAGGTCAATTGGCTGGTGAATTGGAAATGCACTGGTGGTCAATTCTTTGGCGAAAATTTATCGGTGGTATTCTGGCATTGGGACCTGGATTATTTCTCGGACGAGAAGGACCAGCGATTCAATTAAGTGCGTCAGTTGGTCAAGGTTTCGCTTCTGAGTTTAAGTTATCAGGAACTGATCGCCGACTACTAATTGCATCAGGCGCCGCTGCTGGATTAGCAGCAGCGTTTAATGCCCCCATTGCTGGAACTCTATTTGTCTTAGAAGAGATTTACCATAATTTTTCACCGCTGGTTTGGTTAACAGCATTAGCCGGAGCAATTGGTTCAAATTTTATTTCGCTGAATGTTTTCGGACTTGTTCCCGTGTTACATTTAAGTTATTCACGTAGTTTACCAGTATCAAATTATTGGCACTTAATTTTACTCGGCATTGTTTTGGGATTATTTGGTTACTTATATCAACGGGTCTTGTTAGTTATGCCTAGGTGGTATCATCAATTGACACATTTGCCACGCCCAATACAAGGTATCGTACCATTTCTGCTGGTAATTTTAGTTGGTTACTTTTCGCCAAATTTACTCGGTGGTGGTAATGGCTTAATTTTGGGATTTGGCCAGCATGTTCCACCTTTGTTTGTACTAATTGCAATTTTTATTATACGATTCGTCTTTTCAATGATTTCATATGGTTCCGGATTACCTGGCGGTATTTTCTTGCCGATTCTTTCTTTAGGTGCTGTGATTGGTGCGGTTTATGGCGTCTTAATGAATCAACTAGGATTATTATCGCATGTCTATATCATGAACCTAATCATTTTTTCCATGGCCGGTTACTTTGCTGGAATCGGAAAAGCTCCCTTCACAGCTATCTTGCTGGTAACAGAAATGGTTGGCAATTTAACACATTTAATGCCATTAGCAGTCATATCGTTAACTGCTTACCTTGTTGTTGATTTATTAGGCGGTGCACCAATCTATGAAGCATTGCTTAAGCAGATGACAATGCCTAAAACTGTTCAGCAACTTCATCGACCTGATCATTTGGAAATACCGGTTTTCTTTGGCAGTCCCTTAAACGGCAAAATGGTCCGAGACATGCCATGGCCTAAAGAAGCACTGCTCATTGGAATCCGGCGTGGCGAACAAGAAGTGATTCCACATGGTGACACCTTGATTCATGAAGGTGATACGTTAGTACTGTTAACTGATACAACCCAACGACCCCAAGTTAAACAACGGATTGATGCATTATTAGCAACCTTAGAAAAAAAGCACCAAGACTAAGTTAATAGGTAAATTGGTTTATCATAATGGTAGGTATCAGATTAAGTGGGTCCGTTGGCAGACATAAACATATTGGAAAACTATATACAAATACGGTGAAGTACGAAAAACGCTGAAACAGAATTAGTTGAACCTATTTTGAAAAATACAAAGATAAATAATATGCCGAAAATGCCTTGCTACCCAATTTTTCATAGTCATGCTATAATGTAGACAGAAAAGGAAGCCTTGCGCTAACAAGACTTCCTACGCAAGCCGCTTCAAAGGCGGTGGCGAAGTTAATAAGACAGCATTAAGCTACCCTGTAACCTACCAAAGTTACGCAGGGCGGCTTTTTTATTGGTAGTGCTTGTTGATATAGCTGAGTAGCGCGATTAAAAACGTGCCAAACAGCAACATCAACGAGAGTGCCTGGAAGACGCTCATTGACTGTGAAACCTTCCTGAAGATTATTCCATGTTCCCATGGGCCTCACCTCACAAGGGAAAAGACAGCCACCGCCCTTAAACCTTCCTGCGTAATCTATTATACAGGTGAATTAAGTATTGACCAAGCACAATAAAAATAGATCATGGAGTTTCATGGGATCCTAAATTTGATCAAATTAAGAATCAGCAAAACATCTTTTGTAGATACCCTTTTTTGAGTTCCTGGAGTTTTTCAAGCTTACGCTGATGAAGAGCTATAGTATCGTCTAGCTGTTTGAAAAAGGCAAATTCTATAATTAATCCGAACAGAAATTAAAAAGCCCAAAGCAATCACTTACAATGGTAGTAGCTAATTCCAACCAATATAGGGAGCGATTACTTTGGGTACATCTACTTTATCACGTTTTCAACGTGGCGCACTAGCACAACTGGTCAATGAGGGAAATAAATCTTACCAAGTAATGGCTGACGCCTTAGGCGTCGCCAAAGCTACGATTAGCTATGAGTTGGACCGGGTTAAACCTTATGATCCAGAATTAGCTCAGCAAGATGCAGATCGCAAAAGGCGGA
>NZ_BAAFRU010000032.1:0-14611 GCF_045862015.1 Levilactobacillus muriae
ATGACCTTGTTGTGGTATAGCCAGACTTATTGAAGTCGCACTGGCAAACGTGTCCCCTTGGATTTAGACCCCAGCTTGTCCCCTAGGGCTTTAAAAATCGCACCGGCCATGATATAATAGTCATTAAGTGATGATGACTTTTATGTGGCGCTCACCGATGCCAGTCGGTGGGTGTTTTTTTTATGCAGTTTTTTAGGTATTACTTCTTTTGAACTACTGACAGTGTCCCCCATGATTCACAGTTAGTACAGCAAACGGTGGAAATAATGTTAAAAGCACATCATATAATAGGACTGTCAATACCAATGATTATAGCCCTTTCATAGGATATCTGTCAACAATTATATTTAATTTCCCTTTTTCCCTTTATCTATTTTTCCCCAAATAGAATTATCCCTAAATAGAATTATCCCTATATCCCTTTTTCTATTTAGGGATATTTTTAATTCCCATTCTAACAGTGTTCTCAGTCGATAAGTATCCCTTTTTCCCTTTATCCCAATTTCTATATATCCCTAATTCTATATATCTAAATAACTATTTAGGGAAATTTCCCTTTTGCTATTAAATTGTGGTATACTAACTAAAAATCAATTGGAGGTCGTTGTTATGAATATTCCAGACGTAGTAAAGGCTATACAGTCTCGTGATGAGGCATTAACCATTGTGATTGGTAATCAAAAGGGTGGCGTGGGAAAAACAACTAACACGTATCTCATCGCTTATACCTTAGCTAAAATGGGAATACATACGTTGGTTGCAGACTTAGACCCACAAGCCAACGCCACTAAAACACTAATGTTAACGAAAAGTCAGCAGGAAGATACCGTGTACTCAATTAAAAAAACTCTGATGGTAGGCGTACAGGAGAAAGATCTAACAGACTTACCAGTTAAGATAATGGATAACCTTGACCTAATTCCTTCATATATTGATTTCCAAGATTTCACGAAATATTTATATCAGAATACGAATAATGAGTACGAAGAAACACATCTGTTGGAACCCTTGTTTAATCCATTGAAGAAGAAATATGATGTAATTCTGTTGGATGTGCCACCATTTAGTATTGAGATTACCCGTAATGCTGTTATCTTCTCAGACTTTGCACTTATCAGCTTGCAAACACACGATGATAGTCTATCCGGTGCAGAAGAGTATGTGAATACCCTTTCCAAACTTCAGCAAGAGTATCAGCTAGATATAGAGGTAATTGGTATCTTGCCAATGCTTCACGATGCCCGTAACGGCGTCGATCAGACAATCATACAATCTGCTAAGGATGAGTTTGGAGAAGAAAATGTATTCACAAATATTGTTACTCAAATGGCCCGGATTAAACGATTCCCAATTAATGGAATTACCGATAAGGACCGCTTCGATAAGCGAGTGTTAGACAAGTACCAGCAAGTTACCGATGAGTTATTAAGCCGGATTGGCTTATTTATAGATGATAAGGAGGCCAAGTAAGATGCCAAGTAAAAAGCCTAATATTCTTCAACGAAGGGTTACCGGAGCGGTAAAGCCATCAGAAGAGTACCATGCAACAGATAATGCTACGAAAAAAGAGAATAAATCTTCCTCTATACCAAAAAATCAGAAAAAATCCCTTAAGGTATCCGCAGAGACTTACAAGGATATGAAAGTCCTGAAGACAATTGAACATGTTAGCTTCGACTACGAGATTATCCAGCTTCTTATTGACCAGTATTACAAGGATATGACCGAGGAACAACAGCGCAGGTATACCGTATTGCGGGAGAATATGTAAGCAGTGCTACATTAAAATAAAAGAAAGAAGTAATGGTAGATTGCAAATTTAATCCGAATTTTTTGACAAATTGGTCAGCATGACCTGATAAGGTGTTTGCCAGTCAAGTATTTTAAGTGGTCTCTGATTAATTTCGAGTAAGGTGGTTTTCAAGCCTTGAGCACTAATGTGCTCAAAATAAGTCCCCTTAGGATAAAAATAGCGTGAGTTCCGATTAAATCGTTCATTACTGCCGCGCTCAGCTGGCGTATAAGCATGGCAGTAATAGGTCTTAATACCGTATTGTGCTTCAAGTGATACTAGCCCACTAAACTCAGTGCCACGGTCCACCGTAAAACTATGCACCGGGCCATTAAAAGTTGCTAGAAACTTATTTAGGGCTTCATTAACAGTTACTGCTGTCCGGTTTTTTAATCGGTAGGCCCAAAGGAACCGTGATTTGCGATCGATTAAGGTTAATAAAACTGCCTTACTATGCCCACGGGGGCCAACAATTGTATCTAATTCAAAATCACCGATGCGATTACGTCGATTAACCACGATGGGTCGCTGTTCAATTGACCGTCCTAATGATTGATTATATTTAGAACGTTGGTCAAGGTTACGCCGTTGGCGCACGCCATGTTCAGGCAAATCATTTAAAGAAAACTCAATTTTCCCTTGATTTAACCAATTATAAATTGATTTAGTCGCTAGTTTAAATTCGTGAGCAATCATTCCTGGTGACCAACTTAGCCGTAAATGGTTTAAAATTATTTGCCTTAATTTGTCATTCAATTTAGTCTTTCGGCCACATCGTGACCGCTTGTATTCGGCATCTGTTTGGGCCACTTCGGCCTGGTAAGGTTCACATCGAGCTAATTCATAAGAAATTGTGGCAGGTGATCGTTTTAGGCGATCGCTCATTTGGATATTGGACAGCCCTAGTTCACAAAAGGTTTCGATTTTAATTCGTTCAGAATAGGTTATACTAGACAAAAGATCAGCTCCTAAAAGATGTGTTTGTGGTAAACACCATTTTAAGGGAAGCTGATCTTTTTTGTCCGAACAGCGTCGGATTAATTTTACAATCTACCGTTCAGCACTTCTTTCGTACCATCTGGACGAATGCCAATCGCAATATGAACGGCTTCTTTTTGAACGGTATCCCGCTTTAACGGCAAGTAAGTAGCATCTAAGAAGATGGCCACATATTGTGAAGCCAGTCGACGTTGCTGGAAAGCTTGAACCTGTTCATTGACGGCTTTAGTCATGTTGGAAACCGTGGCTTGGGAGTAGTGAGCACCGTACATTTTTTCAATGAGTTCGGCAATTTCAGCAGTGGTAATTCCCTTGGTATACAACTAAATGACCGTTGTTTCTAAATTATCACTGTGCCGCCCGTAGGCTGGCAAGGTATGATTTTCAAACCGGCCATTGCGATCTCGAGGAATGGTTAAGTTGGCCGTACTTCGTATCAAACGAGCGCTCATAACTGCCGTTGCGGTTATTACCAGTGTTAATCCCAGCGTATGAGTAGCGTTCGTAACCCAAAAACTCTGCCAATTCGGTTTGAAGCAGCTGGTTAATCGCAATTTCGAGGTGGTGACGAAAAACTTCGTCCAAATCTTGCTTTTGGGCTAGTGCAGCGATAATTTCTGTGGTAAGTTCATTCATGGGGAATGCCTCCTGTGATGTTTTCTGTGGTTACTAAATATCATAAGGGAAGGCATTCCCTATTTCTATACAATTCAGAAATCTTTTATGCATTTACACAAGATTCTTGACGCTACCCTTTTATAATTGTGCTATATTGAACATGAAGGAAGCGAAGCACTATGACTATGGTGAAAGCAGCTGTTATTTACGGTCCTAAGGATATCCGCTTTGAAAAAAGAAATATTCCTGATCCGGCACCAGATGAAGTTCAAATTGAGGTTGCATTTAATGGTATTTGTGGTAGTGATATTCATGAATATTTAGAGGGTATGGATTTGGCGACAATGCCTCATCCGCTAACCCATATGCAGGCTCCGCTGATTCCTGGTCATGAATTCTCTGGGACGATTTCTAAAATTGGAAAACAAGTATCTAAATTAAGAATTGGAGATAAAGTTGCAGTCGAGCCAATGATTGCTTGTGGAAAATGTCCGGAATGTCTTTCTGGTCATTATAATTGGTGTGAGCATGCTATAGGTAGTGATCAATCAGCAGGATTCTTAGGATTTTCGGCTAACGGTGGCTTAGCTGAAAAGTGCAATGTAAAAAGTACCTTTGCACATCTCTTGCCAACTAACTTTCCGCTTGATTTAGGGGCTTTAGTTGAGCCAGTTTCAGTTGCTGCACAAGCAGTTATGGCAAGCCGAGTGTCTCCTGGAGATGATGTCTTAATTCAGGGTGCTGGTCCAATTGGATTGTTCACGGCCTTAATAGCACAAATTTCTGGTGCCCATCACGTCATAATAAATGACATGTCAGAGGAACGTTTGGATTTAGCAAATGAATTAGGGGTTCAATACCCAATACGTGCTGATAGCCAAAAGTCATTAGCTCACGCTATCAGCACTATCACGGAAAATCAGGGAGTAGATGTTGCATTTGATTGTGCCGGTGTACAACCCACACTTACTGGTGCCATTCAGGCTCTTAAAAACGGTGGCAAGGTTACCGTGATTGCATTATTTCAACATCCACCAGTTGTAGATGTTAGAGCTCTTCTTAAAAAGGGTGGTAGTTTATTAACATCTTATGGATATGCCAATATCTTCGATCGAGTAATTAAGATTATAGATACCCATCGGTCACTATTCAAACGTGTCATTACAAAAAAGATTGAATTAAATGAATTAGTTTCAGAAGGAATTGAATCCTTAGAAAAGGATAAAAAACAAGCAAAGATTTTAGTTCGTTTGCATTCTTAGTTAACATCAGTTTTCTCAACCCAAGTGCCCTATAATTATGGCTCTACGTCAACTGGTGTTGAAGAATAAATTTATCATTTGAGGCGGTTCTCCATTTGGGGAGCCGTCTTTGTCATGTTATGCCGTGATTTGGTAGATTCGTTTGAAGAAGTTCAGCTGATTCTTGAAGCCAAAACAGGATCGTTTGAGTGACTTGATGAGGTGGTTAACCCCTTCGATCGGACCGTTGGAATAAGGGCTGGTGACAGCGACTTCGTGTCGCTTAAGCGTCACGATCGTCATGTCCATTGCCGTACCGTTTAGCTCGTAAGTAGCTAACAGGATTGCCAGTTCCGCGGGATGTTTCCTCACCATCAAGGCATCATGAGGCGCTAAGTAGGTCTCGTAGGTTTGCTTGAACTTGGGCAGAGTTTAACACTAACGTGTAGTGATCTTTGATTTACTCCACATTAATTATGCCAGTTGCGACAAGGGTTAGCGCCATTTACTACACCTGAGCAAGATTATTCACATTCTGGTCATAAACAACCGGTTTTTAGTGTTGCAATGGGCGTAACTCAATGGTGATGTAGCTCTATCAATGCGTGTGCACCGCTTAAGATTCGTCGGCTGATTATTACACCCGTAGCTGCCTTATTAAGAACCTGTCTAGTATCTTTTAAGAACTATCTTCAGGAAGGCCAATACAACCATTTGAAGACTGCTGTTAAGGGCACGTTCACAGTTTTTCCAAAGTCGCCGACATTTGTCTAGCCAACTCCATGAACGTTCAACGATCCATCGTTGCGGTAACACCGTGAACATATGCAACTCGTTGCGTTTAGCTACCGTCGTCTTAGCATTCAAAATGAGCTTCACCTGATCCGCAAAGTCATTGCCAGTGTAGCCACCATCAACCATGACATGCTGAACCAGCTCTAAATTTTGGCTAACCAAACTAAACATAGCCAATGCACCTGAACGATCTGATACATTAGCTCGTGTCACGAGAATGGCTTGTGGTAAACCATTAATATCAACCGCCAAATAAAAACATGTGGTATTTTGGTTGGGAGAGTGGGTCGTCGATTGGGGGAGACAACTAGCAGGTCTGGATCGTGTCCGTCTTAAAGCGGTTGCTAGAATAAGCATATCGCATATCTAAATAACGGGTTGTCAGCATGCTAAGTGCTAAGGCCCATTATAAAGTCACTTAGCAACTGAGTAACTTTATAATGGGTATTGGTGGGGGGACACACGTGCTTCAGCACAGATTTAATATAGTAGAAAAAAGATTGCGAATCAGAAATGATCCGCAATCTTTGCATTTGTTTATTAATTTAGAGTGGCTTTTTAGTACCAGCCATTAGCAAGCCAGTGACTCTTGGCGTTGCTCCATGAACCATAACGTGAAGCAACATAACTGTTAGCAACACGTTCTTGGTTGGCAGCGGAGTAGTCACCGTTTAAGTATGAAGCACTTAATTGGTACTTACCGATGTATTGACCGTTACGAGCAGAATATGAACCACCAGATTCTTTACCAGCAATCCAAGCCTTAGCAGCACTATCAGAACCATTGTTGCTATAGTTTGATGTTGAACTAGACGTTTGAGTCGTCGTCTGAGCAGCAGGTTTGCTAGTTTGTGTTTGACTTGATTGGGTCTGGCTAGCTTGGCTCGGTTGAGCTTGAGTTTGACTAGTCTGAGCTGATGATTGTGTCGTGGTCGTTTGTTGAGTCGTTTGTGTTGAAGTCGTTGAGGTTGTTGAAGCAGCTGAAGACGTAGCTTGGCTAGTTGCTGATTGTGGTGCAGCACTTGTAGCAGCAGAAGTCGTGGTTGTTGTAGTAGTACCATTGACTTCAAGCTTATCACCAATGAAGATTAAGTTAACATTAGCTAACTTGTTTGCCTTTTCAATGGCTGAAACTGAAGTGTTGTGAGCTTGGGCAATTGCTGAAACAGTATCGCCGGCCTTAACAGTATAAGTATCAGCGTTGGCAACCGTTGTTGAGATAGCGAATAAAGCTAATGCAGCAGTTGATGATAATACAAGGTTTTTGATCTTCATAATAATTAATACACTCTCCTATAATTTGCGTGTGTTCGATTATTTACATATATTTTCTATTGGTCGAGCAGTTGATGTCTCAACCAATCAACAGTGACTAGTATAACTAGTGAGTGTTGCAGTGCAATAATCAGAACATTACGTTTTTAGGGGGTGCTTGTAATATAAGGCCGTTTTTGTAATGAATTGTAATATTTGGTAGATTGTATCAACATTACTAGAATAAAAGTAGCGGGATAAATATTTCACGACCAAATAGTATCTAAATCTATACGTTCAACACCAAGCAATCACACACCACAACACAGCACACCGTATAGACCCTTTAAAACGTCTTCTAAGCGATTTTAAGGTGCATTGCTTAATTATATATGGCGAATTGTCAAACTAAGTGCAACGGTTTGTCAAAAAATACTTCATATGGGGTTTCATAGTTTAACACTTTGCGAGGACGTTGATTTAACTGCTTTTGGCAGTGTTCAACGTCCTGTTCTGTATAATTATCAATATCTGTTCGCTTGGGAAAATATTCCCGGATTAATCCATTTGTATTCTCATTTGTTCCACGCTGTTCAGGCGAATATGGATCGGGCCAATAGACAGTAACACCTAACCTTTCGCTGATTTCATCAAGATGAAGAAATTCGGTCCCATGATCTGGTGTAATAGAATGAACAAATTCTTTAGGAATGGCCCCTAACAGTTCAACTAAGCCTTTATTTATCTCCTGCGAGTCCTTTTGCACAACCTTTTTGATAAGCGTAAGCCGACTAAGCCGATCGACAACCGTTAAAAGGATGGCGTGACCCGTTCGACCAATCACAGTATCAATTTCCCAGTCACCTATACGTTGACGCTGGTTGATAAAACCAGGGCGCTCATGGATCGAGATATAGTCGGTCTGTACTTCTCGATGTCGTCTAGTATTCTTTGAATGCCGAGTCCGATGTTTATGTCTGAGATGGCGCTGAATACCGGTATCACCACGTGAGGAGTACTTCTCACCTAAATTGTGTTGATAGATATGACGGTAAATTGTGTTGTAGCTAACACACCATTGATGTTCCTTATTAAAGCGAGCGGTAATCTGCTCTGGTAACCAGTGCAGATCTAAGATGTAATGAACAATTTGACGGCGTAATTGTGGATGGCTGTCTAATAGCCGCTTCTTGTGACAATTCTGCCGCTTTTGATGATAGTCATTATCTGCTTTGCTTGGGGAATAATTACCTGCACAACGTTTTAACTCCCGTGAAATAGTGCTTGGATTTCGCCCCAGCCGTAACGCAACAGCCCGGATAGATAACCCCTTAGTTCGTAAAAACATAAGTATTTCACGTTCTTTTGTAGTAAGATGTTTATAGCTCATACCGGATACCTCGAATTGTTTGATTTGGTCGTTAAACATATTCTACCCGGTATGGGTTTATTTTTTTACTTTGTGTTGCATTTCAATTGTAAATTCGCCCTATTAAAAAAATTCTAATCACGTTCTAAAGCTGGAGACTTTTAAAAAAATCAAAATTTTGATATAGTGGATTATAGTACTTTTAGGTAACCAAGAAGTTTTTGAACGCCTTATGAAGGTTGAGTATGATGAAATTGGTTGGATATGGTGCTAATTTCTTGGTTTAGAACAAATTGGTGAATATAAAAAATGTAAATTTTATTTTGACTCATTCATAGCGTTATACACCATGTCTACCCAAGCGCGTGGCGCATGTTACCCAGATTATTATTCCTTATGAATAATAATCTGGGTAACATGCTAATACATGGAGGTGTATGTTGGTAGAAAAAGTTAAAGTTAAAAATGTAACTAAGATTTTTGGAAAGCAAATATCTCTAGCAAAAAAATTGTTGCGTGAGGGAAAGTCTAAAGCAGAGATCCTTTCGCAGACAGGTTGTACTGTTGGAGTTAATCAAGCTAGTTTTGCTGTTAATGAAGGTGAACTGTTTGTAATCATGGGGCTGTCTGGAAGTGGAAAGTCTACGATTATCCGAATGATCAACCGCTTGATAAATTCGACTGATGGGGATATTGAAATCGATGAACAAGGTGTGATGGGCCTCAGTAAGGAAGAATTACGTCACTTGCGCCAAGATAAGATCGGCATGGTTTTTCAAAATTTTGCCTTGTTTCCGCATAAGTCCGTATTACAAAATGCGGCTTATGGATTGGAGCTTAAAAAGTTTCCGTTAGATGTACGAAACAGGAAAGCTCATGAAGCATTGACACTAGTCGGCTTGACCGGGTATGACGACCAATATCCAGATCAGTTATCAGGCGGGATGCAGCAGCGGGTTGGTCTCGCGCGCGCTTTGGCCAATGATGCCGAGATTCTGTTGATGGACGAGGCATTTTCGGCCTTGGATCCGTTATATCGGAAAGAAATGCAGGATTTGTTATTGCAAATTCAAGAAAAAATGCATAAAACGATCATTTTTATTGGCCATGACCTGAACGAAGCTTTGAAATTAGGGGATAGGATTATGATCATGCGTGATGGCCATATCGAACAAATTGATAATCCGGAAGATATTTTGACTCACCCGGCTAATGATTACGTAGAACGCTTCATCGAAGGGGTCGACCGGACAAAGGTCCTGACGGCAAGTAGTGTAATGACGCAGGCCCAGGTGGTTAATATTGGAAAGGCTGGACCACGGGTGGCTTTGCGGAGAATGCGAGCCAACGATATCTCTTCAATATACGTGGTTGATAATGACAACAAATTCGTGGGTTTTGCCGATGCGCATGATGTTTCGGATCTGATTAAGAAGGGCAGTGAAGACCTGAAGTCAGTCCTTAGGACAGACGTGCCTAAGACAAGTGTGGATATGCCAATCAATGCATTGATTAACGATATTTCGAAGGCAGCAATTCCTTATGTCGTGTTGGATGATGACGATCATCTACTAGGCATCATTCTACGGAGTTCTGTTTTGGCGGCTATCGCTGGGGAAGAGGTGAGTGCTTAATGAATATTGGACAAATACCTTTAGCGGAATGGATCAACTCAGGTGTTGACTGGCTGAGTCAATTTACCGGATTTTTTTATAGTGTGACGATCTTTTTCCAGGTAATCATTGACGGTATTCAATGGGCTTTTGACTTCTTGCCGCAATGGGTCTTTATCTTGGTGGTCTTAGCACTCACGTACTGGGTTAAACGAGGACAAAAGAAAATTAGTTTCATGGTGTTTGAAGTTTTGGGGCTGTTATTGATCTGGAACTTAGGATACTGGCGTGATATGACCCAGACCTTGACGTTAGTTTTGTCGTCTAGTTTGATTGCAATCGTTATTGGGATTCCACTTGGAATTTGGATGGCAAAAAGTTCAAGAGCTGAGATCGTAATCAAACCAATTCTTGACTTCATGCAGACCTTGCCAGCGTTTGTTTATCTAATACCGGCCGTTTCATTTTTTGGTATCGGGATGGTACCGGGGGTGTTGGCTTCAGTGATTTTTGCGACGCCACCGACAGTGCGAATGACAAACTTGGGAATCCGGCAGGTGCCAAGTGACTTGATCGAGGTAGCGGATTCCTTTGGCTCGACCAGCTGGCAAAAGCTAATCAAATTACAGTTACCACTAGCAAAAACAACAATAATGTCCGGAATTAATCAAACGATGATGCTTGGACTTTCAATGGTCGTGATTGCATCAATGATTGGCGCCCTTGGTTTAGGAACTCAGGTTTACTTTGCTGTGGGGCGTAATGATGCCGGGGCAGGATTTGCCGCAGGAATTGCTGTGGTTATTGTAGCTATTATTTTGGATCGAATCACACAATCGTTCAACAAAACATCCAAATAAAGGGGGAATGATTAGTTTGAAGAAAAGAATTCTCCGTTATTTGCAAATGGCCACAGTGATTATATGTTTGACAGCCATAGTTAGTGCTTGTGCTAAACCAGCTGAATACGACTCACATAAAAAGTTAGGACCGCAAATCAATTATACGATTACAGGGATCGAAGCTGGTGCGGGTGAAATGGCTAATACACAAACATTGTTGTCAAAATATAAGTTGAAACAGGCTAACTGGCAGATCATGCCAAGTTCTACAGCTGCGATGATTAGCACGTTATCCAAGGCAGTTAAAAATAAACAGCCTATCGTTGTTACTGGCTGGCAGCCACACTGGATGGTTGCTAAATATTCGTTGAAATTTTTAAAAGATCCAAAACATGTTTATGGTAATGGTGAATCAATGCGCACCATTACACGTAAAGGGTTGGAAAAAGATAATCCAGGTGCTACTAAGTTACTAAAGAATTTCCATTGGACAATTTCAATGTCAAATCCAGTAATGCTGAACATAAACGGTGGCATGAATAAGCAAAAAGCTGTCAATCAGTTTATTAAAAACCATCCTAAACAAGTCAAAGCATGGACAGCGGGGGTGCCAAACGGTCATGGCAAAAAAATTAAATTAGTTTATACACCATATGACTATGAAATTGCGGTAACCACTTTAGTAACGACTTTGTTGAAGCAAAAAGGATATAAAGCTACAATGCAACAGTTAGACGTGGGAGTTATGTGGAATTCGATAGCTAATGGTAGTTCTGACGCTTCCTTGACTGCTGAGTTACCAGTTACCCATGGCTTGTATGCCAAGAAGTACAAAGGTAAGTATGTTCAATTGCGCAAAAATTTGAAGGGTGCTCAAACAGGGTTGGCAGTTCCCAAATATATGAAGAATATTAATACTGTTGATGATCTAAAAAACAAATGATATTGGCTGTAAAATTTCTGGCATTGGACCACACCAATGCCAGTTTTTTTGTTATTTGTCATGTGAAGTTGATGGAATCCTTATGAAGTATCTGGAGCTTAATTGGTCTAGGTACTTTTTTATACCGTCACAGTTTGACGTGCTGGGTGAAGCCATTGGCGTTGAATCTTAATACGGTTGACAAAGTTCTCCCAATTACGGAAGCCAAAAGCAGTGTTTTTAATCTTCTTAATTCGGCCGATGTTGCCCTCTAAATAACCGTTTGAATATGGTGATTCAACGGCGTTCAGGGCCTGTTTCCGGTACTTCTTAAAGCTTTTGATGGTTGTGCCCATTTGTTTAATTAGTTGATGATATTGGCATAGGAACTAATGAAATAGGTTTGTATTATGAATGCGCAAAGACTTTATGATGTCTTGATAAATCTCATAAGTTGTTTTGAAGTCTTGCCCCAAATTTGAGACATTCGGTGACTTCCTCGGTAATAATTTTGCGTGTCAAAATCAAAAGAAAAGACGACCACAAAGGACCTATACTTACTTACCGCAGATGAACGTATCAAGATTTAGCTCTTTTGGAAGGCCAAGATAAAGGGGTTCCTATGATGTAATGACGGACAAATTGTTCGGTACATTACACCACCGTAGGAGTCATGCTTAAAAATGATCGAAAGTCAGTTATAACCACGTTATAATAAAAACAGCAAAAGGAAGTACCATCGAAAACAGGGCTTCCCGCGCAAGCCGCTTCAAAGGCGGTGGCCTTAGCTAAAGAACGATATCAAGGCGCCCCATAACCGTTCAAAGTTATGTAGGGAGGCTTTTTTATTGGTAGTGCTTGTTGATATAGTTGAGTAGCACGATTAAAAATGTGCCAAACAGCAATATCAGCGAGACTGTCTGGAAGACGCTCATTGACTGTGAAACCTTCTTGAAGATTATTCCATGTCAACTCGCAAGGGAAAAGACAGTCACTGCCCTTAAAATTGCTTAGTCAAGCATACAAAGAAATGATGGATTGACCAAGCCACAATAAACATTAAGGTATCAAGCTTCCTAGAAGCCCAATTTGATTGCATTAAGTATCAGCAAAACATCTTTTGTAGATATCCTTTTTTGAGTTCCTGGAGTTTTTCAAGTTTACGCTGATAAAGAGCGATAGTCTTGTCGAGTTGTTTGAAAAAAATGCCAATTTTCTTTTGTTCTTGTAAACTTTTAGGTAGTGTTACTTTGAACTGTGATAAAGATCTTTGACTAACACCTTTCGCAGTACCGCCGCTTGATAAGGATGATAATTCATTAAATGATTTCGGCGAACGTAACAAGACAGCCAAGAAATCATTTGTGATTTTATCTGAAGCAACATCAAAAGCGATTGTTCGTTGACTGAGAATATATTTGTTGTTGTCCGATATTTGTGCCACATTTCCCATTGGTGCCTCTGTGGTAAATAATACTTGGCCCTTATAAAGTTCTTTTCCAGTCATCCACTTATCATATAGTTTTTGATTTCCATAATGTGCATCAGCAGATGGATCAATATAACCATTTTTTACATTAAGAGCTGAAAGGGCAAGATATCCAGACTCGCTCCAATCCATATCCAGTTTTTTGGGAGTACGTCCACGAAAATCTACTGTACGTCTAATGTTGTCGAAGAACTTACGCTGTTCCCAAGCGTCAGCAAACCCTAAAAATCTTAATTCTGGGAACTTGCTCCCATTTTTGGGGAACAATTTCTGCAAATAGCCCTGTTTAAGTGCCTTAAGCTTAGCTAACTTACGCTGGTTGACTGCGATGAGGGTGTCGAGGTGTGGTAGATTGCAAATTTAATCCGAATTTTTGGACAAATTTGTCAGCATAACCTGATACGGTGTTTACCAGTCGAGTATTTTAAGCGGTCGCTGGTTAATTTGGAGTAACGTCGTCGTTAAATCTTGAGCACTAATGTGCTCAAAACGAGTCCCTTTAGGATAAAAATAGGTAGATTGTAAAATTAATCCGAACGCTGTTCGGATTAATTTTACAATCTACCATATATCTAAGCTTTTTTAATGGTGAGAAACTTTGCCACTTGCAATGCTCGATTAATTACTTAGGTATACAAAATGATTATTGTCACGAGACTAAAATAATCTTAATGTTTAAATTTTCTTCATTTCAATAAAAGACCGGTCTGCCAAAACCCAAAGATTTTAACAGACTGATCTTTATTTACATTAGTACATCTTGACTTATCTTGAAAAAACTTTAATTTATCCTAGCAAGTTGTTGTGACAAAGTTTCCACTTGTTTAGTCAACTTCTCCAGATCGTGACTCTGGTTGAAAGCTTTTAAGTTCGCTTGCACTTGCCGAACACCTTCCTGGACCCTTTCTTGGCCATTAACAGTCAAAGATAGCCAAACAATTCGTCGATCATTTGGATTCACTTGTGATTGAATTAAATTATCTTGAATCAATCGCCAAGTATTCCTGGAAATTAGTGTGCGCGTGACCGTGAATGCATCAGCTAATTCACTAGCAGTAGCTTGCCCATGTTGTTCAAGATAGACTAATATTCCCCACTCACGCATTGAAAATTCAGTTTTGGCCAGTCCTTGCACTAACATCTGGTATGCCTGATTCTGAATAGCTTGCAGGGTTGTTAAGCTCTCAAACTGGTTCTTAATTTGCTGCTGATTTAGCATATAATATCATCCTATTCTTTGTACTGCCGCTGAGTCATTCCGAAGAGTTATAACAAACTACTCATGGCTAATAGTAATAAGCCCCTCAGTGTCATATGTCGTTGGTCAGTTTCATCAGTTCGAGGCAACCATTGATCTACAAAATTAGTAGCCTCTGTTTGACCAGCCTGAACCGGTTTAGCAGCATCGTTGATTGGCTCGGGTTAATAGAAACTCTAAAATCTGTCGATAAACTATTTATAATTCTTATTATAATAGATTGATTCAAACTCATTATGAACGTTAGAAATATTATTAATATGCATTGAAGGTTAATTTTACAATCTACCTAAAACTAAATATAATTTTTCTAACTTAGTTGTTGCACTTAAACTACTGCATACTCATTTTTCAGTCTTACTTAATCTGCCTCGATGATAAATTTTCTTTTGGATTAAGTATTGATCCTGATCTTGAGT
>NZ_BAAFRU010000033.1:0-12471 GCF_045862015.1 Levilactobacillus muriae
GAATTCTCCTTGTATATTGTTTTTTAGTCGACTCAATTATACTCGTGGAGCAATCCATGTCTATTTTTGTACAGTAAAAGCCCGACGCGTCGGGCTTTTACTGTACTTTTTAACTTTCAACCTTTAGTGTAGACGTAGAGGATGCTAATAGTTCTAGCGATATACCCACAACGCAACTGACCGTAAACTATATCAATCACGCACAAGATTCTTTGAAGAAGTCGCAATTTACGGTGGGGACGCAACAGGTGTCGGACTTGGTAACCGGAGTAGCAACGCTTAAGCCAACTACGGATATTGCCGGTTATCGATTAGATACGACAATTGCACCGACCACGACGGGAAATGAAGTGACCTTCACCTACAATCCGACCGTCACGTTCCAATTCCAAGATGCGAGTGGCCAGCAACTGGCAGATGACGAGGTTGTGTCTGGCGAGCCGGGGGATAAATACACCGTTCCGGATAAATCAACCGATGCGGCCTTTAAGGGCTATGTACTGAAGTCGGTCAAGGAGGGTACGCCATCTGGCGTCTACCAGAATACGCCACAGACGTTTACTTACGTTTATGGTAAGCCAACGACCAATACGACTGGGTCGGCAACCACTGACACACAAGCAGCGCCGGTAACAGTTCATTACCAAACAGCAAGTGGTGTAAAATTAGCCGATGATGCGATCATTAAGGGGACGGTGGGGTCAGCCTATCAGACGAAGCAGCAGACGATTAACGGCTATCACGTCGCAAAAGTTGTTGGCCAAACAACTGGCAAATTGACGACGGATGCTCAGACGGTGACCTATGTTTATACTAAGAACGCAGCCGCGGCCTTCAAGCCATTCATGATTTACGTGAAGCAGGGATTATATCGTTATGCCAAGCCAACCTTTAAGCAGAGTCAACGGTTAGCACACGTTAAGGGGATGCCGCGCATTAAAGCCAAGACGTTCAAGGTCGTGGGTATAGCGAAATCAACTCAGGGACGCACACGGTATCTGTTGGCCGATGGCAGCTACGTGACGGCAAAGGCTAACTTTGTTGCCAACCTGTACTGGCAAGGTAAACACTATCAAAGCCTGATTGTGGCTAATCCTAAGGGAACTTACGAATACAAGCAGACAACCTTCAGTCGCTCCAATCGCGTAAAGCATCTGAAAAAGGGAACAACTATCAAAGTAAAACGGCTGGTTCGTCGTGGTTACATGACACGTTACCAGCTAGCTAATGGTCATTATCTAACGGGGAACAAGCAGTGGGTTTCAGTGAAATAGATCGTATTAAACACAAGCCGCGTACACGCTTCTTAGAAGCAGTGTACGCGGCTTGTGTGGTTTAAGTGAGGCAAAGCTTCTATCTGGGATCGTCTACCAGGTTAGAATTGGTTTAATATGAAGTGCCGCCTATACATAGGAAGAAAGTAGAATCTCCTTAGCCACAAGCAGCTTAAAAGTCTATGCGTTTCCTGATCCATGAGCCAACGATGATGCAAGTCCTGAAACAAGCTAACGCCACCCTACGAGATTAAGCTCGGTCATCACGCATGTGGGCCAGCGACTGCGGATACATGCAGCCGCCGGTGTCTAGATTGATCAGGACACCACCGGCCAAGAGAAAGCCGTTGTCGCGACTTGCAGGGTCCAGCTTGCTCACCACATCGCGAACAAAGTCGAAGCGGTGATCGTTCATCTGAGCGGGGTCCGTGTAGGCGTGGCCCTCTTGAATGTCGTAGTACACGGCTGGGGCGACGGCGGGATCCAGCGCGAACTTGGTCACGTCTAAGGGGAAGGCAATCACATTGTTCTTACGCGACTTGGGTGGGGTCATATCAGGCACGACGGATTGCTCGGAGATCTTGGCGCTGGGTGTCTGATCGGTAGCGGGAAGATTCTTGTTCAGGTACGCATATTTAGTTGTCATTAATGACTCCTTCTTTTGTCTTTAGGAGTTTCCGGTAGGTGATAAGCTTCACTATAACCGATGACCAGCGGGGATGCACGAGAAATGCGGTGTGGCGTGCAGGAAGCGATGGCTGGGCGATTAAAGGTGACTATTTTGGAAACAGCGACAATGAGAGCAGGTGGAGATGATGTTGGCCGGTAATAGATTGTAGCCGAGTCTCACGCCATCAC
This sequence comes from Levilactobacillus muriae, assembly GCF_045862015.1. NCBI lineage: Bacteria > Bacillati > Bacillota > Bacilli > Lactobacillales > Lactobacillaceae > Levilactobacillus > Levilactobacillus muriae. The sequence continues at coordinate 2,133 of NZ_BAAFRU010000033.1, forward strand.
CAAAAAAACGGCAAAATAAAAGCGCCAGCGAAGAATTTTCGCTGGCGCCTACCTTAAAGAAGTTAATCGTTTCCGTTCTCCACGGAAGCGATCACTTTAAGGTAACTATTCCCAGTTGCCAAAAAGCATCACCCCCTTTCATTTAATGACCACAGTATGGACCCCCACGGGGAGAAAAGCAAGTGAATTGCCTTTCCTTAAATCGGGATTAAAATTAAGCAAAATGAAACAGCTTAACGGGGACTTAATCAATGAGTTTCACAGCGGTTTCAACAGTTAAAAACTAATGGGTTAAATGACAACAATATTACAAAATTCGTGATATTGTTTCATTCCAGCGACAAAAAGGAGTTAATCCTTGTGTATTGGCGCTTATCCGGCTATAATCATAATCGTAGTTAGGGGATAGCTTGAACGAGTTGCGATGTTACGAGAGAAATTTCTTAACAAAATCGCTAACTTCGGTTATACTATTCTTGCTTGGTAAATTACATACATTATGTTTGAAGGAAGAAATTTATGCAATCAAGTTTAAAGAAATCACTTTACTTGGGCCTCGCTGCCTTAAGTTTTGCTGGTGTTGCTGCAGTATCAACTACTGCATCTGCAAAGTCATACGCTAAGGCCGGTGCTTACACGACTTTAGCTGCTAAGGCTGAAACTCGTAACGTTGAAGCAACTGGTTCAAATGCTTTATACACTAAGCCAGGTACTGTTAAGGGTGCTAAGGTTGTCGCATCTAAGGCTACTATGACTAAGTTAGCTACTTCAAAGAATTCAGCTAACTACTTCCGTGCTTACGGTGTAAAGACTACTAACCGTGGTTCAGTTTACTACCGTGTCGTAACTATGGACGGTAAGTACCGTGGTTACATCTACGGTGGCAAGTCTGACACTGTCTTTGCTGGTGGTATCAAGTCTGCTAATACTACTAAGACAGCTACTACTCCAATCCGGACTACTGGCTACTACTTGAATGATACTTCAAAGAACACTATCTGGACTGCCCCTAAGAACACCCAGTATGGTGCCAAGAAGGTTAGCCTTTACGGTGTAAAGAGTGATACCCAATTCACTGTAGATCAAGCTGCTACTAAGACGCGTGAAGGTTCATTGTACTATCACGTAACTAGTGACAACAAGGCTGTTTCTGGCTGGATCTATGCTGGCAAGGGTTACGACGTTAATGGTGCAGATGCACAAGTTCTCGGCGGCTTGTCAACTAACAAAGCTGCTGCAACTGCAACCGAAGACAACAGTGTTACTGTTGTATATCGTGATGCCAATGGTGCCAATGTTGGCACTAAGACTTGGGTGACGACTTCAGCTGATAAGACTACTGCTGGTTCAGCTGTTTCTGATACCGCAACTGCACCTGCTGTTTCTGATTTAGCTAACTTGTCAACATTTGCTGGTGCCAACGTGCCTAGTGGTTACGCTGTAGCTGCAAGCAGTGTTGATAAAGACGGTAATGTTGTTGTTACTGGTGCTAGCTATGGTAACAAGACTTACGTTAATGTTGCTAAAGCTGCTGTTTCTAAGGTTTCACTCGCAGTTTCTGACACTAAGGCTTCTACTGCTAACCCGTTAGACAGTACTGATGCTGTTAATGCAAATGACAAGACTCAAGCTGGTACTCTTGTAAAGGCTGCTGATGTTAACGTTACTACTAATGCTGCATCTAACAAGGCTTTAACTGCTGCTTTGACTGGTGTTGAGAATGGTACTGTTAACAACACTACATTGCAAAGTGCTTTGAGTGGTGTTACTAAGATCGAAGGTACCAAGACTTGGATGTCAGTTAACAACAAGCCATACCACTACGTTTACACTGTTGATGCTGCCGGTGTAAGTGGTACTACTTTATTCGGTAACTCAGCTAATGCTACTGTAACCGCAGAAGTTACTGCCGGTGTTGCACCTGCTGCTACTACTGCTGCTACTTGGTTGAACTAGTTATTCGATACAAATAATATATAATTAGACTATGTTTAGTTATAAAGAGGCCCTTTCTTGAGGGGCCTTTTTTTGTGTGCGCCCGGCATGGGCGCTAACTAGGCGGTGAAAGTCCGTAAGCACCTAATAAATGACCGTATTGGAATTTAGATTAAAAAGAAGATGGCGTCCTCGTAGAGCAAGGACACCATTTTTCATTTTTATCCGTACTTGGATACCATCAATTGTTGAACGTTTATGAAGGATAGTACCATGTATGGGTTGTCGGGCTCTTATGTAAAATTTAAGTTAAGCCCTAAATGTTTTACCCTTTTTCTCGTGTTTTACTGGTATACTTACAAGCGTTGCAACAAACTGCAATAAATGATGCTTCATCGGAGGAGAACAAAACATGCAAAAAAGTTTAAAGAACTCATTGTACTTAGGATTAGCAGTATTGAGTTTAGGAGCCGCTACGGTGGTTAGCACGTCTGCTGACGCCGCTTCAAAGGCTAAGGTATCGTCTGACGTTACCTTGAAGACTGATGCTAGCACGCGTAATGTTGAAGCAACGGGGAAGAATGCTTTATACAGCAAGCCTGGTACCGTTAAGGGTGCTAAGCGCGTGGCTTCCAAGTCAACGATGAAGAAGCTGGCTAATTCCAGCAAGTCCGGTGACTACTTCCGGGCATACCGGGTAGCCAAGACGAACAAGGGCTTGGTTTACTACAAGGTTGTGACCATGGATGGTAAGTACCGTGGCTACATTTACGGCGGTAAGGACATGAGTGTCTTTGCTGGTGGGATTGCTGTAGCTAACACGACGACTAAGGCAACGATGCCTTCTCGGACGACTGGTTTTCATTTGACGAATGCCAAGAAGAACGGTCTCTGGACTGCGCCTAAGAACACGCAATACAAGGCTAAGAGTGTTAGCTTGTACGGTGCCAATTCATCAGACACTTTCACGGTATCTGACGCTCAGACCAAGACGCGTGAAGGTAGCTTATACTACTACGTGACCGATAACCAACACAAGGACATTGCTGGCTGGATCTACGTTGGCAAGGGCTACCAAGACGCTTCAACGAAGACCTTGGGTGGTTTGACGGTTAATGCTGCTGAACCAGATGCGACGAACGATAACAGTGTGACTGTTGTTTACCGTGCTAATGGGGCACAAGTTGGTTCTGCTAAGTTTATCACGACTGATAGTACTGCCAAGGCTGGTAAGCCTGTCGGAACGATGAAGAACACCGCTGGTGACACGTTAGCCGCATTTGCTGCTAACTCTGCACCTGCTGGCTACAAGACTTCAGCAACGACCGTAGATACGACTAATGCTACGTTTGGTAACTCACTGTACGTTGATGTGACGGCGGCAGCTACTTCTAAGGTGTCATTAGTTGCTGAAAGCGTAACGAATACGATCAGTGGTGCGGCTGTTGATGTTAACAGTCCTTTGACTAAAGGTGCATCACTTGCTAACCAAGCTGCATTTTCATTGAGCGATACAGCTATCAACGCATTAACTGGTGAAAAGGGTCAAGAAATTGGTGACACTAACTTAGGAACTATTGCTACTGGTTTTGGAAACAGTGTTGTTAAGGGGACTAAGACTTACTACACTACTGCCGGCAAGCCAGTTCACTATGAATTTACGTTTACAACTCACTTCCTGACGGATAATCGTTTAGCTTCATACGGCGACACGTTGACTGCTTACTTTACGGCTCAGTTACAAGATGGCGCTGCTACTGCATCTTCTTCCAACAATAACTGGATTGCTTAACATATAATTTTAATTGATTGCATAGTGTGGGGGGCTTCAGATCTTTGATCTGGGGCCTCTTTTGATCTGACAAATTTACAATTGAAGTGCAACAAGTAAGAAGAAAAAAAGAACTCATAGCCTGAATCCTGTAAAATGAAGTCACCACAACAATCACTTAAAGGAGATCTTAGGCTATGAATTCGTACAACCATCTTACCTTAAAAGACCGAGAATGCATACTGTTAGGTGTCACTTTAAACGAGACCTATCAAGGTATTGCGAAGGAAATTGGTTGTTCTAAAGCCACCGTATAACACGAAATTAAGCGCAACGGTGGTCGTGATGCATACTCAGCTGTGAAAGCACAAAAGAACTATCAGAGACGTCGACTGAAAAGCCGACGTCTTAGACTCCTAGCTGACTTGAAATTACGATACTTTGTCCTTCACCGAATCGTTCAACACCAATGGTCTCCGGAACAAATCTCAGGACGCTTAGTTCATGAAAATAGCGAATGGCGAATCAGTTACAACACTATTTATCGCGGAATTGAACTCGAAAATTTGGGGATTAAGCGCAAAAGTCACGGCGCTCGTGGCTTTGCCCGTAAGCTACGGCATCGTGGTAAAACCCGCAAGGTCAAAGGACGGTTAACGAACGCTGGGGCCGGTTTATTGTGGGACTGAATTCGCAGGATATCGCGAGGTTAGTCAAGAGCTTGGCATTCCGGTCTATTTTCCAGATCCACACGCGCCCCAGCAACGGGGAACCAATGAGAATACCAATGGTCTTGTTCGTGAGTACTACCCAAAAGGAACCGATTTAGATCAGTTCACTGACCAAGAGATTTATCAATTTGTTGAAGTGTTAAATAACCGACCACGCAAGATTTTAGGCTGGAAGAGTCCATCTGAAGTTTTCTTTGGGACCAAGTTGCGCTTGATTTGACAATTCGTCCTAATTCAATTTTTATGGTATTGATTCAACCTTAAATTATCAAAGTAACACTCACTTCACACAGAGCGTATGTCGTCTTGTAGCCTTTTAGACACAGGTTGATTCGTAGTTTAATCGGTCCCAAATTAATGTGATTGACGGTCATTGTTGATATAATTATGATAGTATTAACTAACATGGACTATCTAAGTTGTATACGTGAATAAAAAAGGCTGGTAGAAGAAATGACTAATGATCATGAAAAAAAGGCAAAAAATAACTCTGGGAATAAAGCACAATTCAAGATTATTCAAGGTGGGTTAAGTAACCATGCTCGGGAAGTAACATTTGATCAGTTGAAATCGTACCTACAACCAATACTTTCTGAAAAAATTCACATTAATTTTCTCATTGGGTCAGGGTCTTCGCTACCGGCAATTCCAATTATGGGAACAACATTTTCCGATTATAAAAAAAGCCATAAGAATGATGGGGAATTTAATAATATATTGAAACTATATTATGAAAAATGCTCGAATGAGGCAGATCTGAATAATATTGAATTGTTTCTTTCATGGTTGGCCAACAGAGTCAATGGATTATCACAGTCAGAGTTAGGTACAGAGCAAAAGATAAAGGATGAGCTGACGAAAACATTAATAGATTCAATAACTAAGGGGTATCTTAAGGAAATTAAAAAAACAAATCGAGGTACTAAAGACGAGTCTACGAATAGTCCGGATTCAACAACGACGAATTATGAATTATTTATTAGACGTACTGCAAAATTACGTGAAAGTACTTCTTCCCAGTTTGACACAGTTAATTTGTTCACAACGAATTATGATTTGTTCTTAGAAAATGCATTGGATGGTTTAGATTATGCATATACGGATGGTTTTCGGGCAAAGTTGCACCCAGAATTCAATATTACAGAATATAGCAGACGTCCTGTTGATGTTGCACACCGTTTCCGTAACCGATGGTCTCCAGTAAGTCCTTTTTTTAGAGTGTACAAACTACATGGATCTATTAACTGGATTGAAGTCGATGACAAAATCGAAAAAAAGTCAAACATTAAAGAGGTAGGGGAATCAGTAGTTATTGCTCCAACCACGTCAAAGTATGCAGATAGTCAGGGAGCCCCCTATTCAGATTTGTTTCGGGAGTTATCAGTTCAACTACTCAATCCCAATTCTTTACTAGTTGTTAATGGTTTTGGTTTTGGAGATGAGCATATTAATGAATTGATTATTCAAGCGCTCGGTAGATCGGACTTTGCATTGCTAGCTTTTGTTAAAGAGGATGAAGTAGGAGTTACAAGGTTTATGGAGAAAGTTAGAGGTAATACTAAGGTTACATTTATAACAAATGGGAAGGAAAACGATAAAGCAAACTATTTCTCTACTTTGGTAGAATTATTGGCATTTGAAGATCCCTTTGAGGTTCATAAGAACAGTGAGGATCCTGCAAGTGATAAATAAAAATGAGCGACAATTAGGAACTATTGAATTTGTAAATCAACAAATAATTGAATTTTCTGCTAGCTTTTCAGATCTTGAAACTAAAATTCATAATGGACGTTTTCAATCTGTACACGGAATTAACGATTTTATTTATACGAGAGTAAATTGGAATACGTTAGTTTTGTATAGAATTACACGGGCTAGAAATAATACTTTTGATAAAAACATTTCTGGCAACAGTTTGGGAGAAAACGATAAAGTGATATTTTCTGCAGAACCAGTGGGAACACTTGTTAATGATGAGTTTAAATCAGGAACGTTGACCTATCCAATGGTTGGAACTACGGTTTTTGCGATGGATGAGCTTTTGTTGGAAGATATATTTTCGAGTATAGGAGATAATCTTGTTAGTCTGGGCTCAATTAACAATTATCCTAATTTGTATCCGAAGATAAACCTTAAAAAATTACTTACATCACATGTTTCAATTCTTGGAAATACTGGGTCTGGAAAGTCTACAACACTGAGAGTGCTTGCCGATAGATTAAATAAAATAAGTGATGGGTTAAGTAGTCTTGCAAAATTCTTTATTTTTGATGTTCATGGAGACTATGGTGAGCTGAAATTTGCTAAGCACATTCCAGTAAGAGAAATGCATCTTCCGTTGGAAAAACTGAGTGTTCAAGACTGGGAGGCAGCTCTGCTACCAAGCGAAAAGACACAAAAGCCAATTTTAAATAGGGCACTGCAGATTGCTAGGGTATCTCCGAGGGGCAAAAAAATAATTTACGCAATTTTGGCGAAAAAAGTCATAAGAAACGAAGCGAGCGAGTCATTTGTCTTATTGAAAAGGGCCGTTTCAAAATGGTTCGCTTTGATTTTTGAGAGTGACGATGAAGCTATGAAATCTCTAGAGGACTGGCAGCAAAAATACTCTGATATTATTGGTGAGGATAAAGTAATAAATTTACTTGAAGGTGAAATACCAGCTGCTGGTCCTCATACAATTGAAGGAGTTATAAACGAATATACTGAGTCAAAGATGACTTTAGATGGATTGGGTGTTTCATTCGATATTGTTTTTGGTGAAGAAGAAGCAAAAGGAAATAAGCGTGCAAGAATGAATACAGAAACGATGATGGGCAGATTTCGTAACTTGGAGTCAAAGTACGGTAATGATGGTGTGCTAAGTGAAAACCATGGTGATGCACTTACATTGGAACGTTCAACTTTAGGCGCGGAGAAGTTCTTTGTCTTGGATCTCACTAATTTAGATGATGATGCACTCAGGCTTGTATCGAACTATCTTTGTCGCTCAGTGTTTGAGTTTAATTTGCATTTTGATCATACAAAGCGTGATGAGATGCCTTTCAATTACTTATATTTAGATGAGGCTCATCGATATGTACGCGAAAACAGTGAATCTGATGATTCTACAATTTTTGAAACAATAGCTCGAGAAGGAAGAAAATTTAATGTATACCTGTGTGTAATTAGCCAGATTCCAAGCGAATTATCAAAGGTCGTTTTGTCACAAACTGGAGCTTTTTTCATACATAGAATTCAAAATTCCGCAGATTTGGACTTTATTAGAAGAAATGTTCCGTCAGCAACAGATCACTTAATTTTACGATTGTCTAATTTACCGGCCGGTACGGCGTTACTTTCCGGAAACGCATTTGAAATTCCTTTTGAGTTGGTAGTTGATGCAGGAGAGTATGGTAATGTATCGTCTTCGTTGTCACCCATTGAGGGAAAGGATAGTTCTATCGAAGAGAGTTAAGTGCAGTTATGGTGAATATGGTTTGAGAACAGTAGTTATAGTAATGGTGTTTGAAATTTTTACCGAGCAGACGCAAATTGGTTTACTTGTTAATAGCGGTTGTAAAATGTAGGGAAATGGCGATTAGAAATTGTCGGTTTTCCTACATTTTTTGATATCATGAATTACATTGAGATCAAGGAGGTTAGTAGGCACCTAACAACTGACCGTCTATGATTGGTGCCCAATCTACGATATGATTACCTCATGGCGAATTTTATAATCAAGTTAGCCACTTGAAATTTAGGGCAGAATAAATACACCAAGACGTAAATCTCAGGTATCATTGGAGTTCCTACAACTAACAATGAAAGAGGTTTTCGTCTTGATGCAAGAACAGCTTACCATGAATCGTCCCAAGGGTCACCATTTAACTTTGAAAGAACGTGGAAACATAGAGGTCTACTTCAATCACGACGGGCATTCTCGCCGTGAGATTGCCAGGTTGATTGGCGTTAGCCCACAGACCATAAATAATGAGATCAAACGGGGCTTGGTGATCAATAAACAACGCATTAACGGTAAGGAAAAGCTCTACGAAGTCTACGTGGCCGAACTTGCTGAAGAACGGTACCACAAGAATCGCGAGACCTGTCACCGGCCTTATAAGTTCCTCCAGGCAGTCGACTTTGTAGCCTTCTTGTCGAACGCTTTAAGGAGGACGGCTGGGCTCCCGACGCTGCTGTGGGCCGTGCCAAGGCTTTAGGCCTCTTTCAGCCTGAAGAGATGGTCTGTACCCAGACATTGTACAAGTACATCGATGAACAGCTCCTAGAGGTCTGTAACCTGGATCTCGCTGAAAAGATGAGCCGCCGGATATCAAAACACGTGGTTCATAAGCATAGTCGTATCTTGGGGCGCAGTATTGAGGAACGACCAGCGGCGGTGGATTCTCGAGAAGAGTTTGGCCACTTCGAGATTGATACAGTCGTTGGAAAGCGTGATTGGTAAGGAGAACGTAATTATGACCCTGATTGAACGCCAAACGCGCTTCCAGATTATCCGCCTCATTGATGGTCGTGATGCTGATTCAGTGGCCTACGCTATGAGGGGAATCATTAAGGAATACGGCTCTGTTATTCAGTCAATTACTGCCGACAACGGGCCAGAGTTTGTGACTCTCGAACAAGTGATGAACCCAATTGCCCCAGTCTACTTTACGCACCCTTATACGTCTAGTGAACGTGGTACTAATGAAGTTCACAATCGTATGGTTCGCCGGGACTTTCCCAAGGGTGAGTCGCTTGATGCATTCAGCCCAGCTGATGTTGCCAATACTACTGCCAAGCTAAACAACATGCCTCGCCGTTAATTGGCGTTCCAAACTCTGGCCGAGCTCTTCGCCGCCTGCGGCGAGGCTCCTCGCACCAACCAACTTCAATCCCCTGGAACCCCTTGGTATCAGTATTCAGGCCTAGTGACTAATTTGTTATTGCAATTTGCGTAATTATTTAAACACTCATTGAAGATCCTTCATTTAGTAATTTTTCCGATGTCAAAATAAATTGGAAGTTATTTCATTCCTTCTGGGGACCTGCAAAAGTAAGATTTATATCTATCACTATGAGCAGAAGGATAAAATGGATGTCCTTCATAGCCGCTTTAGACGAAGTGGTGTTGAAGCAGCTAGAGTTTCAAATAAATCAAAAATTGGAGAATAAGTCCTTTGGCAAATTGTATGGCTATTACTGGAAATCTGTAGTTATAGTAGTTCTCTTGCTTATTAGCTTAGGATTATTAGGTAAAAATGTAGCACAAGATAATAATGTTAGAGTTTTTAAAGAAGTGGCACATTTTTTGAATTATCAGCCAGTAGTCTTAGCAACGCTTGTTTTCTTTATACTAGTTGTTATCGGTTTAATCGGAAGTCAGTCATATTTGATTTACCACGATGATAATACAAATAAATACGTGCTAACGTTAATTGAAGATGAACTTATAAAAAGAAATGATGAGGAGGAAGGCAAAGCCTCAAAAAATTGGGGGCATATAAAGCGGATCAGACGAGGACACAGAGTATAATTTCAGTAGTCTTCAAAGCAAAAATTGCTTTTAAGCGTGTAGGGCTTTAAAAAGTATTGTAATTTTTAATTGCATGTAACATTTTGTGTAAAAAGTAGTGAGTGTTTTAGTGGTAGTGGATTGCCACTTCGTAAAGCGACAATAGCTGATGTGGAGAGTAAAGAGAGTGCGTATAAGAATATAATTAATGATGATAAGTAAGATATAATAGTATCAAGATATCTTTAATATGATGTTGCTGAAAGGTAGGGACAACTGGGAGTGTCAAATTTTTTGTGTAAATGGAAGTCCTCTCCCATTAGCTAGCTTCTAATACATGGATTCTAACGTATCTTGAATTTGCTTGAAACCTCGATGCGTTCGCTCAAAATTTTGGCCGTTGTA
>NZ_BAAFRU010000034.1:0-11319 GCF_045862015.1 Levilactobacillus muriae
TTATACGATTGATAAAGATGAACTAGTCTTAATTGGCATTCGAGTCGGATCGCATGATCGTTTATTTCCTGGTCAAAATCGTTCCAAAAGGTATCGAAAAAATGACGAATAAGAGAAGTCATTTATACCATATAAAAACAAATAACCCCCAGCATCTACATTATAGATATTGGGGGTTATTTTAACAATGATTTTGAGGGGTTATTTGTGCCTTTTTTTAATCGCCCCTATAAAACAGCCCCCGTTATCTAGTGGATAGATAATAGGGGCTGTTTTTTTGTTTAATGGTATTATAGGTACTATATTAGTATGAATATATTGGAGAAATAACATGTATAAAAACATCAAATAAATCGTCAGCGGATTGGGCGCTTTTATAATTGCCCAATGGCTCTATCATACTCTGTCACAATATCCAAACATCAATATTTGGCTGGCTAGACTGCTTCCTATTCTTATCATTTTTATTGTGTTCTTTTCTCTGCAATGGATAATCAACACATTTGAAAAGTAACCTTATAAATTTTAGTTATTATATTGGGCTGAAACCCTTGCTACAAGCGGACTAGCAAAAATGCAAGCTCGACAAAAACATAACTAAATAATCTATTGCTCTTATGATGATATTTTACCAAACGAGAAAAACTAGTCCGGAATATCAGCATAAGAGCAAGTGTGTTAATCAGTCCGTATTAGATAGTTTTCCGTCGACAATTTTGTAGACATTATCAGAAAACTCTCGCAGACGATCATCGTGCGTGACGATGACGACTGCTTTTTCCTCGTCATGCGCAATATTAGCAAGAAGTTGGCCAACTTCTTTGACACGTGCCGTATCTAATGCTGCCGTAGGTTCATCGGCTAGGATGATCGCCGGGTCTGTATACAACGCACGGGCAATTGCAACGCGCTGTTGTTGACCGCCAGACAATTCGCCAGGGTATTTGTTTAATAATTTTTGAATGCCTAGCGTTTCAATAATTTTGTCAAATCCATCTTGACTGAGGTTATTGTTAGGCTTCACCTGGTCAACAAGTTTGAATTGGTCTGCTACGGTTAAATATGGCACGAGATTGTACGCCTGTAAGACGAAACCGATTTGTTCAAGTCGTGTTTTTTCGGCTTCTTTGGTACTCAAATCACTGATGTCGTGACCATTCAAACGAACTGAGCCGTCTGTTGGTGTCTGTAACCCGCCTAAAATGGTTAGCAAGGTACTTTTACCAGATCCTGAAGGACCAATGATAAGCGACACCTCACCAGCTTTAAACGCTAAACTGACGTCTTCTAGTGCCGTAACTAAATTGGTTTTCTGACCAAATTGTTTCGTCACGTGTTCAAGGGCTAGTTTTTCTTCACGCATCTTTTTAACCTCCAATTACTGATACCGGATCAATCTTACTAATCACACGAATCGGAATGATTGCACCCAGTAACCCGGTTACCATCAATCCGGCCGCAATGAGTCCCATCAATCCCCAATCAAATGCCATTGGTACGCTATCTGGAATCCCAAATTCAGTTAATGCCGATAGTACAGCACCAACGACGATACCAGTTGCCATAATAAAGAACGTCTCAAATAACGTATTTTGGGCCAAGAAACGATTTGGAATGCCTTGTGCACGCAAAACTGCCAAGTTAGGCAATTTTTGAACCGTTAGAATGTAGAGGAAGATGGTAATCACAATCAATGAAATGACAATCAGGAAGCCAATCATGAGACCAAACGTCGCTTTTTGCGGTGTATAACCTGGCAATTTATTGATAAAGGCTTGGTATGAATAAGTCTTTAATGCTTTATCATCGACCGATTGTGACGTTTTTGAAGTAACTACGCTACCTTGGAATTGATCTGACACGCCCTTAATGACACGCCATTGCGCTAACGCGCCATAAATAACAGGTGCGGTGTTATACGTGGCATTTTTCGCATAACCCACGATTTTATATTTCGTATCAGATAACCCAATCGAAATTTTATCCCCCATACCGTAAATATCCTTATCAACTGAGTCAGCGAGGACGACTTCGTTAGCTGCCTTTGGCAAGTGCCCCTTGGTTAATTGTAGGTTTTTAGCGATGTACTCGTCGTTATTCATCCCAACGAATTGTGCGGATTCACGTTTTCCGCCAATTTTCATATTAACTGGTGTAATGCCAAGTGTTGCGGTTTTGTCGTCGCTTAACTGATCCACCTGTTTCGTTGTCAGTAATGACTGTCCGGCATTGCCATTAGCGTCTTTGGTCATTACAAAGGACTTAGACTGCCAGCTGTCCACCGCAGCGGTGTTAGCTGTTGCCAGCCCGAGCGCCAGGGCACTTAAAATGAAAATCAAATAACTGATTAAGACGACGACTGTTAGAATCAAGCCGTACCGTAGTTTTTCTTTTTTAATCTCTCTAATTGCTAAAAACATTTGTTCCTCCTGTATTTGTTGCAGTTCAGCAAACTTACTATACACAAGTATACATGCTCTTATGATGAGATTCCGGACTAGTTTTGCTAGTTTGGTAAAATATCATCATAGGAGCATTTTTATTTATGGTTACACGTTATGAAGAGGACTTAAAAAAGTCCATTGTGGAGATGGTTAAAGCGGGACGACGATCCGATGAATTATCCAAGGAATACGGTCCTTCAGCCGATTCAATTCGGAATTGGGTTAAAGGCGCTAAATCAGTTGAGCTAGAAGAAGGTACTGAAGTAACGTCCAAAGAATTCAAACAACTTCAAAGGGAAAATCAGCGATTAAAGGAGGAACTTGAAATTTTAAAAGCTGCGGCGGTGTTACTGGGAAAGCATTAGGACGAATTAATTGCCTTGTCTTCATAGAAGATCAGTTATTGCGACACCGCTTATCAATTATTCTTTCGGCACTGAAATTACCGCGCAGCACCTATTACCATTGGAAAAGATATCAACCTAGTCAACACGAACGTGTTGATAATCAGATCAAAGAAAAAATTGAATTGATTTGGGAAAATAATTATCGTGCCTATGGTTATCCACGAATAACGATGGTGCTTCGCAAGTCAGGCATCTGTGTTGGGTCAAAACGAATTTTACGATTAATGAGGGAAATGGAGATTCACTCTTTAATGAATCGGCGATTTAAAAAACCTGGCACTCATGTGGATCATTCACAACGCCCCAATTTAATCAAGCACCAGCCCAATGCAAGGATATGGCGTGCTGACATTACTTATTTGGAATTACGTCCAGGAACCTGGGTTTATCTCAGTTCTATTTACGAACCAAAGGTTCATCAAGTTCTTGCTTTCAAGATTGGTCGTCAGATGGAGGCGACGTTAGTTGTAGAAACGATTAATCAGGCGCTTGAATGTCATCAAAAGCCACAATATTTTCACTCTGACATGGGTTCACAGTACACCAGCAACGAAGTTGAAACTTTACTTGAACGGCATCAGATTAGCCACTCATACTCAAAACAAGGTTATCCTTATGATAATGGGCCAATTGAAGCTTTTCACTCATTGTTGAAGAGAGAGTTTGCCTTTCAAACAACTTTTTCCAATTTTGAGGACTTGGTAATCCGAACCTCAAATTACATCAGTTGGTTTAATTCCGACAGAATTAGAACGAGTGTTTAGAAAAAGATGTGCCATTTATTGACATAGGAGCAGTCATCTAATGAGCTTTTTTAAAAACAACACAAAACGAATACCTACTGAAGTGAAATTACTTACTGATATACAAAATGCTTTAGCTGATGCACCAACTACTGAAGAAAAACCATTTTTACTGGAAGCAGAACAATCTTTAAAAGACAAAAAATATTTGCCAAAAATTTTAAGTGATTTACAATTTTTTTAACGCCCCTAGCGATAAAATCTGCCCTATCCCCAAAAGTTAAAGTTATCTATTTGAATCTTATCTCAGATAAATATCAAACTAGTACAACGGGTAGTGGTATTGGAATGATTTTTGGTGGTTTTAGTGGATTTGGTGGTCGCTAGAAAGACCATATCTTTAATATCTCATTTGTTCCTTCTAGCAATTAAATTACGTTTTAGCCACATCATCGTTTTAACTGATATTTTGATTTTCTGATTTATCTTACTGTTAGTGCTATAGCATGATTTGATGTAGTATGCTTGATTTCAAAATAACGACAGTTAGAACAATAGAAAGGGCCAGATCAGCTATTAACGCTATTTAATTCTGCCTGAGGGTGTGACCGAAGTTTCCTAACCATGGGCTTGATTTTAGCAACGACCAACGGGAGGCGCAGTTAAATGTGAGCGTGGGCTTCGCTCACTCCTTTTTGAGTGAGGGGGGAATTGGGGACCTTGAAGCTTCCAGATCCTGGCGGATCAAATCGAATTGTTGCCGAGAAATATCGCTTTGGTAATGATGACTAAAATGTTGCATATGATCACCAACTTTTTTGACAGTAGTTATCAAATTATTTGGTCAAAATCAAAGATACTAAACAGCTTCTAAAGTTATTGAGTAACGTATCTTGAACCTCCTTGAGAACATTTGAATCTTTGATGGGTAAGACAACTTGTTGCATAAGCTGTTAGTTCCTTTACTTTAAAATTAATTTAGTTGCAGAAAACCTAAAAATCGAATATTATAATGTAGTACGATGGTAAACTTAAAGGAGGCGGATTAGAATGAGTAATACTATTATTAAAAACAAGACAATTTCAACTCGTGTAACACCTGACATTAGTGAACGGGCTAAAGCTAATCTAGCAAAACAAGGGCTAACCGTTTCTGAGTATATACGCTTATCGTTAGTTAAAGCGGCCAATAATGAAGTTCGATTAGTCAGCTTTTTAGATTCTCCGGAAGCCTTAGCCGCTAAAAAAGAAGCAGAAACAGGGCAGGTCAAAAACATTGGTTCATTGACTGACTTTGAAGATTGGATCGATAAGTTAGATGCAAATTAAACAGACCAAATCTTTTGAACGTGAATTAAAAAAACTAGTCAAAAAACATTTCCCAATAACTGTCTTGAATCCTTGTTTAGAAGCAATTGTTGAACAAGATGTACTTGTTTTGAAACAGATTAAAGATCATGCATTAAAAGGAAATTGGCGTGGCTATCGTGAATTTCACCCTGCCAGATATGGAAACTATGGTAAAAATTATGACAACTGGATTGTTATTTATCAGCTAGATCATGATGAATTGATTTTGTTATTGGTTGCAACTGGCTCCCATGAAATCTTGAATCAATAGCTATAGTTTAGGGGCACTTATAAAAAAATAAATTAAAATAGCCCCCAATATCTACATTATAGATATTGGGGGCTATTCTTTCAATGTTTTTGAGGGGTTATTTGTATATTATAGACCCTAAATTAAGGAATGTTTTAGTGACCACCTAGGATCATAGTTAATTCATAGCAAAACTCCTGGTATTTTACTTAGAAGTCAATAAATTAATTGGACTGCTTTATGGTGGTAAGTTATGACGTATTTTAACACCTTTAATTATAAGGCACAAAAAAAGCGACACAATTGTTAAGTTATGACGCAGTTTATATATTCATTTAGCGGACATTAACCCATTTATTAATAAAAACTGGACTTAGAATGCGTTTCTCAAACGTCGAAACATGAAAAAAAGCCTATTTCTAGGCGCTTTTTACGATTATTGTTGTAAAGTTTGTTGGGCTTTTTTAGCTCTTGGCTTTTTAAATCTGGATTATCCTTTGCACCTGAAGATGGAAAGGGGACTGCTTCTTCTGCTTATGGTGGTCTAGGCATGGCTTTAGGTAATAACGGATTTAACTTTATCGGTGCTTTGTTCCTTAGCCAGTTTCGACTAGGATTTATAGTCTTTGGTATATTCACATTTGCTGGCGTATTAATTGCAACTTTGATTGTCCATGAGCCTTCTAATTTAGATGAAACCTCAACTAAAAAGAAAGAAAAGTTTTCTTTAAAAAATGTAAAGTTAATTTTTCTTTCTTGGCAAATTGGCGCGACTACTACCTAGCTCTTATAGGAAAAATGTTTCAGGGAGTTGGAAACTTTGCAATTACAGGATACATTTTATATATAATGACCGACTTTCTTCATCGTGGTAATCAAACTCAATCTTCTATCCAACTTGTTAACATGATTATGCTTATTTTTGGCATTTTGATGGGATTAGTCGCTGGGCCACTATCTAATAAATTTAAAATACTGAAATTACCAGTAGGTCTCTCAACTATCTTATTAGCAATTGCAGGTCTCTCCCTGTTCTTCTTAAGAAATAATACTGGTATTATTCTTTACGCCTTAGCTGCCGGTTTAGGAATGGGCTTATGGAACGCACTTGATAATTTATTAAACTTAAAAGTTATCCCCGATCAAAATCGTGTTGCATTTTTCTTAGGTGTTTACAACTTAGGTAATACAATTACACAAGCTATCGCACCCGTTTTAGCCGCTGCCGTCATAAGTCTTTTTGGTTATTCTGGAATTTTTATTGTTTCATTTATTTTTTCCTTGATTGGTGGTATTTCAATGCTATCGATTAAATCATTAAAACGTTAGTAAGATATTTTTTAGCAATCCTTATTTAAAGTTAAGGATTGCTTTTTGTTCTCTTTAGTTGCAATCGCTTGCAACTCGCACCTATCCTCTGCTATGCTCGTGCCAACAATGGTAATTATTTATTCACCTAAATTTAGGATGGAGGTAATTAAATGACTGAAAGTTATCAATTTGATGTTTTGTACTTAGGCGCGGGGCATGGTGCCTTCGACGGGGCGGTTCCACTAGCTAATAGTGGTAAAAAAGTCGCCATTATCGAAGCGGACAAAATCGGGGGAACTTGTCCAAACCGTGGATGCAACGCGAAAATTACGCTGGACAACCCGGTTCAACTTTTACGCCACCAAGAACGCCTTGATGGCATTGTAAATGGTGACTTAAAGCTGGATTGGACTGCCAATGTAGAACATGAACACGAAGTCATCGACGGCTTGCCGGACATGATTACTGGTTTACTCGACTCTGTTGACATCGAAATTATTCACGGTCGTGGAAAATTTGTTGATGCTCACACCATCGAAGTGGATCAACAGCGCTACACCGCTGACAAAATCGTGATTGCAACGGGGCTACGTCCCCACCATCTAGATGTTATGGGCTCAGAACTTACGCATGACAGTACCGATTTTATGAACCTCAAACAGCTTCCTGAAAATATCGTAATTATTGGCGCGGGCTATATCGGCATGGAATTTGCCACGATTGCCAATGCTGCCGGCGCGAACGTCACTGTACTTTTACGCCATAATCGGGCGTTGCGCAAATTTAATCAAGATTACGTAAAACAAGTCATTGCCGACCTCGAAAAACGAGGGGTGAAGTTCATTTACAACGCTCAGGTGGATCGTTTTGAGGAAGACGGTTCTCATTTTACCGTGTCTTATAACGATCACGAAACCCTCACCACCGACTGGATTTTGGATGCTACCGGACGAATTCCTAACATCGAAAACATCGGATTAGACGAAGTAGGCGTTAGTTACAATGCTAACGGGATCGAAGTTAACGATCATCTTCAAACTAACATTGATAACATCTATGCTTCTGGTGATGTGCTTGATAAAGAACAGCCTAAGCTCACCCCGACTGCGATCTTTGAATCTAGTTATTTAACCCAACTTTTCACAGGAAAGACTACTGACGCAATCAACTATCCGCCCATCCCAACCATTGTCTTTACCTCACCACAAATCGCACAGGTTGGTATGAGCGTCGAAGAAGCTCAGCAAAATCCTGATTACACCATTAAAACTAATCATCTTCCTGACGGATGGTTCCGCCAAGTTGATAAGGAAACAATTGGTGATAACACCTTGATTTACGATCAAGACCATCATCTTGTAGGAGCAGCTGAAGTTAGTGAACATGCTGCCGATGCAATTAACGTTTTATTACCAGCAATTGAGTTTCAATATACAGCTGAACAACTAGGCCGCATCGTACCTCTCTTCCCTACTTTGGGAGCGGACGTCTGGTCACAGATTTAAAAAAACGCTGAGCCTCTTTTAAGGAGACTCGGCGTTTTTTTATTATTTAGTAAATTCAGCAATTGCATCATCAATATGTTGCCGTACTACCTCAACATGATCCATTTCATCATCTTCTACATGTGGTAAAGGATTACGTGCTCGTCCTACACTTACCCCACGTTTAGCTAAGATTAACTTCATCACATCATATAAATTACCTTTAAATGATGTCAATTTAACTGAATCATCTATTTTCGCCATAGTCCCCACCATTTTCTTGGTTTTTCTTGTTCTTCTATCCTTTTTTGAACTTTGATTTGTTCCTGCAAATTTTCCAACTTCTCTTTAAGAGCGTTCACGTTCACTTCATCTTTATATTGATTGTCTAAGTGTTTGAATTCTGTTTCCTGTGAGGGCATTTTGAGAACTTTTAATCTGTCGTTTTCTGCTTTGTATTCTTCGAGCAGTTGTTTGTCCTGTAAGGCCAATCTTTGTTGCTGATCTAGTAACTTATGTAACTCTTTCTTTTCAGATTGAATTTCTGATACTAAATTTCGAAGGAATTTCACTTCATCTTGTCCATCAACCGCATCTTTTTTGTTGTCGTCAACATCATCTTTTTGTTGACGGTATCTTGTTGACGAATTGTTTGAGAACATTGCTTTAATAGCTTTTTGCCCATCAACATCAACGTAAACAGTATTACCTTTTGTTGATGTAAATTGACGTAAATCGATTGACGCATCTCTTTTTATCTTTTGCCATATAGCCTGCTTTGAAACGCCCAATTCATCAGCAAGTTCTCTAATTGTTTTAGGCATTATTCCCAAACCCCTTTCGGAGTTCAGCAAGTGCTTCTTGTCTTGCTTGATCTCTTATTTTTTTATCATGTTCAGCCTGTTTATCAGCCAATGCTTGTTTTTCAGTGGATCCTAGTGGTAATCCTTTAACTTTATCAGTAGCGCGCCATTTTTCCTGTTCTGTTAGTTCACTATTATGCTGAATATTGAAAAGTTTTTGTCGTTCATCTTGTAATTCACCTTGTGAGAAGTCATTAGCGCCTTTCTTTTCTGGTTTCCAGGTAAATGAATACCCTATTACTGGTTTTCCACGTCCCTTGCCATATTTCTTTCTAATAGCTAGGCCTCTAAATAATGGTGTTAACTCTTCTTTGATGGGCTTTATAACATACCTATCAATATCTCCTGACTTTTTCCAATAGCTTTTGGGAATATCAAGTAATTCAAAAAAGTCTTCTTTTGATAAAAAAGCATAACCTGTTGTTCTAAAACCCTTTAACAATCTAAAGGCAGTTTTGGCGTAACTGCTTCTAAGATCTCTAAATTCCGCTAAAGCATATCTAACCCATGTATCTAAATTATTAAGAAGTGGCAAAGCATCTTTATATACTTCAACATCTACATAAGGGGAATCAGCTTCACCAACAATGCTGAATTTAGTAAACATAACAAACATCTCTCTATTTAATCCAGATTTGCTACGTCTTCCAAAATGAAGTCCCATTAGTTTTTCATAAGTTCTTTGAATATCATCTTCAAAGCGATTATTTGCAGTTGGTTTATAGTTGCTCAAGTCTTTAAGTTGTTCAAAAGAAAATCTAACTGTTTGATCCCCTTTATCACGCATACGAGAAATAATTGAAAAAAATAGATTCATTTCAATAGGGGTGAATTTACGTAAGGGAATAGTATTAAGTTCTGGATCATATTTTATAAGTTCATTGCTCATAATTACACCTCCATAACTATTATATAAAATCAACGATTGTTTATCAACGATCACTATTAAAAGCCTCGTTGATAAACAGACAAAACCTCGTTGATAAACAGACAAAACCTCGTTGATAAACAGACAAAACCTCGTTGATAAACAGACAAAACCTCGTTGATAAACTTCTGTACGCCCTGGGAGAGTAAGGCTCAATAGGGGTCTAAAAGAGGTTTAAAAGAGGTTTATAAAAGAGGTATATAAGAGGCACCACTGTACGAGATACAAACCTAAAACAAAAAAAACACAAAGGAGTTAGCCAAAAACCGGCTCACATTAAACTCCAGTCGCTACGCTTCTTGCGCCTCACTTCGTTCGTTGCCTAAAAAGGTGTGGCAAGCCACATTAATTCGGGCGCTGACGCCCCGATCCCCGTCCAAGCTGAGCCAGCTTGATCGCTCTTTCACTCGCCGTTAGGCAGGAAAGCAAAGTTTTATAGAAACTTTGGCTTTCGCCAATTCAGTGTTAAGACTGGTTTAGAGCTGTCAATTCCTTATGCTCCCACGCTTTGCTCGTCCGCTAACATTGACAGCAAACAGTTAGTTTTTTTGAATCTTAACAAGAACTTAGCGGCTATGTTCGTTTTTTAGGGCCTTATTTTTCGTTTCTAGCAATTTTAAGACTATTCATATACATTTATACCAAAGCAAAACAAAAAGCCCTCAGCAGGCTCTTAGAGGGCTAAATAACGAAGCCAGGACGATTAATAATATCTTCTTGTCTTTTTTGCAAAATATAAGTGTATAAGGAATCATACAAATTCTTTTTAATCTCGTCAGGTTCATTGACAGAAGCTTCAAACAATTCTTGAATATCAACTTGCCAAGGATCAGCAAGCATTTCATCAATTGGTTTTAATACTTTCTTTTCGTCCATCTTAATGACTCCTAACATCAAAATAATGATTTCAGTTTAGATTTACAGATCTTACAACACCGTTATTCAAAATTTGTTACCAAGCTTATAAAAATTCTCTGCACAAAGCAATTAAAAAATTTTGGCTTAAAACAGCATAATCTGCAACACTTTTTAAGTATCTAAAGCATAACAAACTTAGTTAAGTGCAAGTATAAATTGAATTAAAAATACATTCAGTTTAACAACAGCAAAAACTGATTTTATGGTTATCAGCAGACCGAGTAAAACTAGGTCAATGCGCACTTACACCCTTGACACTTGTCAAGGGTAGATTTAATACCCATCGAAATGGGTATTATTTGTATTAGAAGGCTAGCGCCAACTATAAAAAACCTATAGTAAACCCTCAAAAACCTAGAGCTGAATATCAAGATTGATCAATCACATTGCGAAGGATCCAATGACTATAAGCAAGACGAGCACTGGGAGTTATCACCCAGGGGTGATTAATTTCAAAAATTTGAATTTCAGTTGCTAAGTAAAGTGGCGTCTTACCATGATTAAAAGCAAAAACGGGTTGCGGAAAATCAGGCTTACTAGCAACTTGATGAACACTTTGACGAGAGTTCATCTGCCAGCGAATTTTTAAATCTTCACGCGACAATAACTGTGGCAGCTGTG
>NZ_BAAFRU010000035.1:0-10718 GCF_045862015.1 Levilactobacillus muriae
GCCAAGTAACGACTGATGAGATCCTAGCAGCACTTGAACTAATTAATCAACGACCATTAAAAATACATCATCAACAGACTGCCATTGAAAGATTCCGGGCTTGTTCGGATTAAACTTGTAATTTGCCTCTTTGTTATATTGCGTCTCACCGTGGCGAGTCATTAATAATTTCATCCAAAAGCCCTCACTAACGCTGTTACTACCAATAAAAACGCGACTTGAGCCAGCTCACCATACGCACCAATTGTGTCACCGGTAAAACCGCCCAGTTTATGCGTGATGTAGTGCCGGTACCAAAGAGCTCCCAGGACCACTGCGAGATAACCGCAGAGGCCGAAAGTCCCTAACAGACCACCAAGTACCAAAATCGAAAAAAGCTGAGCGATCATGATTTGCCAGGTGGCAACACCAGTCCAGAGATTACCAAGCCCCTTCGTTTTGCCAGCATAAACCATTTTGTAAAATAACAGCGCCATGCCGGTCTTGGCCACCATGGTCGTACAGGCCACCAATGAAACGAATTGCCAGGCCGCCAAATACTGACTGCAGACAACCCCGGCACCCATGACAATTGCATAGAAATAGATCAGGGCCAGACTTCCCATGGTACCAATCCGGCTGTCCTTCATAATTTCTTTGATCCGGTCCACCGTCCGCGATGAATAAAGACCGTCGGCAGTGTCGGCCAAGGAATCCAAGTGAAAGCCGCCGGTTAGAACCCCATCGGCCACCCAGAATAAGATCCAAGCAAACCAGCTGGGAAATACCAAGGTCATCAGCCAGAAAAAGAGGGCCTCGATGCAGCCAATCAAAAATCCAAACAGGGTAAAATACTGGATGCTCTTCTTGAACTTTACCGCTGCATCCGGAATTTCATACGGAATGGGAATCCTGGTGAAAAATTGGGTTAACAATATCAATGAACCAAACATAGAATCAATGCCGTCCTTAATCTGAGTTTTGGTGAAGCTGAGCAATTTCGGTCAGCTCGGGAAATTGCCTTTCAAATAATTGACGTTTATCGGCCACCACGGCAACTAGTAACACGGTCGCCGGTCCGGCAGATTGCGTAAATTCAGCATCCGCCAGGTCAACCACGGCGGAAATTTTTGCGGTATGGGTGGCGGCCATCTGGGCCAGCTCGTTGGCAATTCCCTTTGAGCCCACCGGCAGCATATCCACCACTGCTGGGGTGGCGCGAATGGTTCGAACCTGATCGTAAGAAAAAATCGTTGCCAAATGGGCTTTGACCGCCTCCCCAACGTAGGGTGTTCCAAGCTGATAAACGATCAGAGAGTCATCGATCGATGTCGTGGGAATATCTTTCCGATTAATTTGGCCAATCACGGCCACCCCAATCGCCGTTGTCCGGGTCGGCATATTATCTTCGGTACTACCATTCAATGGAATATCGTAAAATCCAGCCTTGGTTAATTCACGCTTAAGTCCCTGAATCACCCGACGGCCAGTTGGGACCATTTCGTTGCCAACCGTGTCAACGACGGCAATTGGCCGGGCCCCAAAGCACAGCAGCTCCAATAGCGGTACCCGCAGTGAATACGCCGCGGTAATCGCCGAATCAATTTGAACGGCGTCCAAGGGCTTCTCACCAATCCCCGCACTGCTGTCACAGGCAATCACCAGCGCTGTTGTGGGACTCGTTGGCACCACCGATAAATCACGAAATCGTGGGTTCATTTGGTTCATTTAATCGGTTCCCCCTATTTCTGCGGCGTCAGAAACGGCGCATCCTTCACTCGATGGGGCAGTGCCGCATAAATCACTTCACAAACAATTAAGTTTAGAATCGTTGCGATGGTCAGTGGAACAAAGAACGCCCAAACCGCCTGCTTCATAAGCGGATAAAGAAGCACCAACTCGATTGGCACATTGATCGCGTAGCCCAGCACGTCAGAAGTCAGCACGCCCTTCAGCGTATCCTTGCCCAACCATTTACGAACCAGGCCAAATATCAGCATGCAAATCCCCATGGCAACGCCAATAATTAAATGAATCGGCAATGTCAGAGGAAACCCCGCCAACGCGGCGGACACCAGGTGCCCGAATAATCCCAACGTTGCGCCAAACCACGGGCCTAGCAACACCGCTCCTAAGAATGCCGGGGCTGAATCAAAGGCCACTGAGCCCATGATTTTGACGTTTGCGCCAATCACGCAGAGCGCCAAGAGCATGGCGGCTAGGGTGAGGCGCTTCAGTCGATCTGATTGTGTAATAATTGCAAAATCCTCCTCATAATAATCAATTTTAGTTCCTTTTCGATTGTATCAGAGATGGGTGGGGATATTTAGCTTTATTTCAAAATATCCTTCCCCCTAAAGTTCCAGCATAGTGTAAGCACCACACAAACACAAAAACTGAACCAGAAAGGGATCTAGACAAGCGCTTACACAATTATTAGCGTATTTAGTTAAAATAATCAAGCTTCAACAACAATTTATTTTGATTCTAATGACCCAACTGGCAAATATTTATCTTCATTCCAAAACGCCACGGCTAGAAAGCCCGACCTATCGACGTTTCAACCAATTCAAAGCTGATGATAAGCTGCCGCTTCTCCAGGCAAATATCCACAAAAACCAACTGAATTACCAGGAATTATTAGTAGCTTATCAAGCAAAGCACGGCAAGCCGTTAAAACCGGTTAACCATCGGCAGGCGTTTGCCTTCCCGCGACAAACCTGTCCCGGGTGTGGCGCACCAAGTCAATACTTGTATGCCAATGGCGGTGGTGATAAGAGCTCATTACTTCTCTGTCCCGACTGCCAAAACAAACTGGAACTTGCGAAGCAGCGGGCCAACTTCAAGGCCTGGCGGTGCAATAATCGTCACTGCCCTAATCGCAAACGTGAGCTGGCCAAACTAAATTCCAGTCAATACCAGGAATACTTAAAGCGGCCATCACAATTCAAGTTACGGTACATCTATCGGGAATACGCTTTTAAAATTCGCCAGATAGCCCCGCAATCATCCGCGCAATCTCGGGTTGACCTCAGTCGCATTCAGGCCTCACCACAAGTGCTGGGATTAATCCTCAGCTACTGTGTGAACTATGGCATCTCCGCTGCCAAGACTGCCGCGTTAATGTACGACATCCATGGCATCAAGATTTCCAAGCAAACCATTCTCAATTACGCACAAGCCGTGGCGGCCAATATTCGACCCTTCCTGGATAATTATCCGTATCAGCTTTCCAGCCAATTGGTGGGTGACGAAACTTATCTGCGCGTGAAAGGAAAATGGCACTATCTGTTCTACTTCTATGACGTGAACAAAAAAATTATCCTGGCAGATTACGTGACCCCCAAGCGAACCACTGAATCAGCGTGCATCGCGATCTATCAAGTCCTCAAAAAGTATCAAGTGATTCCTGAGAACCTGCGGTTCACGGTTGACGATAATCCCATCTATCGAGTGGCCAGACTATATTATGCACATCAGGAAGGCATCAACTTCGACCTTAATATCGTTAAAGGCTTAACCAACGAAACCGAGGTGGCAAAGGAATATCGCCCCGCCAAGCAAACCATTGAACGCTTAAATCGCTCACTGAAAGCTAATTATCGCCCAATGGGGGGCTTTAAGTCAGCCAGCGGCTCTATCACTTACGTGACGCTGTATTCACTCTGCCATAATTTTTTACGGCCCCATCAAAGTCTGGGATACCATCCACCAGTTGAAGTTCCTGAATTAACGGGACTTACCCGCATGCCAGACAAGTGGTTGAGACTCATCAAACTCGCTCAAGAACAGCTACCAACCGCTTGATTTTGGTAATTGGAGCCCGGTGGTTCGTTATCGTCAAATGGCGGTAGCGAACACTTGACAAGCCGAAAAGCCAATGGGTTAAACTTAAATGACCCGAGGCTTATTTAAGTGGCCTTGATTTCGTCTAACCATCGCCTCGGCACCGCTGAGCCAACCCATTGGCCGGCTTGTCAGGTGCATTTGACGATTACGACCACGTAGTAGACTGCAAACCTGAATGAAAACCATATTAGAATCTACTTTTTCATGGAACTTTGGACATTACCGATTTCCTAACGTTTATAGTTTAGCACTGGAAAACCCAAAAGGTGTCGGACAGCACTTGGTATTAGCCACCATACAAAAAATCCCCATTCAGTCCGAAAACTGATGAGGATCGTCACGCAAAACTTATTAATTTAACCATGATTACTTCTGTTGGCCTTTCAATACCGAATTCCAGAAAAGACGTGAATTCAAATCATCTTTCAAGGTTCCTGAACGGCGATTCTTTCTTTCAGTGGTTCTTGCAAATAAATTCTTCAAAGTCTTTGGCATAAAACATTCCTCCTTGGTCAATTCTATGAAGCTTATCAATCTTCTCTCTACTAAGTAGTAGAGCGCTACTGTCGACCAGGGAGATAGTAATATGCTTATAAAATTTACCAAAGCAAAGCCCCGACACGGATGACTTTTTCCGCCTCGGGATGTTGCTTGAAGGATGTTGCAGCTTTTGCTTTCAATGATTTTCAGAAAGTTATTTACGTGTTAACCACCTCGCTTGTTCGGATGAACCCGTATAAATGACAGCTTAGCAGGTCACGGTAAATTTAGTGTAAAAATGGTGTAAAAAGGCTGTACATAATATCCAAAAGGTGATAAATCAGTTCGCAAATTTCACCATTTAAAAACGCCTCAAAATAATACTAGCCACCACACAAGATATGCCGTTTACCACCCTTGGCAACGATGATATACTGTTGGAAGGGCTTACTAACCCTTAGAAAGTCGGGATTTTCCATGACACACACCCCAATCAAGATGACGTTTTTTTCGCAGCTTCATCCAGTAGCGCTCACGCTGTACTTTACTGAGCTGATCGTCTGCCTCCTGCTGTTTAATCACGTGGCGGTCGCGGTGGCTGAGTTCATCGCGCTCACGATCACAGCCACCTACTACCTTGGCGGCCGAAAGACGGCGCGCCAACTGAAATACGCCGTTTCATTTCTATTAATGATTCTATTTTTCAATACGCTCCTCAATCAAAAGTTTCCGCCGATTCTTTGGCATTTCAAATGGGGCATTCTGACGTTCAAATTTTCGTATCCGGCATTTCTGTACGGCATTGCGATGGCAATTGTCCTGATCGCAATGCTGTTTGTTTTTTCAGTCCTAAACGCGGTTCTGACCCCCAGCAAGCTGATCTACGTGTTCTCGCCGATTGCGCCCCGGCTGGCAGTACTGGTCACCATTTCGTTTACGCTGGTCACCAGCTTCACCGATAGGCTCAAACGGATTTTGCGCCTGCAAAAAACCCGCAACGTCGACGTGGTTAATGGATCATTGAAGACCCGCACCCAAAAGACGCTCCACATCTTCGAAATTCTTCTGCAGGACGCCCTGTCTTCTGCGATGGAAACCGCCAATTTAATGGACGCCCGCGGATTTGGCGCCGCCAAGCGGACCCACTACCGCTCGTATCACTGGCAGTTTAGTGACCTGCTGTTCATCACGATTGCCACCGTCATGCTAGTTGCAACTATCGGCGTCCGGATTCTTTCAATGGGCACCAGTCGTTCAGTCGCCAATTTCACCACCATTTTTACGCCGGGCGATACTTGGCCCATCGTCGTCACGGCACTCCTATTCTTACTACCATTAATCTCAGAGGGGGTCTATCGTTCATGCAAAAATTAGCTACCGTGACCCATCTCACGTTCACCTATCCCGATCAATCAACCTCCGTTCTGGACGACGTCAACTTCACCATTGACCCCGGCGATTTTATTGTGATTGCCGGTAATACCGGCAGTGGCAAGACGACCCTGCTTAACCATTTGAAAAAGGAGCTCATGCCCAAAGGAGCCCGAACTGGTGACGTTCAAATTGCCGAAACACCGGTTGCTGACATGCCGAAGTTGGTGAGTGCCCAAACCGTCGGCTATGTGGCCCAAGATCCACAAACCCAGCCGGTGATGGCAACGGTGATCGAAGAACTGGCCTTCCCATTAGAAAATATTGGCTGTCCCAGCAATGAAATCGAACGCCGGATTACCGAACTGGCAAATTTCTTAGGTTTGGATCAAAACCTCGATCGCCAAATACATCAATTATCCGGCGGCCAGCTTCAGTTGGTAAACCTGGCTTCGGTTCTCATCTTGCGCCCAAAATTAATTTTACTGGACGAACCCACGTCCCAGTTGGATCCGCTGACCGCTCAGCATTTTCTCACCGTTTTAGGGCGGATTAATCAAGAATTAGGGATTACAATTATGTTGACTGAACACCGGCTGAGCACGGTAGCAGCCATGGCCAACCGGATGATTCTCCTGCAGGATCACCACCTGACCTTTGACGGTGATCCCCACAGCGGCTTGGCAAAAATGACCACTGATGCCCACTTGACCTATTTCGTACCGTCAATTCCCAAGCTCTTCTTAGATCAACAGATTCGAACCTCCCAATTGCCGATTTCAGTAGCCGATGCCCAGTCGGCGATTCGGACTCACCATCTTCAATTTCAATCAGGGACGACCGGCGGCAAGGTTGCGCAATTACCCCCAGCCGAAAAACCAATTCTAACCGTCAATAACATTTCCTTTAGCTTCGACGGCCAACATAACGTCCTCCATCACCTGAACCTGGCGATTAATCCCGGTACGTGGTTGGCAATTATCGGCAAAAACGGCTCCGGCAAATCAACCCTGTTAACGCTGATTTGTGGACTAATGACGCCGCAGCACGGCAAAATTCGTTTCGTCCACCAGTTAGTTTGGAAAATGGCCATTAACCAGCGAATGGCCAAACTGGCATTTCTGTCGCAAACTCCCCGTCTCCAATTTACAGCCGATACCGTTCGTGAGGAGCTGGAAGTTCAGGCGGCTGAATTACGGTTGCCAGACGCTAAGGCCCAAGTTGACCATATGATTAATCAATTTCATTTGAACCGTATTGAGAAACAAAATCCATTTGACATTAGTGGCGGCCAACAACAGCTGGTTGGATTAGCAATCGCACTGATGGCGACCCCTGATCTGTTGGTTCTGGACGAGCCAACCAAGGGACTGGATCCCTACACCAAGATTCAGGTGGGCAACCTGCTGAAACAGTACCAACAAGCCGGTATGACCATTGTGATTGCCAGCCACGACATGGAATTCTGTGCTAAATTTGCCGACAAATGCACGTTTATGTTTGATGGCCATCTCAACACGCTGCTTGCCACGCAATCATTTTTTGCCGATAACTTTTTCTTCACCACGCCAATTAACCGGATTGCCCGTGATCAGGTTAAGGACGCCCTACTGCCAGTCGATCTGAAGCTGGCGAACCATCCAGAAAGGGGGTGAGTGTTACTTGAAACAATCTTCGTTACTCAACCGGTATCGGTTATTAATTGCGTTACTGTTAATGTTTATTTTTCTGCTATTCATTGTCTTATTGAAGGGAAAGCACTACCTATTATTTAGCTTTATGTGCCTAATCTGTAGCCTTTTACCCGCGTACTGGCGCTTCGAACACGATCCAATCAGCACCCAAACGTTGATGTTTGTCGCCGTTTTGATCGCGTTGGCGGTTGCCACCCGGGTCCCACTGGGCGCCATTCCTGGTGTGCAGGGAGCCAGCTTCGTCGTAATTCTAAGCGGTGTCAGTCTCGGCCCGGAACTGGGCTTTATCACAGGATCTACCACGGCACTGGTTTCCAACATGTTTATGGGTCAAGGACCATGGACGCCTTGGCAGATGGTCGCCTGGGGCTTAATGGGGTTAACCGCTGGCCTCTTCATGAAGGCCCGATTGTCCCATAGTCTGATTTTTATGATCGTGTTTGCCTGCGTCTGGGGCTATTTGTTTGGCTGGATCATGGACCTCTGGTACGCCCTGGCCTACGTATCACCGCTGACCATCAAGAGTTTTATCTTGGCTTTTGCGGCCAGTTTCTTTCCATTTGACACGTTCCACGCAGCATCCAATGCCTTTCTCATCGCGCTATTTTACAAGCCATGGGAGAAGCTGTTTCACCGCTTAGTCACCAAATACAATATTTTACCGGATAAAAACCAATAGAAAAAGGATGGATTAATCAATGAAATTAACATCAAAGCTACTCATGATCTCTGCTTCAACCCTATTAGGATTTGGCAGTATCGCACCAGCCTTCACCGCCAATGCAGCCAGCGTTAAGACCGCCAGTCGTGCTTATCAAAATAGCAAGATCAAAGCCAACTACCGTTACGCGAAGAATCTGATGATTAAAAATAAGACCGGACTTTCCGGTCAAAGCAGTTCTATTTTTAGTAAGAAACTCAATCCTGATACTGGTGCGACTGCGGGGTACTCTGACCTTCTGTTAGGGCTCAAGGGAAACGGTTATAAATTTAATACCAAGGAAAAAACGTTGCTGCGAAAAAACTTGGTAATCAAAAAGACAACCCCTGCTGCAACAATGGCCAATGCCGTGATGGCTGTTCAGGCGATGGGACTCAACGCTAGAGATTATAAGCCATATGGCCACAAAAAGGGAATCAATCTGGTAACCAAGTTGTACCGGACAAGTGTTTCCAAACAAACGACAAGTGCCCAGGCACAAGTGCTGATTGCCATTTCGATGAGCTCAAAGTTCAAGCAGCCAAAGGGAGCGAAGTTTAGCAAAGCAAGCTTGAGTGCTCGGCTAGTGAAAGCTCAATTAAATAATCACGGTTGGACGTATAATAACCAACAAGGAGTTAGGGATACCGACACGACCAGCATGGTTCTAACCGGTCTGGCTCGAGGAAAGGTTAATACAACTAACGTCAAGGACAGCTTGCTGAAGGGGCAAAAATTTCTTACTGGTATTGTGCAGCCCAGTGGTGCATTTGGCTACACGTTTAATGGCAAAACAACGCCAAATGCCAATTCAACCGCTGAAGCAATTATTGCCCTATCAAATGATTTTGGCATGAAGAAATATGTGAATAACACGGCGATGAAAACAAGTCAAACTAGGACGCCGCTTTATGCAATGCTGACCTATGTCAATAAATCCGGTTCAATTAAAAACGCAGCTACTCAGCTCTATGGTGTCGGTCAGGTAAATTTAGCGGTTGCCGCTTATAAAGCTGCTTTAAAGAATCGTTCAGTTTACACAATTAATTAATCGCCAAATTTTGAGTGAGAGGTGACAAAACAATATGAAAAAAGCAATTGGCTTCATTCTTGCGTTCATTCTCACAATTGGAATCGCTTTTGGTGCCCAACAGGTGATTTCATCGAGAGACGCAGCCCCTAAGCCGACAACTTCTAAACAAGTGACTTCTTCAAGTTCAAGTCATCTTAAACAGCCAAGTCACCAGCAAAAAGCAAAAGGTGCAAGCAAAGCAAAACCAAAAGCAGATAGGCGGGCTCAAAAAACAGCCAACAAGACCCAAACTGCTAGTTCTCAATCAAGCACAAGCCCTAATCGGACAACCGGATCCAGTGCAAAGGCAAGTCCTAACAAGGTCGCTAAAACTAAGCGGTCAAATGCCCCTAAATCTGATAAGCTGGGTAAAATTAACCACAAAGCAGAAACCAAGGTGGTTCAGGATACGCATCATGCGGCTAAAAAGTCGTCTAATGCTAAGAATACAATTCAAATCCATTTAACGGTTGATGGATACAAAAAAGTTTTCTATTCGAAGCGGATGCGCGTTAAAAAGGGCGCC
Organism: Levilactobacillus muriae; assembly: GCF_045862015.1. Taxonomy (NCBI): domain Bacteria; kingdom Bacillati; phylum Bacillota; class Bacilli; order Lactobacillales; family Lactobacillaceae; genus Levilactobacillus; species Levilactobacillus muriae. Next base: position 9,672 of record NZ_BAAFRU010000035.1, read on the forward strand.
AACGCGTTTTCGATTTTAAAGCAAACGAACCTGAATATTAGTTATATTCCGGGCCCCTCCGTTTACGTGAACGGCATTAACGGCCTCAAGGAAAATGACGTTAAGGCCGGTTCCGGTTGGATGTTCAGTGTTAACAAGAAATTTATTGACCATGCTGCAAACTTAACGAAGCTTAAGAGTGGGGACAACGTTCGTTGGTACTTTACAACGGAGGGGTATTAACTGATTAGATCCCGCTAATATTGATTCAAACAAAGCGACTGCTGCCAAAGGGAGGGATATATTCCTTTGGCGGTGGCCGCTTTTAATGATTATTCTCTTTTAGAGCTTTCTCCAAAAAATGCCGAAAAATTTTGGACAATTCTCCAAACATAAATGGCGAAAAAGAGGTTATATTCCTTTGATAAGGGATCACTCGATAATCCGGGGGAATTTTTGAGTGGTAACCAAGCTATTTTTCTAGAGGGAGTTGTTTTTTATGAATAAATTGAATCAATTACTAATAATTGCAGCGGCTTCAGTGGGGGCTTCATTTTTATTATTGACAGGGGTTCTAATGCCAGCTTTTGCTGCCACCAGCCCCACTTCCACGACCCAAACATCACCGATCACAACTATTGCCACTCAAGACCAAGCAGAGGACAATAACAGCGGCACCCTTGACGGAGGTGTCACTTGGCAAATTGCGAACGATACCTTGACGATTAGTGGTGGAACCATTGGGTCTAGAATTTTTGGTGTTGGAAAGTATTTCCATTCGGCAAATTCTATAATTAATCCGAACAGGAATTAAAAAGCCCAAAGCAATCACTTACAATGGTAGTAGCTAATTCCAACCAATATAGGGAGTGATTACTTTGGGTACATCTACTTTATCACGTTTTCAACGTGGCGCACTAGCACAACTGGTCAATGAGGGGAATAAATCTTACCAAGTAATGGCTGACGCCTTAGGCGTCGCCAAAGCTACGATTAGCTATGAGTTGGACCGGGTTAAACCTTATGATCCAGAATTAGCTCAGCAAGATGCAGATCGCAAAAGGCGGA
>NZ_BAAFRU010000036.1:0-9869 GCF_045862015.1 Levilactobacillus muriae
GAATTCTCCTTGTATATTGTTTTTTAGTCGACTCAATTATACTCGTGGAGCAATCCATGTCTATTTTTGTACAGTAAAAGCCCGACGCGTCGGGCTTTTACTGTACTTTTTAACTTTCAACCTTTAGTTAAAACTAACACAATGATGAGTGGATCAGCCACCCAGATCAGGTCGTGAAACCATTTTGAATAGCTTCTAAAGACGCCATACGAATCTACACCATGGGTCCGGATCAAAACCCCAGACCCTTTTGGGCTCTCCAAAACTATATTGCTGAAACGTGAGACAGCATCCGCATGACGACAGGCATACTGGCAAGCTCTCGGGCTTACCCATTCGACTGAGCAAACTAAAAAGCCCCGAATCCACTAAGATTCGGGGCTTTATCTGTCTCATAACTAATCCAGCGAGTAGCCGGAAATTAATATCTAATTTTTTTACACCTGTCTCTGAACGAAATCACTCTTATCGCGTACTCTCCCGAACAATCAGCTCAGTCCCAATCGTCACCCGCTGCGGCGTACGTCGTCCCGTTTGCAAGCGGTCAGCCACCAAATCGGCGGCCTCCGCGCCCAGCATCTCCGTATTCACGTGAACACTGCTCAACTCGGGGAAGACGTACTTGGCAATCGTGGTGTCGTTGAAGCTAAAGAGACTGACGCGATCTGGTACGGCAATTTCATTCTCGCGCAGGGCCTTCAGTGCCCCAGCAGCCATCGGGTCGTTGGTCACGAAGAAGGCGTGGGGTAAATGAGACCCCAGCCGCGTCACCGCAGCCTGCATCTGCTCGTAACCAGATTCCGAAGTGTAGTCACCAGTGAAAACCAATTTAGGATCAAAGGCCCCTCTCACTTGCATCTCCTGACAGTACGCCGTATACCGGGGATCAAGTACATCAAGCTTGCCATCCGTCGTCGACTCACTCCCGCAGATCAGCCCAATCTCATGCTGATCATGCTGCCAAAAGTAGTCAACTACCTGCTGAACGGCGACATTAAAGTCAGTGACTACACTGTCATAGCCGTGGCCCAACTGATCTTGATCGACGAAAACTAAGTTCCCCGTCAATTGCGACAGCGTCTGAACTTGCTCGTCACTGAATTTTCCAATAGCGATCACGGCATCAACGTCCGGGTCAATGGCCTGCAGGTTATTTTGAAAGGTCCGCGTGGCCAGCATATTGAGCTGCTCGCAGCGTTTTTCCAACCCCAGCCGAATCGCCATGTAGTACAGATCATCGAGTTCCTTTGACTTCGAATACCACTGAACGATAGCAACTCGCAGCTGCTTAGCCGGCGCATTGGTCCGACGCTTGGACTTGGTATAATTCAAGTCCTCGGCGACCTCAAATATTTGTTTTCTGGTGGACTCGCTAACTGACAATGTCCGGTCATAATTCAAGACCCGTGACACGGTTGCTAGTGAGACCCCGACTGATTTCGCAATATCTTTTAAGGTGGCTGCGATCACCATCACCTCCTGGCAAAATTAAATCTGGGCAATGAACTTGTCCAATGCGGCTTGACCCTGCGCATCTCGCTTGAAGACTCCGGCATCAGCCAATACGCGAGCAAAGGTATTCCCAATTGCTTGGTGCACGACCGCCGTCACGTTAGCTGCGGTAATCGACTTAGCTTGCTTAAGACCATCGGCCCATACTTGGTGCATTGGTGCAATTTGGTTGGGTTGATCCAACAGATACTTGCTAACTTCGGCCATTTCGGCTTTCAACCGTGCGGGCAAAATCGCGCGACCCATGACCTCGATCAGGCCAATATTCTCTCGCTTGATGTGCTGTACATCCTGGTGTGGATGAAAGACCCCATCTGGATATTGCGCCGACGTCTGGTTATCCCGTAAGACTAAGTCTAACACATAGTCCGCGCCATCCCGATAGGCAATTGGTGTGATTGTGTGGTGCCGGGTGCCATCGGTATAGGCACGAACACCCACAGATTCATCGGAATAGTCAATCCAACTCTTCAGAACCTTAGTCGCCGCTGTAATCAATGGTTCCGGTTGCGTCCCGCGCAGTCGGATATCGGTCATCGGCCACTGCACGATTCCCGCTGTAACGCCCGTGACACCTAGGTCAATTGCCCGGTCCACGGGTGCCAGCATCATCGGAAAGGTATGTTTGCCCCCCTGGTAGTGGTCATGTGTCAGCATGGAGCCGCCCACGATTGGTAGATCGGCGTTACTCCCGACGAAGTAGGTCGGCAGTTGACGCACGATTTCCAACAGGTTAGTCAACGTATGCTGGTTGATCACCATCGGCCGATGTTCCTTGGCCAAGAAGATGGCATGCTCAGCGAAATAGGCGTACGGCGAGTACTGGAAGCCCCAGGTCTCACCACCCAGCATCATCCGGATAATCCGGTGATTGCTGCGGGCGGGATAACCAAGGCGACCGCGGTAGCCCTCGTTGGTCATACACAACTGGTCTAGCGGATAGCTGACTTTAGTCTGCGTTTGGGCAGCCGCGATAGCCTTGGGGTCCTTTTCCGGCTTGGACAGGTTGATTGTAATTTCCAACTCTCCGGCCGGCGTCTGAGCTTGGAAGACCACGTTACGTGCAATGTTTCTCGTCTTGATGTAGTTGTTCGCCTTGCTTAACTGGTAGAACCAGTCAGTCGCGGCGCTGGGACTTTGCTGATAACGATCCCAGAAGCCACGGTTGACGGCGGACGGTAGTGGCGTCATGAAGTCCATCAGCTGCGACTCCAGAATCTCACGGGGACTTGGTGCATCCTCGATTTTACCATTGGCCACGGCCGTCTCGACCATAGCCGCCACTAGGTCAATGGGGTCGGCACTGGTGGTCGTCTGAGCGTCGCCATCACCGATCAATGCAAAGATCCGATTGGTCACATACTGCCGGTCCAGCTCCATATAGGGGGCTGGTGATTGAACAATTTGATCAATAAACGCTTGAATTGTGTCTTGTGCCATTTATTTTGCCTCGTTCTGATCATCGTAGCCGGCTGGATGCTTCTGCTTCCAATTCCAGGCAGTCCGAATAATATCTTCCACATTATCAAATTGTGGTTGCCAGTTCAAGACTTCACGCGCCTTGTCACTAGCCGCAATCAAGGTGCTAGGATCGCCAGCGCGCCGAGGCGCCATCTTGGCAGGAATCTCCTTGCCCGTAACTTTCCGAGCAGCCTCCAACATTTCCTTGTTGGAGAAACCAGTCGATGAGCCGAGGTTAAAGGCATCACTATCATGGCCGGCCTTCAGGTATTCCAGAGCTAAGATATGGGCATCGACCAAGTCGACAACCTGGACGTAATCCCGGACGTTGGTCCCATCCTTGGTTGGGTAGTCGCCACCAAAGATGGACAACTCCTTGCGTTCACCCGCAGCAACCTGCAAGATAATGGGAATCAAGTGGGTTTCGGGATGGTGATCTTCACCAATACTTCCGTCTTCCTTGGCCCCAGCCACGTTAAAGTACCGCAGCGCGATGAACTTGATGCCATAAGCTTCGTCGGCCCAGCGCATGATCTTTTCCATCATCAGCTTGCTTTCGCCGTATGGATTGGTTGGCACTTGCGGATCAGTTTCTTTAATGGGAATCTGCTTAGGCTCGCCATAAGTCGCCGCCGTTGACGAGAAGATGATGCGCTTGACGTTATGCTTATTCATAACTTCTAGCAAGGAAACCATCCCGGTCGTGTTGTTGTCAAAGTACTTCAATGGTTTTTCCATGGATTCCGGCACAATGGAGAAGGCAGCAAAGTGAATGACACCCTCGATATCTTCTTGATCAAAGACACTGTTCAAAAATTTCTGGTCGCGCACGTCCCCTTCGTAGAAACGTGCTTTGTCATTGACTGCGGCACGGTGTCCCGTTACTAAACTATCGACGACTGCAACATCGTATCCCTTTTGAATTAACCGATCAACGGCATGTGAGCCGATGTAACCAGCACCACCTAAAACTAAAACTGTCATTATCAATTCCTCCTCAATTATGTCGTTTCCTGGTTAAGCTGTGACATGACTTCATCGTTAACCAGAAAGTTCTATGGCCTATTTTACCTTAAAGCTTGTTTATGATGCTGCTAAGTTGTTTCGGTCAGATATCGTTGGTTCAATTTAACTCATTGGACCTCGTGCCAACCACCACAGCCAACCAGTTGTTAGACTACTTTTGCAATTCCTTTGGACCGTCTGCAATCTCTGCGACGTAGAATTCGGCCTTATGACCGATCGTCTCTTCGTAGACCTGCCCAACTTTGGCTTCGAAATCTTTAACGTTTGTCTTCTTGACAATCGCAATCGCACAGCCACCAAAGCCCGCACCGGTCATCCGGGCACCTAAGACACCGGGTTGCTGCCAAGCGGTTTCAACCAAGGTATCCAGTTCCCTCCCGGTTACGGCAAAGTCATAGTTCAAAGAAATATGTGACGCGTTGACCAAGTGGCCAAAGGATTCGAGATCGTTGTCTTGTAACGCCTTGAAGGCCTTCAACGTGCGTTGGTTTTCGAAAACGGCATGCCGAGCACGCTTGATTAAGGTTTCATCGTTAATGAGATAAGCATTTTGATCGAATTGATCTTCGTTCAAGTCCCCTAATGTCTTAATGTCTAACTTGACTTGCAACCGACGAAGGGCCTCTTCACATTGGGCTCGCCGTTCATTGTATTTAGAATCGGTCAGTTCCCGCCGCTTCTTGGTGTTCATGATGACCACGACGTTATTGCCTAAGTTCAGTGGCGCATACTCGTAAGCCATGGTGTTCGTGTCCAACAGCATCGCTTGATCTTTCTTCCCCATGCCGATGGCAAACTGATCCATGATCCCGGTATTTAATCCGAAGTAATCATTTTCAACTTGTTGACCGACCTTAACCATTTCGACTTCGTCTAGCTTCATGCCGTAAGCGGCGTGAAGGATCTCACCCATCAACATTTCCATAGAAGCAGATGAGGACAAACCGGAAGCATCCGGCAGATTCCCGTGTACAAAGAGGTCGAACCCGTGGTCGATCGTCAGGTCTTGCTTCGCCAGCTCGAACAACATCCCTTTCAGGTAGTTGGCCCAGTTGTCAGCCTTATGAAAGGCTAAATCGTCCAGTGAGAACGTCAACATTCCGGCCTCTGGGACGTTGGCTGAATAAACACGGAACTGCCGGTCATCTCGACTCACGTACGCGGCGTAAGTTCCCATGCTGATTGCTGCGGGGAAGACGTGCCCCCCGTTAAAGTCAGTGTATTCACCGATCAAATTGATTCGGCCGGGAGAAAAGAAGACCCGTTGTGGTGCAGCATCAAACTTTTCTTGATATTCAGTTGCTAAGCTGGCAAAATCCATGGCGATTAACTCCTCAATAAATTTTTAGTAAAGTTTTACTACAGTCATCATAAACGCTTTTGCGGTGATTGTCAACCGGTTTATAAAGCGCTTTCTTTTCCGAGCTATTGGTAATGGCCCCTGTACCATCCGTCAGTTGGTAGCCTTGCCCAACAGGTTCAGAGACACCAAGAGCCCGGGTATCATCGCCCAGGCTCTTGGTAAATCCTAATTAATTATTTGACTGAATTTTTGTATCTTCTTCAGCCTTTTCAGTTGTTAACTTATTTTCCAACTTCTTAACGATCTCTGCATGTTTCTTCTCAGATAAGGTCACCTTGAATTGATAAATCAAAGCGGATACCACTAACAGAATCATTGGCATGTAGAAAATGAAAGAGTGGAAGATAAACATCCCGTGTGCGGTAATATCACTAGGCTTAGCGTTACCCGTCATCCCGGCATGGACGGCCGCGATAACGACAATCCCTGTTGAAAAGGCCCCAGCTAATTTATCAATCAAAGGCCGCACGGATAAGGTGACGGATTCGTTTCGCGTGCCGTTCTTCCATTGCCCGTATTCCACGCTGTCGGTAATGGTCATCAAGGCCGCCAGGAAGATCATCGGGTATGGGAAGAAGAAGATAGCATCCGCGATATACATCATGATGGCGCTGCTACCCGCAAAATTGAAGAGCACGTAACCGACTAACATCATGCAGATACCGCCGACGTAAACCCCACGCCGCGTAATCTTAGAAACGATGAGTGGGAACAGAGGAACGGAAATGACCCCCAGGAGCGCCGTAACTCCCCCAACCACACTGTAGGCCTTCGCATTACCAATGACGTATTGGAAGTAGTAAATCAGGAGTGAGTTCGTAACCACGTAGCTTAAGGCAAACAGCAGGTAGGATAAACCTAACCACATCAATTGGTCATTTTCACCGATAACCTTGAAGACGTCACGGAAACGCGTTCGTTCCGTATTTTCGCGAATTAAGTTCTTGGTTTCCTTCGTCCCAAAGAAGGTTGCCAAAGCCCCTAACAGAGAAACGAGCCCAATCACGATAGCAAATCCTAACCAGCCGGCCCGTGTTTCCGTAGTCCCATGGGTTCCAGAGAACTTTTGGGAGAAGTAGATGACCAGTGGCATGATGACAATGATGACCCCCTGAGAACCCAGGGTAGAGCCAAAACGACCAACCGTCCCAAACCGATTACGGACCTTGGTATCCACACTCAACGCGGGTAACATGGACCAGAATGAAATGTCTTTGAACGAGTAGAAAATATCCATAATGACAAAGACGATCCCGAAGACCAAGAAGTACATCGAAGAATTGGAATCCGCTAAGCCAAATAAACTAGAGAACATAAGAATCAGTCCAACAGAACTGACGATAGCCCCCGCAAGCAGCCATGGCTTGAATTTCCCAAACTTGGTGTCGGTGTTATCAACCATCCCACCGATCATCGGGTCAAAGGCAATTTCAATTAAACGAATGACAACAACCATCGTCGTCACGATTCCAGCTTCAGCGGCGGAACCCTTTCCCACGAACAAGGCACTGGTGACAAAAATTGCAAAATAAGTATTAAGTGTTGCGTAGAAGGCATCATGTCCGAATGCCCCTAGAGCATATGAGAGATATTGCTTAACCATTGTTCTTTCACGCCTTTCAACAAGAGACTGCGTTCTAACCCTTAACGGTACTCACTAGTCTAGTGATACCGATGTTCAATGATCTTTGACAGAACATCCTCCCGTTGCTGGGCCTTGGCCATATCAAATTGAGATTCTTCCAACTTGTTAAAATCTTGCGCAAGCAACGTAGCTTCCAGATAGAGGGTCAGCTGTCGCTTGATATACAACTTATTTTCCTCATCTGGATATTGCGCATTTCCTCCCAAAACAGCTGCCGCAAACTTCGCGGGGTCCAACGTAATTTTGTCATTCTTAGCCATTTTGACACACCTCTGATTTCTCAAAAATAGGATACTTACATTGCTGGTAAAAATATTAATTTATTTTTAACTAAAATGTAAGCGCTTTACGGCTATTATTCTAAGGTTATGTCTGGTTAAATGCAACCACTTTTATTGTGAAAAACGTTCCGCCAATTGTGGTATCAACTGGCTGCAAAGAGTTGCAACCGGTTGTCTTTTTATCGTAAAAACTTTAGTAAAGCTATTAGTAAACAGCCTGTTAAGATCTACTGTCTAGTGAAAACTCTTAACCGATTATCAATTCAGTGAAAACAAGTCACCACACTAATAGCCGGTGTGGCAACCGATTGTCTTACTTAACGCTTCGCAACCATCAAAAAAACGCAGCTAGTCGCTCCCCTCGAGGCGCCGACTAACTGCGTTAAAACTCGTTTTGATTAACTTGAATCCTACTTCACTGAATCAACATACTGCTTCAGTGCCGCCTCGTAGCTCGCTAACTTCTTTTGCGCTACTGCGTCTGTCTGATCACTCGTCCCAATGTAGAACTTGACCTTAGGTTCGGTTCCAGAAGGTCGAATACAGATCCAAGTACCATCACTCAGCCAATACTTCAAGACGTTTGACTGTGGTAAATCGATCTTGCTGGTCGTACCATCGGCTTCGGTCTTGAGGCTCGTCGAGAAGTCTTCAACCGACTCGATGGTACTGTCGCCAAAGGCCTTCGGCGCATTCTCTCTGAATTCACTCATCAAGTGGGCCATCTGTTTGGCACCATCGATACCGGCGAATTCCTCAAACGTCGTCTTCTCGGCAAAGTAGCCGTAGGTCGCGTAAAGTTCTTCGATCCCGTCGTAGAGGGTCATGCCGCGTTGCTTGTAGTCGGCGGCAACTTCCGCCAGCAAGACCGTGGATTGAATGGCATCCTTATCACGCACGAATGGCTTGATCAGGTAGCCGTAGCTCTCCTCAAATCCGAACAGGAAGGTGTGGTCATTGGTCGTCTCGTACTGATGAATCTGTTCAGCAATAAACTTGAATCCGGTCAACACGTTCTTCATTTCCACGCCGTAAGCCGCCGCAATCTTAGTGGCCAGTTCGGTGGAGACGATGGACTTCACGACTCGTGAGTTGGCTGGCAGTTGGCCGGCTTGCTTGCGGGCCTTTAAAATGTAGGCCAACAAGATCGAGGCAATCTGATTCCCCGTCAATAGTTGGTAATCCCCGTTCGGTTGACGAACGGCGGCACCCAACCGGTCGGCATCGGGATCGGTGGCGACTAACAGGTCAGCGCCTTCTTTCTTCCCCAACGCAATAGCCATATCGAAGGCCTGCGCGAACTCAGGGTTCGGAAACGGCACCGTTGGAAATTCAGGGTCAGCGATTGCTTGCTCTGGCACCATAGTAAAGTTTTCAAAGCCAGCACCACGCAAGGCCCGTTCGCCGATAACTTTCCCGGTCCCGTGCAATGGCGTGTAGATCAATTTCATAGACTTACCCACGGACTTGACCAGCTCATGATTGATCGTCACGCTCTCAACGTTTCGCAGATAAGGTTGGTCAATATTTTCCCCAATGATCTGAAGCGTCTTGTCGGCGCGTAACTGTTGCTCGTCGGCGACCTTGATGGCAAAGACATCCTTAGCAGACCGGACAAAGTCGGTAATCATATCGGATGCCTTGGGTGGCATCTGTCCACCGTCTGGCCCGTAGATCTTATAGCCATTGTACTGTTTCGGGTTATGGCTGGCCGTGATCATGATCCCCATGGCCGTATGTAACTGCCGGACCGCAAACGACAACTCAGGCGTTGGCCGCAAGTCATCGAAGACGAAGCTAGGAATCCCGTGCGCACCCAAGACATGGGCCGCCTCATGGGCAAACTCTGTAGAATGATAACGGGAGTCAAAGCTGATAGCGACCCCACGTTGCTTCGTCGCGTCATCCAACGTGTCCAAATACCGGGCAACCCCCTCGGTTGCTTGCCGCACGGTGTATACGTTCATTTGACCGATACCAGGCCCCATAACACCCCGCATACCGGCTGTTCCAAAGCTCATGGGACCGCTAAAAGCAGCTTCCAATGCTTCTGGATCATCCGCAATGGCATCTAATTCGTGTTTAATGCTGGGAATCATCGTGGGCTGTTGTTGCCAAACCTGATAGTTTTCTTGCCAACTCATCTAAATCGCTCCTTTTCGATTATCACTTACCATTTTGTCTGGAGGGATCTTAGTTTCGCCCCAGGCAATGGGTTAACCAACACGCCATACTTTGACCTCTCCCCCGGCAGTGTTGGGTCAACCACGCCCGTTTAAAAACGGACGCTTGCGGTCACCACACCCCATGGCATGGCGGCCACAATTTACTTAGATACAGCGTTTGCCTACGAATAGGGCTTATCCGCTAATTACCAAAGCCTTTTAGGTCCGCAGGTTGCCAGACGGACACAGTTTTCACAAGGTAGCTAGTCCCTTAGCCAGAATATTTTGGGCTGCGTTATGATCCCGTACATGAAAAGCCCCACAACTGGAACACATCCATTTTCGATCGGCTAACGTCAACTTGTTTTTACCCGTCATGATGTGTCCACAACGGCTACAAGTTTGCGTCGTATTCC
>NZ_BAAFRU010000037.1:0-8516 GCF_045862015.1 Levilactobacillus muriae
AGCTTAGCTTAGATCAGTTAGAAAATCATCACTTACAACGGGTTTTAAAGCATGATGGCACTAAACAACTCTTTTTTGGCGAATGCAAAGCCGATCCGACGATTAAGAACAGTCAGATCGAGAAAATCCAAAAGCAGTTAAAAGGGCAACAAGCCAAGGACGACCAGTACAGAAAAGCAAATATGGGGCATTATCAACCGCTAAATTATAAGCCAGTTAGTCCAGACTATTACTTAAAGACGGCCTTTAGTGATGCGATCATGACTGTTCTATATGCTCGTGATGAAGATTACCAACGGCAAAAGCAAGAACGTGGACTGAAAGAAACCGAGTGGGAAATGACGAAAAAGCAGCGGCAACACCAAACCCGGAACCGGCATGAAGATGGGGGTATGCACTTGTAATTCAAATGTAAAATAAAAAAGCTATCAGCCCGATCGCTTAATCAGTTATATCAAGTTTGCAACGACAAGTTCAGCAAGCAAGGAACCCACAACAAAAATCAGAACTAAAAAATAAACTAAATGATATACACCATGAAATCAGTAATCGAACACAAAAACAGCTGCAAGCATTTGCTGAACAAAACCCCAAAATAAAGAAACCAGAAGTGACAAACAATTTACAGATAAGAAGGTGAGAGAATCATAAATAACCAGTTATTTGAAACAACTAAAGAAGAATTATACCACCGGCCTAAACAGTTAATTAATTTGAACCAATGGCTCCTCGTAACCATTAATACAGCTAAATCGATGATCGATAATACAGATAAATCTCAGTTTATTTATTTAAATCACTTTGTTAAATGTAGTACAACTAGAGATGTTCAGCAAATGTTTGACGAAATACAGGGGAAGTTTGGAAATATAAATTTTTCCCAACGCCATAACCCTAGGTACCTATATCTATGTTCTTTAGTAGCCAATTTTCCACTAATGCAACTTTCAGTTGAAAATTGGCGGTTAATTAAAAATTTTATTTATGTTGATGATTATTTTTTACCTCGATTTAAAATTGAAGTGCAACACCTGCTCTACTAGACCAGTTCTTTATTCAGACTAGTCAAAAAGGCCATGAAGACCTATTCTTAATTCACCACAAACAAGAAAGAGGTATCTTCATGACCCGAATTAAGAATATCATATCTAATCAGTATCACCAACTCAATTTAGCTGAACGTGGTCGAATTGAATCCCTAAGGGACTTAGATTGGTCTATCCGCCGAATTGCCCAGGCCCTTCATCGTAATCCCAGCACGATTTCACGTGAATTAAAACGTGGGACAACGACACAGATTAACGCTAGTACTCATATCTTTGAACAGTCATATCTGGCAGAAACTGGTGAAGCAATTTATCGTAAGCACCGACTAAATAGCTGTTATCGTGGACTCTTTGATCATTGTCAAACCTTCTGTAATGCTTTGGTGACAGCTTTAAAAGCGCGTCCCAGGATGCATAGTGTGGATACTTTTGTCCACCAATTCAAGACTGATCACCCAAGGCTTGTCTGCCCCTCAACACCGACGGTGTACCGGTATATTGATGACCAGCGTTTAGCTATCCGCAATTCAGACCTACCAGCTAAACTACGTCGCCGGATTAAATGCCCCGGGGCAAAGCATCATCGAATCAATAAGAAAAATCTGGGCCATTCAATCGAAGAGCGTCCCGCCATGGTTCAAGCGCGTCAAGAGCTTGGACACTGGGAAGGTGACTTGGTCAAAGGCAAACGGGTTGAATCTGAGCCAGCATTAATGACTTTGACTGAACGTGTTAGTCGCTTAGAGATCATCGTTAAACTTCCCAATTATCATGCCGACACTTGCTTGAAAGCCCTCCAGAATACCTTATATGACTATGGAACCGAGCACTTTAAAACCATTACTTTTGATAATGGTGCTGAGTTCTCAAGCTTGAGTCAAGTCAAGGGAACTGACATCTACTTTGCCCATCCTTATTCACCATGGGAACGTGGAACCAATGAGAACACTAACGGCCTTTTGCGCGAGTTCTTCCCGAAGGGCAGATCCTTGGCTTCGGCCTCACTCATTGACATTCAGCTGGCTCAAGATACCTTAAATAACCGGCTACGGCGGTCATTGAACTATCGCTGCCCAGCCGATCTAATGCCTGAACTAGCTTAGCAACTAGACCACTTCTAAGAATAGATTCTTAGTGTTGCACTTGATTTGACAATTGAGGAAAAAAATAATTCCCAAAAATAGGCTTTCTTTTGAATAAATTTAATCACGTCAACCTTGCACTTGTTTTTAACTTTTCCACAGGAATTTCAAAATTAAAGAAGTCCTCGATTTAAATTTCATTAATGAAATTTTCTGGATTTAATACAACGATTTTTCAAAACGGCCAATAGGGTATACCCTATTGGCCTTTTTTTGATCCATTATCAATGGCTTTTTAAATTAGGGCCTAGTATTTTTGGAATGGAAATACTTTCCAACACCAAAAATTCTAGACCCGATAAAATTAGTGATTTTCTGATAATTGAATGGGATATTGGTGGTGTTAATATGAGGAATCATGGTCAATATCTGATTATGATCAATAGGGATCATACCAACGTAGAAGTTGTTTAAATCAATAACGGTCAAAGAATTAGGAACACGCAGTTTAAGTGCTTCTTGGGCTAAAGCTTTCATATTATAGGCATTATTATCAGATATTAAAGTAATATCACTGTCTTCACAAAGGTAGAAATCTGCTGAAGCAACATTACCAAGTAGCTGAAAAGTTGACTGGTTCATGATATCTCCTTGACTATTTACAAAAAAGTGCTTTATTTTGCAGAATTAGGTATGTCATTCTATTCTAAAAGTATATAATTGAAAGTAGATTAAAAGTAGATTAAAAGTAGGTTAGCTCAATATAAGGGAGGGAATTTATAATGGGAGAAAAGAAATTACATTATAAAATGTATAAAGATGGCAAAAAATTCGTTTTTGCCGCAATTGCTACACTGTCTTTTTTTGTCTTCGGTGGGGTATCAACGGTAGCAGTTCATGCTGATACCACCTCAGGGAACTTAACTGCCGCCACTGTAAACAGCACTAGTGATACGAAGAGCGCTGTTTCATCAGCAGCTACTGTAGCAAGCAGTGCCCGTGATACGAAGAGTGCTGCTCAATCATCAGCTACTGTAGCAAGCAGTGCCAGTGATACGAAGAGTGCTGCTCAATCAGCAGCTACTGTAGTAAGCAGTGCCCGTGATACGAAGAGTGCTGCTCAATCAGCAGCTACTGTAGCAAGCAGTGCCAGTGATACGAAGAGCGCTGTTTCATCAGCAGCTACTGTAGCAAGCAGTGCCCGTGATACGCAGAGTGCTGCTCAATCAGCAGCTACTGTAGCAAGCAGTGCCCATGATACGCAGAGTGCTGCTCAATCAGCAGCTACTGTAGCAAGCAGTGCCAGTGATACGAAGAGTGCTGCTCAATCAGCAGCTACTGTAGCAAGCAGTGCCCGTGATACGAAGAGTGCTGCTCAATCAGCAGCTACTGTAGCAAGCAGTGCCAGTGATACGAAGAGTGCTGCTCAACAATCAGCAGCTACTGCAGTAAGCAGTGCCAGTGATACGAAGAGTGCTGCTCAATCAGCAGCTACTGCAGTAAGCAGTGCCAGTGATACGAAGAGTGTTTTTCAGCTGCTAATGGCCTTATCATCTAATAGTGTCCAACCAGCTACCTCCATTAGTGATGATACTTATTTAAAAAATTTAGGAATTGATATTAACGACCTAAATACTAACAGTGTTTTAAAATTAGCTTCTCTGTTCCATATTTTTGCAAATCAAGCTAGTTTATCGGCGGATACTAATGGTAATTTAGCTGTTAAAATTTTAAATGGCTCTAATGATTTTGGTACACGTGGTGATTCATACAATTTAACTAGCGGTGATATTTATTACATTCAACAACTGGCCAAACATCTTCAAAGTAACGCTTTTAGAAATAAAACATTCAATCATGTAGTATTAGGTAAAGATGTTAATGTATCAATTGAAAATAACAAGGTCTTGATCAATGGTATCACTATGGATAATTTAAAACCTGAAGATGTTTATCAAGATACCAATGGGCGGACCTATATTGATTTTAGTGATGTATTTCAACAACTAGTAAAGGCATCTACCAGTTATGCTAGTACTCCTCAGTCAAAAGGTGTTATTTCAAATTATGATGACATGAATAATCGCTATGTTGATGTTTCGAAAGTAGCAACTGGAACACAAATTATTTATGTAAATGTTCCATTCAAATATTTGAGTGCTCCTCAGCCGATTACAATCAAGGGAATATCTCAAGAAGAAAATGGCCCCACTATCGTCATTAACGTTACTGATATTCCAAATGGTGATCAAAATATTTCTACACAAGTTCAATTAGATTATGATGATGGAACGAATTCTCTACCCAACAGTGAAGGGCATTCAGAGCCTAACCATGTATTATGGAACTTAGGTACCGGTGAACAAGTCTTCAATTTCAGCAGTGGTCGGTTTATGGGAAGCGTTTTAGCACCTAATGCGACTATTAATGCTGGAGTTAACATTGATGGGAATATTGTTGCTAATATCGTTAATATAACCGGCGGTGAATCGCACAGATGGGATATTCATCCACAACCGACGAAGCCAGCTCCAACGATTACGACAGAGAAGAAGACAGTTAATGAGACCATTCATTATGTCTACAAAGATGGCTCAAAGGCAGTCGCTGACCATGTTGCTAAGCCAGTAGAGTTCACACGTCAAGTCTCAACTGACGCAGTAACTGGGGCAAAGACGTATGGGTCTTGGTCAGCAGCTCAAAGCTTTGCCGCAGTCACAAGTCCTGAATTAAAGGGTTATACAGCTGACAAGGCGCAAATTGACAAGCAAACAGTTAATGGGGACTCCAAGGACTTAGCATTCACGGTTACCTATACCAAGAACGCTCCAACGATTACGACAGAGAAGAAGACAGTTAATGAGACCATTCATTATGTCTACAAAGATGGCTCAAAGGCAGTCGATGACCATGTTGCTAAGCCAGTAGAGTTCACACGTTCAGTCTCAACTGACGCAGTAACTGGGGCAAAGACCTATGGGTCTTGGTCAGCAGATCAAAGCTTTGCCGCAGTCACAAGTCCTGAATTAAAGGGTTATACAGCTGACAAGGCGCAAATTGACAAGCAAACAGTTAATGGGGACTCCAAGGACTTAGCATTCACGGTTACCTATACCAAGAACGCTCCAACGACGCCGGCAAAACCAGTTAACCCAAGTCAACCAACGACGCCAGCAAAACCAGTTAACCCAAGTCAACCAACGACGCCAGCAAAACCAGTTAACCCAAGTCAACCAACGACGCCAGCAAAACCGATTCAGGCTGGTCAAGCGGCGGCTACTAATTTTGTGGACCAACGGTTGCCTCAAACTGGTAAAAACAAAAAGCAGGCTAATGAAAATGAATTGCCTCAAACTGGTGAAAACAATAGTCAAAGTCAAACAATGTCATTTATTGGTATTTTGTTGGCAATGTTTGGAAGTTTACTCGGTTTTCTTGGTATCAAGAAACGTCGTAATGATTAACCATTAAATAAATATATCTGTAGTGAATATAGATTATTTAAAGAGGGCCCTGAAGAATATTATTATTCTGGCTCTGTGTCAAATGGTGTTGATTAATAGTTTTTATCTTTTGAAAGGTCCACTCTTCGGAGTGGGCTTTTTGTTATTGAATCGAAAAACTCCGTTTGAGAAGTCAGATGGCCGCAATTATGCTCTGTAGCCCTGTTTTTGAGCACACTCCTCCCCGGGGTGTCGTACACTGACTTTTCTAGGCAATCAGTTGGTAGATCCGTTCAAACATGCGCTCTTGATTGGCAAATCCATAACAGCTGCGCTTTAGCGCTTTAATTTTACGGTTAATGCCTTCTAGTGGGCCATTTGAAAGCTTGGTTTGAGAAGCATTCAAAACGCCTCTGAGGTTTTTCCTCAGTGTGGCAATGGCGATGTCCATTGGCTCACCGCACGACCTGTAGGTCTTGATGAGGTTCCTCAGGTGTCAAGGGCGGCGTAAAAATGTAGGTTTATGGCGGTTAAAAAATGTAGGTTTGTGGCGGTCAATCGGCTCCCTTAATTCGATAAGATTTACCGGTGATTTTAATTACGTAGGCATGATGAACCAACCGATCTAGAATAGCGGCAGTAACAGTCGGATTTTGAAAAGTTTCGACCCAGTTTGAGAGGTCGCTATTACTTGTAATAATGGTTGAATGCCGCTCATACCGTGCATTGATCAATTGAAACAAAAGATTGGCTTCATCATGATTGATCGGTAAATAACCGATCTCATCAATGATCAATAGCTCGTAGCGGGCATAACGACTAATGTTACGGTCTAACGTCCCTTTAGCATCAGCTGCCCGTAAATGCGCCAATAGTTCATGACAGTTGATAAAAAAAGCTCGTTTACCCTGATGACAAGCCTCAATACCGATACCAATCGCTAGATGCGTTTTCCCCACACCAGGACTACCAATGAAAATCAGATTCTTGTGTTGTTCGAGAAAGGCTAAGTCTTGAAAGCCTAAGATTTCTTGCTTATTAATACTGGGTTGAAAATTAAAATCAAAGGCGCTCAGGGCCTTCGCCTGAGGAAAACGGGCCCGTTTGATGATTCGTGCTATTTGTTGGCTTTGTGTCCAGGCCAATTCAGTGTTCGTCAGCTCAAGCATGGCATCGGTAAATGAAAGCTGTTGCCCGTTGATCTGATCAATATATTCCGGCAAATAGGCGTGCATCTTACTTAATCCTAGAACATCGAGATTATTGAGTAACGCTTGGAATTTAGTTGTTGTTTGTCGCATGTTACACCTCGTCATAGGCACTCATATGGGCCGCAATATAAGCTTTGATGTCCGTCTCACTACGTCCCTTAAGTAGATCTGAACCAAGAATATTGATCTGGTCATCCTCGTTGTAATTAAATTGCTGGGTTGTAATATCGTGCGCGCGAATCAATTCTCCGTTATAATAAATTTGGATGTGATGTTCATCATTAGACAGTTCAATATTGACTGTCCGTCCGATATACCGTGGATCCACGGAGTATTTGCATTTGCGAAAGATAACCATTGATTCCTTCGACACGACACGGGTAATGTCTTCTTCGAAGAAGGGTTTAAGTAGGTCATCTGGTAGCTGGTGCAGGTACTCTTTTTCTTCGGCCAGCCACTTATCTTGTGGGATTTCGTTGGTAGCCTGTGAGACCTCATGATTAAGTTCATCGCAGAGATTGTCAACTAAGTTAATCAACTCAACCCCATCACAGAACTCATAATTGTAGGGGCGTAGACGTTCAACGGTGCGAGCTAATGCTTCAACTGAGCCTTTAGTTTGTGGTCTAAAAGCGCGACAAGCGATGGGTTTATAGCCTGCGTCCTGACTAAACTGACGAAAACGTTCATTGAAAACGGGGTGACCAAAGTTTGATTTTGAATGGTCAACGACTTGCTTCATGTTATCGAACCAGATCTCAGTTGGTACGCCGCCGGTGTGCCAAAAAGCGTCATCAAGGCAATTAAATAAAGTATCTTGGCTGCGTTCGAAAATCAAAGTCAAATATTTTAATTTTGAGTAAGGTAAGACATATAGAAAAATATTAAAATAATAGGGCTTATTTTCCTTGTTGTAAAGCGTCATCTCCTCTTTCCAATCAACTTGGGCTGAAAGACCAGCAGTGTGTTCAACTCGGATCGTTGCTTTGTGCGTTCGCGCTTTACGAATAGAGGCACAATAGGTTTTAACGATCGTATATTGACCCTGAAAACCTTTCTTCTGAATGAACTTAAAAATCGCCATGGCTGAACAGTTCAGTTCAAGTTTGGCCTTGATAACATCACGATAGGGATCAAGCAGGCTAGGGCGTTGCTTTTTCTGTTTCTGTGGCTTGGCGTCACCTTCCTTTACTTCTTGATAAGCTTTCTTGGCAGTGCGATAGTCAACGTCATATTGTCGGCTTAAAGCGGCATAATTGGGTTCGATATCATTATCCACGTAACGTTTCACTCCTTCTCTAATGTCGTGTCTCACATCATTAACCTCCCCGATTAAGATGTGATTAATGGTATCAAAAAATGTAGGAAAACCGACAATTTCTCACCGCCCTTTTCCTACATTTTATAACCGCCGTTTACACTCAGGCGCTCTGGGTCTAGAATTTTTGGTGTTGGAAAGTATTTCCATTCCAAAAGTACTAGGACCTAATTTAAAAAGCCATTGATAATGGATTAAAAACGGCCACTAGGGTATACCCTAATGGTCTTTTTTATTTCTGTGCTATACTAGGAATTACAAGTGTTCATTAGAACTGTCCAAAAGGAGAATTGGAAATGGCTAAAATCGGTTATGCGCGTGTGAGTTCCAAGGAGCAACATTTAGATCGACAGTTAGCGGCTTTAAAAGACGTTGATAAATTATTTACGGATAAATTAAGTGGGGCTAACACTAAT
>NZ_BAAFRU010000038.1:0-8106 GCF_045862015.1 Levilactobacillus muriae
TTATACGATTGATACAGATGAACTAGTCTTAATTGGCATTCGAGTCGGATCGCATGATCGTTTATTTCCTGGTCAAAATCGTTCCAAAAGGTATCGAAAAAATGACGAATAAGAGAAGTCATTTATAACATATAAAAACAAATAACCCCCAACATCTACATTATAGATATTGGGGGTTATTTTAACAATGATTTTGAGGGGTTATTTGTATATTATAGACCCTATATATTCATAGCCCCTTTCTGTTTGGTGTTAAAGTATTAGTCATCGATGTCATGCACTATCTTGTTTAGCTCCGTTTTGATGGAACTGGAAATATTTTCTAAATTGAAATGATTATATATTTCTTTATCCTTAAGCATCCTTTTTGTGCCTTATTTAATTTACACTCATTGTTACCCACTACCCATTCATCCTTTGTACGTATAAAGGGGTTTTGCGCACTTTACTTTAACGCGTTTTGAACATCTTCATAAGGTAAATAAAATTCAATTGTAGATTAATTTTACAATCTACCATATAACGTCTCCATCTTTTCAAAACGACTTAATTCTACGGGCTATAAATAACTTAATTTGCCAGTGTATAACGTTTCAGATTAAGCTACCACTAAGTTATAATAACCATATCGAAAGGAGATCAATCTAATGAAATATACGAAAACCAAAGCAGTATTAAATCAACTCGTTGCCGATTTGAGCCAGATGTCAATGATTATCCATCAGACGCATTGGTACATGCGTGGACCCAACTTTTTGAAGTTGCACCCCTTGATGGATGAGTTCATGGAAGAAATTGACAGCCAACTCGATGTCATTTCTGAACGGCTGATTGCGCTTGATGGCAGTCCTTACTCGACCTTAAAAGAAATGGCCGAAAACACTAAGATTCAAGACTGGCCTGGTGAATGGGACAAAACAACCCCAGAACGCCTCGCACACTTAGTTGATGGCTATCGTTACTTGGAAGACCTTTACCAACACGGCATTGAAGTATCCGATGTTGAAAAAGACTTCAGTACCCAAGATATTTTCATTGGTCTCAAAACCGCAATTGAGAAGAAAATCTGGATGATTCAGGCAGAGCTTGGGTCGGCGCCGGAAATTGATGAATAAAATAATATTAAAAAATCGGTAGGCTTAAACATTGCTAACGCTTATATCAGTGCTGCTATTTAATTAAAATGCGACATCCCAACAACGGGGTGGCGCATTTTTGTTTGCAATGCGGTGACAAATAGGCCGGAAACAAAATAAGTGAGTGATAACTCATTTTAATGTTGACAAACCGAGATGTACTGATTATACTAAGGCCATTAAGTGAGTGAGTATACACTTGCTTTGAGAAAGAGGGTTATTAAAATGGTAACGGATTATGTCATCGCCAAGCAGGTCAGCAAGCACTTTGGTCATCAGCAAGTGCTCAATCAGATTGATTTGACACTGCCGGCTGGAATGATTTATGGCTTGATTGGGCCATCAGGAGCTGGGAAGACCACCTTGATCAAGAGTATTTTAGGGATGGAAGCTGTGGATAGTGGCACTGTTAAAGTCATGGATACGGTGATGCCCAATAGGGCGGTAATGGCACAAGTAGGGTATATGGCCCAAAGTGACGCTTTGTATGAGACACTAACGGCCCGTGAAAACCTGACCTTTTTTGGGCAATTGATGAGCGTTCCAAAAATAAAGTTAGCACAGATGATTGATTATGCAGCCGGATTAGTTGATTTAACGACCCAATTAGACAAGCGGGTCAGTGGCTATTCGGGTGGGATGAAACGGCGCTTGTCGTTGGCAATTGCCCTGATTCAGGATCCCCAATTATTGATTTTAGATGAACCGACCGTTGGGATTGATCCAGAATTACGGCAACAAATTTGGACCGAACTAAATAAGCTCAAGGATATCGGTAAGTCGATGATCGTGACAACGCATGTCATGGACGAAGCAGAACGGTGTGATTATCTCATGTTGATTCGGCACGGGATTGCGCTTGCTGAGGGGACACCCGCGGCACTGAAACAACAGTATGCAGTAGATACGATCGAACAGGTCTTTTTGAAAGCGGGGCGGATGCAAGATGCGAACGATGGCAATCGTTAGACGAGTTTTTAAGCAAATGTTACGTGATAAGCGTACCTTGGCGCTGATGCTTTTGGCACCATTGCTGATTATGACGCTGATGTATTTCTTATTTCAAAACAACACGACGCAAGTAGCAAGCTTGGGTGTTCATCATGTAGACCAATCCGTGGTTAACGTGATCGATACCAAAAACGTGACGATTCATCATTATGATAGTTCACAGGCACGGAAAATGATTAAGCAGCATGATCTAGATGGCTATTTGACTCAGAAAAATGGTCAATTGACGATTACTTATTCAAATAGCAATCCAACCAACACGTCTTTAATTAAGGCGAGTTTACAATCAGGATTAGTCAAGTTGAAAATGAAGACGCTGGTGACCGTTACTAAGAAACAGCGCGCGGCCCTTGAATCGCAACAAGCCGCTTTGAAGAAGCTGACAGCAGCCCAGACACAAGCAACGGTGACCAAGCTGAAGACTGCCATTGCACAAGCCCAGGCCCGCGGTGACCAGGCAACTGCTGAGAAATTACAAAAGCAACTCAAGCAAGCCACAGCCACGACGTCTAGTTCGACTCAGTCAGCTAAAGCAACCAGTTATACGACTAAGTCTCATTATATTTATGGTAGTAGTGATTCAACGTTCTTTGAAAGCTTTTTGGCAGCCTTTCTCGGTTTCTTTATCTTCTTCTTTGTGTTCTTGATTTCTGGCGTTTCACTTTTGAATGAACGCACTACTGGAACCCTAAGCCGGCTACTTGCAACCCCAATTCGACGGAGTGAAATTATTATGGGCTATCTAATTGGTTATGGGGGCTTTGCCATCATTCAGACTGTCCTGACCGTTGTTTTTACAATTACGGTCTTCAAGATTCACTTAGTTGGTAGTATTTGGCTGGTCTTTCTGACTAACTTATTATTAGCGTTAGTGGCTTTGACCTTGGGTATCTTTATTTCCACCTTTACTAACTCAGAATTTCAAATGATGCAGTTTATTCCACTGATTGTTGTACCACAAATCTTTTTTGCTGGGTTGGTTCCAGTCGATGGCATGGCCAGTTGGTTGCAAGCAATTGCCCACATCATGCCGTTATACTATGGTGCTAATGCGATGACGGATGTTGTGACAAAGGGTGCTGGGCTTGGCGATATTGGTGTCAATTTGTTAATATTAGTAGGGTTTACGGTCGTACTAACAATGTTGAATATTGTTGGAATGAAACGTTATCGGAAGGTGTGAGGATATGGAACGACCACGGATACGGGATTATTTTCAACAGGATCTAAGTCAGAATGAAACGATTACACCTAAGCAACGGGCCATCCTCCAGGCAAGTCTCGATTTGTTTGCTGAAAAGGGTTTTGACCAGACCAGTACTAGTGATATTGCACAACGGGCCGGCGTTGCGGAGGGGACGGTCTATCGGCGGTATAAGACTAAGGTTGCCTTACGGGATGCCATCTTAGCACCAATTACCGCGCACATTGTGCCAATCTTAGCGAGTGATTTTTCAGAGGATAAATTACGGCAGCGTTATCCCAGTCTACAGGCATTCGTCACAGCAATTTTTACGGACCGAGTTGCATTTGCTAAAGCTAACGTGAAAGAGTTAAAGGTCATTTTTGAAATGGCAGCTTTTGACACCGAACGACGCGAACAGATTCTTAGCCAGATTGCGCCTAAGATGGTCAAGCAGATGGGAAGTGTCATAAATCAACTAAAAGCAGATCATTTGATTGTGGATTGGCCGAATGATTTGATACTGCAAAGTTTGTTATCGCAGCTATTCGGTTACCTAGCGCAGTTAATGCTGGAATTGCCGGGAACTGAAATTGAGCGCGAACAAGCGTATTTGATTACGGTGATGACCAAAATATTGACCCCGGGTGAACATGATCAAATTACTGGTCAGTGAGCTAACTGTTACTTGATATAAACTAAAGCCACTTCTGTACTTAGCGGTCATTTGAACGCTAAGTACAGAAGTGGCTTTGGTCGTTGCTACGCGTGTTCGTTTGTTAATCTGCTAGTATCGTCATTTTATTCAACAAACTAGTTTGTAACTGGCTGAGTGTGGTCGTCATGTAGACCGGGTAAAGATCTGGGTTGACGAGCCGCTGGGTTGTTCGTGGGAGCTCGGCAAGTTTAGCCTGGGTCGTTGCCTGAATGGTTGTAACCGGAATTGACGTGGTGTTGGACAAATCTACCGGCGCGAGTAAGGGCCGGGCTTCAAAATGGGTGAGTCGCTGTTGACGGTCGACACTGAGTGGGTCACTGGTGACGACGGTTAGGCTGGTCGCATCAACGATCGTCTCGGTAGCTAGTGCAATCAAATCAGCAAAGGCCCGCTGAGTTCCTGGTTCGTACAGACGATAGACTTGCTTATCACCAGGAATCGTTAGTTTTTCGCGACTGGCACTGACCTTGATCTTGGGGGTGCTCTGACCATTGCTCTCAGTTGCCGCAAGCTTGTAGACGCCACTTAGAACCGGTGCGGACGCGCTAGTGATGAGCTTTTCACCGATACCAAAATTATCGATCGGTGCGCCTTCGTGCAACAGCGAGGTAATGATGTGTTCATCCAATGCGTTAGAAATAGTGATTTTGGCATTGGGAAAGCCAGCCGCGTCCAATTGTGTCCGGGCAGCTTGTGATAAAGTCGTGACGTCCCCCGAATCGATTCGAATACCGACGGGTTCATGCCCAGCTGCTCGTAGCTCCTTAAAGACCGTCACCGCGTTAGGAATCCCAGAGTTAAGCACATCATAAGTATCGACTAGTAGCGCACTATTGTCAGGATATTGTTCGGTCCACTTGCGAAACGCCGTTAGTTCATCTGGGAAAGCTTCAATCCAACTGTGGGCCATGGTACTAGCAACGGGAATATCAAACAGCTTCGCAGCGAGAACGTTTGAAGTACTATTGGCGCCACCAATAATGGCTGCCCGGGTGCCGTAAAGTGCGCTTTCCGGGCCTTGCGCACGGCGCGCACCGAATTCCATAATTGGACGTCCTGCCGCGGCATAACTCAGTCGACGAGCTTTAGTGGCAATCAGTGATTGGTGATTGACGATATTTAAGACGAGCGTTTCAAGTAATTGCGCTTGCTCAAGTGGTCCAGTGATTGTCAATAGTGGTTCACGAGGAAAGACCGGGGTTCCTTCTGGAGACTGGCAAAGTAGGCGGCGGATTTTTTTAACATATCACGCTCCAATGCTAATTCGGCATTTTCACGTTTTAAGGCACGGTTCTCAGCTTCTAAAGAAGCAAACGGCGTTTGCTTTCCATCTTCGGTATATAGCTTCCGCCAACGATACAGGGCACTTTCAGGAACACCAAGTTCGGAGGCAATGATTTTAACTGGTTTGGAAGAGTTAAAACTCAAACGTACCGCATTTTTCTTAAAATCTTGGTCGTAGCGATTGCGTGAATAGGTCATTTTGAGGACTCCTTTCGGATAAATCAATTCTCTTATGTTTCTGTCCGAAATTCTAGTACAGACCCTCCATAATTTGTATGCTCTTTTCTAGTACATATTTACGATAATTATTCGATTACCAAAAATGCCACCATTTTTTATTAGTTATATTTTTAGCTGCCTGTTTTTTTGCACCATCAGTTTTTGCAACTTGGCTTTTTTCTATACTTTCAAGATCTTCAACTGGGCCATCTAATTTTCGTAGGCGTTCTTTCAAATGGCGATCTTCTGCTACTGTTGCTAATTGTAATTGTTGTTGTTGGTCTATTAGTTTTGTTAAATGATCTATTTGTCTGTCTTTGCTACTTATTTGCTGGTCTTTGGTCGCAAGCTGTTTGTCACGTTGAGACTTTAAATCTGCTACCTCTTTTCTTAGAGTAGCAATTAGCTCATTATTTTTTTTGCTAGTCTTTGTCGCTTTTTTGCTACCTATTTGTTGATCTTTTGCTACCAAAGGCTTTGCTACCTTGTCCCTAATAATCCTTTCAGCTGTAAGGCTAATCATGTTTGTACCTTGACTATCTTTTTGTTGGTTCTTTGTTGGTAGTCTTTGGTAGTGATATTGAATAGTTTGTTTAGAGACCTTCAATTCATCAGCAAGTTCTCTAATAGTTTTAGGCATGTTTTCCAAACCCCTTTCGGAGTTCAGAAAGCATTTCTTGTCTTGTCTGATCTCTTATTGTTTTATCATGCTCAATCTGTCGTTCGGCTAAAATCTGTTTTTCAGTTGAGCCTAGTGGTAGGCCTTTAACTTTATCGGTAGCACGCCATTTTTCTTGTTCTGTTAATTCACCATTATTCTGGATATTAAAAAGTTTTTGACGCTCATCTTGGAACTTACCTTGAGAAAAGTCGTTTGCGTCTTTTCTTTCAGGCTTCCAAGTAAAAGTATAACCAATCACTGGTTTCCCACGACCTTTACCATATTTTTTTCGTATAGTTAGGCCTCTAAACAAAGGGGTTAGTTCTTCCTTAATTGGGCGAATAACCCTAGATTCAACGTTCGCAGGCTTACTCCAATAGCTTTGTGGAATATCTAGTAGTTCAAAGAAATCATTTTTAGAAAAATAAGCATAACCAGTGGTTCGGAATTGTTTAAGAATACGAAAAGTTGTTTTTGCGTAACTACTCTTTAAATCTCGGAACTCTGTCAAAGCATAACGAACCCAACTTTCGAGATTATTTAGAAGTTTCAACGCTTTGGGATAAATTTGAATATCAACATAAGGAACGTCTGCAGATCCCTTAATTTCAAATCGAGTGAACATGACAAACATCTCTCTATCAAGACCATCTTTACTTCGAGAGCCAAATCTAAGACCTAGTATTTTTTGATATGTACTTTGTATGTCATCAATAAACCGATTATTTGCGGTTGGCTTATAGGCACTTAACTCTTTTAACTGATCAAAGGTAAATCTAACAGTATCATCACCTTTATCACGCATTCTAGAAACTACAGAAAAGAACAAGTTCATTTCTACAGGAGTAAACCTTCGCAAGGGGATTGTATTTAATTCAGGGTCATATTTGACTAATTCATTGCTCATAAAATAACCTCCTTGAATAATACTACCTTATTTGAATACAGGAGTAAATAAATGTAGTCGATAAACAGACAAAATGTAGTCGATAAACAGACAAAATGTAGTCGATAAACAGACAAAATGTAGTCGATAAACAGACAAAATGTAGTCGATAAACTTCTGTACGCCTTGGGGGAGTAAGGCGCAAGAGGGGTCTAAAAGAGGTTTAAAAGAGGTTTATAAAAGAGGTTTAAAAGAGGCACTACTGTACGAGGCCAAAACCTAGAATCAAAAAACACAAAGGAGTGAGCCAAAAACCGGCTCACATTAAACTCCACTCGCTACGCTTCTTGCGCCTCACTTCGTTCGTTGCCTAAAAAGGTGCGGCAAGCCACATTTAATCGGGCGCTAACGCCCCGAACCCCGTCCAAGCTGAGCCAGCTTAACCGCTTTTTCACTCGCCGTTAGGCAGAAAAGCAAAGTTTTATAGAAACTTTGGCTTTCGCCAATTCAGTGTTAAGACTGGTTTAGAGCTGTCAATTCCTTATGCTCCCACGCTACGCTCGTCCGCTACCATTGACAGCAAACAGTTAGTTTTTCTAAATCTTAGCAAGACTTTAACTGCTATATTCGTTTTTAAGGGCCTTATTTCTCGTTTCTAGCGGTTTTAAGACTATTTATATATATTTATACCAAAGGAAAAATAAAAAGCCCTCAGAAGGCTCTTAGAGGGCTAAATAACGAAGCCAGGACGATTAATAATATCTTCTTGTCTTTTTTGCAAAACATAAGTGTATAAGGAATCATACAAGTTCCTTTTGATCTCATCAGGTTCATTGACAGAAGCTTCAAACAATTCTTGAATATCAACTTGCCAAGGATCAGCAAGCATTTCATCAATTGGTTTTAATACTTTCTTTTCGTCCATCTTAATGACTCCTAACATCAAAATAATGATTTCAGTTTAGATTTACAGATCTTACAACACCGTTATTCAAAATTTGTTACCAA
>NZ_BAAFRU010000039.1:0-7900 GCF_045862015.1 Levilactobacillus muriae
ACACCGATGACTTACCGAAAACCTTGCGTAACAGTCATCGTTCCTGGGCCTTTTTCCAACTGGAAGCATTCCTAACGTATAAAGCGCAAGCGGTTCAGAGTATCGTCGTGAAGGTATCACCAGCATACACCTCACAGCGCTGTCCAAAGTGTGGGCTGATTGAGAAGACCAATCGCCATCATGACACGCACGAGTATTGGTGTGTGCAGTGCCAATATCGTTGTAATGATGATCGCTTGGGCGCAATGAATATTGAGATGCTTGGACAGGAATGGTTGAGCGGTGTCAAACGACCCAAGATTAAAAAGCTAACGACTACCGGGTAAACCTGGTAGTTAAACGGGTAGCCGTCAATTACCCGACGATGTTGCCACTATGCGTAGGAGTACCTAACAGGTATATTGGACTACTGTGTCGCCAGACACGTGAGCGACAAGCCTCTGAATTCATTCAGGGGCAATTGACACCTTTTATGGTAAGTCAGCGGCGAGATGAATGCACTTAATATCTTGTAAAGTTGCTTCCCTCAACCCAACTTTTAGGCTAAACTAATGCTTAAGACATTTATGAAAGGGGCTTCACCATGCAGACACCAGCAGCAATTGATTTGGCTTCATTTTATGCAAATCCCGACCGCAACGTGGCGGTCTTGGACTACAACACCCGCTTTATTACCAGTATTTTTGACCTCGTTAACAGTGATGAACTGGCTGATTTTGTGCGCTTGTTCCTCGATGAACAGCGCGAGCATACACCCGAAGTTGCCGATCCAAGCACCACATTCAATCTGGTCACGCCACAGATCTATCTCGCAACGATCAAGGCGATTCTGACCGATCAGCCGGACGCTTTCGCACAGTATCAAAAGGCAGAAATTCTGGCCAGCATCGAAGACCTCTATTCGTATTACCGGACGTATTTGCGGGTCGCTACGATGACTATCAAGCAAAATGACGTGGTCGCCAGTGAATTTATGACCATCGACCAACGCTTCAACGATTTGGTGATCCGCCTATACCGGACCATTGAAGAAAAACTCCAAGGGCACGCTAACCACGTTTATCGGCAAGTCAGTGCTGGGTCCAGCGCCTGCATGTTGTTGCAACAACTCAAGTGGCCGATGCCCGCGGGTTACGAAAAGTTGCAGGACATTCGTTTTATTGATCGTTTAATGTTGCGACCACCGATGATGCTACATACTAAGAGTAACAAGCGTAAGGGAACGTTCACGGCGACTAAGGTCAACCCGCTGACGAACTTCAAGGGAACGGAAGATGACTACTACTGCTACCCAGCGATGATTGGGGAAAGTCTGGCCTACATCTACTTCCACCGCGATTACATGGCTTCTGGATTGGCGTTAGCCAACTTATTCCAGCTTGCTGATGTGAAGCAGGTTATCGATCATAAACCAGATCTGGTCTTGTTATTTGGGACACCAGGGGTTGCAAGCGATACCGATCCTGAGAATGGCCACTACTTCTATGACCAAGCCAATGACATCTATGTGGGCCAAGTGCCGTACAATGACCAGACCACTTACTTTGGCTACATGAAGAAAATGTGCCTGACGTTGCACAACCTGCACATGATTGCACAGAAACGTTTACCAATTCACGGGTCAATGATGCGAATTATTTTTGCCAATGGACAGACGAAGACCGTCGTTTTCTTCGGCGATTCCGGTGCCGGGAAATCCGAATCTATCGAGGCGCTGCAGCAGATTGCCGACGACAAGATTGTCAGTATGGAGACCATTTTCGATGACATGGGGAGCTTCACGCTGAAGGGCAAAGAACTCTACGCGCAAGGAACTGAGACCGGGGCATTCGTCCGGCTCGATGACTTGAGCAGTGAAGTGGCCTTTAACAACATGGACCGGGGAATTTATATGAATCCCGAACAGAAGAACGCGCGGGTCATCATTCCAGCCAACACGTGGCCACGTGTGGTTGCCCACCATCACATCGACATGTGGGTCTACGCCAACAACTATGACGATGCGGTGGGTGTTCACCGCTTCGCTGACCAAGAGACGGCTAAGGCGACCTTCGTTGCTGGTAAACGTAAGGCACTGGGCACCACCGATGAAGTGGGGATGAGCACCACGTTCTTCGCCAACCCATTCGGGCCGGTGCAGGAACAGGCTGCCACCCAGCCGATCATTGACGCCGTTTTTGACCGCTTATTTACGGACAACGTCTACGTCGGGGAAATCTACACGCATTTGGGCAATGACAAGTCGCAGGAAAAGCTCAACGAGTCTGCCCGGCAGTTGCTGGATGAATTGCTGAAATTGTAGTGTGTGGGAGCTGGCGGTTAGTTGGCGAGCATTAATAGCACTCAGGTAAAAATCCCGGTTTTGGATTTTGCCGGATTGGGGTTAAGCGCAACCTACTTCTGCTGGAGCACGTTTCAGCTATAGTTAAAGTATAGTTATACCGCAGTTTCAAAGTGAGAGGCTATTTCAGAATTAGCCTTACACTTACTACTAATGTAAAAAATACAGAAATAGTCTCATGTTTTTAGCGAAATAATTCCAATTATTTTCCAGATTGCAAAAAAGTTCCGGAACACCGACCACGTCAAATGGTTGGTGTTCCGGGACTTTTGTTGTCTTTCGCAAGGTAAATTTGGTTTGGGTACTGACAAGGTACCATTAATATTTTTGAGTAGTGGCCTTCGAAGTTAGCTGTGCTAGATTGGTGCAATTGGGCTAGTGGTCCGCGATTCGCTTAGTGTTGCCAATAAAAACAAAACTAGGCTAAGGCGGAGGCGGTTCAGTTCAACGATCCTAGCACTAAACAAAGCGTTAACAAAAGGTTGAAAGATGAAATGTTGGCATAACCCTCTACACAGTAGGAGCAGAGCCCTAAGTGGTGGCTGCACTGGCAGCACCACGACCTAAAGCAACCACGCGATTGGCGTCACCCACCGTGGTTGCCGTGTTGACAACGGGCACGGCGGCTTTGACCTGTAAGCGATCGACGGGGTGGAAGGTCACTGTATCCGTTGTGACTTCGGTGGTGCCACCTGCAGCTTCAGCTACGAAGGTGTTAGGCCGCACAGTTGCCATTTGGGGCCGGTGGTCGGGACAGATAATTTCACACATAATGTTGTCCCCATAGGATGGCTTGGTGGCGACTAAGGTGTCATCATCGAAACGCAAGTCCAGGCAGTCAGCGGTCAGCCCCGTCTGGAGTTTGGCCTGTAGCCGTGGCGCAATTGACCGACCGGTAATGGTAGCCCCGAAGAGAATGGTGTTGGGCTGGTACTTCTTGACCAGTTGTTCCAGGGCGTCGGCGTGTTCGGCATCCGTCGCGGTGGGGAAGCGGTCATCGCGCACGACGCGAATCTCATCTGGCCCGTAAGCTTTTAACTCGTCTTCCAAGTGATCGTTGGTGGCTTCCAGCAGGATTGCTACAGTGTGAAATTGTCCACCGGCAAGATGCTTGGCCTTGGTGATTAGTTGCTGAGTCGTGGGTTCGACGTGGTCTAAGCGGCGTTCCGCGATGACCCAAAGTTCTGGTTTTGACATAGCAGATTCCTCCTTAGATTAATTGACGACCCTTTAAGGCCTTGATCAGTTGACTGGCAGCTTCGGTTGGCGTCCCGGTCAGCGGCGTCAGTTCACGTTTTACTGGCTTGGGTGCGTAGACCTTGGTCACGATCGTTGGTGAGCCGGCTTGTCCCAGGCGAGAATCGTCTAGGTCAAGGTCGTCGTGGTGCCAAACGGTCAGGGGCTTTTCAAAACTGAGTTGGATGTTTCGGGGCGTGGGGTAACGCGGCGTGTTCAGCTCGCTACGGACGCTGACAACGGCCGGGAGTTGGGCGACCAAGGTCTGCTTGGTGTCTTCCAGCAGGCGTTCGGCGGTTACCTCGTTCTTACCACTCAAACGTAAGCTGGCGGCGTAGGTGATCTGCGGCTGGTGGAGAAATTCAGCGACGATGGGACCAACCTGACCGGTATCGGCATCGACGGCCTGACGACCGAAGAGGATGAGATCGGCGTCACCGATTTTTTTCAAAGCTTGGGCGATGACGTATCCGGTAGCCAAGGTATCGGCTCCAGCAAAGGCGCGATCGGAGAGAAGATAACCCTCATCAGCGCCCATGGCCATTCCTTCACGCAAGGATTCGGCGTAGTCGTCCGGGCCCATGGTGAGCAGGGCAACCTGAACATCATCGGTGGTGTCCTTCAAGTGCAAGGCCAATTCGATGGCGTTCTTGTCAAAAGGATTCATGACGCCGGCCAGACCGCGGCGATCCAAGTTATGGGTGACCGGGTCGATAGTCACGTCGTTAGTTTCAGGGACTTGTTTGAGACAGACGATAATTTTCATGGGAGACCTCCTATTTATTAAATTCGGCGGTAGCAATGGCGGACCGCATCTTTTCAACGGTTCCTTCGGCAATTTCCATTGCCCGGGCATCTCGAATCAGGTGCTCAACCGGGTATTCACGACTGTAACCGTAACCAGCTAGGATCTGTAAGGTGTCGTCACCAGCACTGACGGCGGCGCGTGAGCCGTGAGCCTTAGCCATAGCAGCTTCCTCACTATATGGTTGACCGGTGGCCTTTAACTGTGCAGCACGTTGGTACAACAGCTTCGTCGTCTCTTTACGCATGGCGATGTCGGCAACCTTACGATGGGTCACTTGGAGTTCGGTCAGGGGCTTGTCGCCAGCCTTACGTTCCTT
This sequence comes from Levilactobacillus muriae, assembly GCF_045862015.1. Classification (NCBI taxonomy): domain Bacteria; kingdom Bacillati; phylum Bacillota; class Bacilli; order Lactobacillales; family Lactobacillaceae; genus Levilactobacillus; species Levilactobacillus muriae. The sequence continues at coordinate 4,702 of NZ_BAAFRU010000039.1, forward strand.
GGCATAGTCGGTGGCAATCTTCAACTCGTGTTCCATGATGCCGGTTAGAACGGCACCCATTAAGACACGAGCATCATCGTGGGCAGAATCCCCGATGCGACCACCTTCACCGAGCTTACCCAGCAAGTGATCATCATCGACGACGATGTGGTCCATCACAATTTCACCGACTGGTGTGCCACGAAGACCGATGAAGTCTTCACGTTTCCCAAATGAGAAGCCAGGCATGTCCTGGTCGACAACGAAGACGGAGAGTTCCTTTGGTGCTGTCTTGACCAGCACGCAGTAGACTTGAGCGAGGCCACCGTTGGTAATCATAATCTTATCCCCGGTAATGACCCAGTGGTCGCCCTCGCGAGTGGCCGTTGAGCTGATTCCCATCGGATTGGAGCCGCCAGAGGCTTCGGTCATGGAAAAGGCGAAGATCCGGTCATTTGCGGTTGGCAGCAGTTGCTTTTGCAGAGCTGGCGTCCCAAATTTGAGAATCTGATCGATGGTCTTAAAGTGACCTTCGAGGGTAACCGCCGTGCTGGCATTGCCCCGGGCGATGTGGTTCAGAGCAGCGGCAGTGACTTCAGGGCCGAAGCCGGCACCGCCGAATTCTTGAGGTAGCATAATGCCGAGAAAACCGGTATCCGTCAATTTTTGCATAAAGCCGTCCGGAAAGTCACCCGCGGCGTCCATGGGCATATCCTCGGGACTGATTTCCCGGGCAGTATAGTTGTCGACCATTTGGAGCAGCAGCTTTTCAGCGGCAGCAGTTGTAGCTGGCATAGATAGTTCCTCCTTAAGCAAGCGTTATTTATTGTGCAAACGTGCACGATTCGAGGTAAGTATAGCGAATAATCAAACGATAAGTCCAGCAAAAGTATTAGACTTTCACAAGTGTTTCAAACGAGAAGATGGCGAAACTCGTCAATAAATAAATTGGTGCTGACCAGCTGATTATTATACAATGAAACCGGATTCTAAATTGGAGGAAAGCACATATGGAAATTACACAAGAAGTTGCTGGAACTATTGAAGATCAGCCCGTCACCAAGTACCTGTTAACCAATCAACAAGGGACACGGGTCGCCGTATTAACCTGGGGCGCCACGCTCCAAGAATTCAGTGTGGTCGAAGGCGATCGTCGCCAACAGTTAGTGGTTGGTGAATCGGACATCGCCGCATACGATCAGAACGGTTACTGCCTCTGCCAAGCATTAGGTCGGGTTGCTGGGCGAATTGCCGGCGCACAATTTGACCTTGATGGCCAAACGACTCACCTGGAGGCTAACAACGGTAAAAACGCCATTCATGGTGGCCCCCATGGTTTTAAGAATGTGAACTGGACCGGGACAACTAAGACGACTGATGAGACCGCCAGCGTATCGTTGACCCATACGGTGACGCCTGCCGAGGACCGCTATCCCGGAACGCTGACGACAACCATCACGTATACGTTGACGGCTGACAATCGCTTAGAGATTAGCTTCACCGGGACTAGCGATGCGGCTACCTTATTCAATCCCACGATTCACACTTACTTCAACGTGACCGATGATCAGCACAGCATTGACGACCAGTGGCTCCTATTGAGTGGCAACCGTCGTCTAGAGTTGAATGCTGAGAAAATTTCAACGGGCAAAAAACTCCCAACGGCTGGGACTGGATACGATTTCAGTCAGCCGCGGACGATTGCAGATGGTTTGACGCAGCTCAAACAAGCGGGTACAGTCGAGTACGACGATGCCTTTGAAGTGACGCCAAGTGCCACCACACCGATCGCTGCAATTGGCGATACCACGGGTCATCGCCGGGTTGCGCTCTATTCCGATCGGAACGCCCTCGTCGTCTTCACGGCCAATCCAACGGATAAGAAACGCGCGGAGGCTCGCGACTACAATGCGCTGGCCTTAGAGGCTCAGGCGTTACCGGATGCCATTCATCAAGCCGACTTCGGCGATATCGTGCTACCAGCAAATCAAACGGTCACACACAAGATTGCTTACCAATACTTGGCTGGCGGCAAGGGGTAGTCAAAGCACCAACGCCCGCGGTGGCTTGGGATTCCGCCGCTGTGGAGACCGGCCAAAGCCTGAGAAGCGGTCTATGGCCTCGCCTTGAAACCTCGCTTAAACCCGCGAGTTTCCAAGGTCGTCCCATGGCATAAGAACGGGGAAATTCCCCGTCCTAACGCCATCCCCAGCTGCCTCCAGCTGGAAGTATTCCTTTGATTTCCCTCAGGTCATAATTATTGATCAACTCTGGCCGTAAAGAGAAAATGATGAATTATTTCTGATTATGTCGGGGATAAATGGCCGCAACACCTCTAAAGAAAGCGCTAAGTTTACTTAGCAACTTGGTTAAACTTTTACCAGCAACGTGTCAAATCACAAGCGTTGCTGGTATAGTAGTGTTATTGAATTTAAGTTTAATACGAGTTAGGCAGAATTCCCTTATTTTCAAACAAGGGATGAATGCCATCATGCTTTTTGTTATTTTATGATATTGTTTTCCACGGTCTCCTTGCTCATGTCACCCAAGGTACTCATGAAGTAACTAGGAGACCAGAGATGCCCACTCCAAAATTTTTGGCTTTTATCTCGGGATGTCATTCAAAGAATAAGCGCGCTGCCCCTCCCTCTTTGGCATTGTAAACGCCTCGTGCCGGTACTTAGTGACCCAGACCAAGTGAAAAATGAAAGTTATGAATATAGCCTCGTTCGTGAATAGGACCTGCAATATTCTTGCTCATACGTTACCTTTATAAATATTATTATAAGCCGCTTTTCTATGAACCTAGCATACTCATATGATATGCTAGGTTCAAGCAAAAGGAGGTGGCAGGCTATGGCGAAAACGATGGCGCAATTACCCTATCATTACGGGGTTAAGGTCCGGGTTTTTCCTTCAACTGAACAGAAGCGTCTAATCAAGCGCAATAGTGATGCTAGTCGGTTTATTTACAACCAGATGAACGGGATGAACAATGAGCTATTCTGGTTAAAGCAAGTAAAGATTCCCATCACAATTGTCTTGGACCGAATAGCTGATTTGACGGAGCGTCTGAAGAAACCGTCAACTGCGATCTCTAATAGTCATGGTTGGCTAAACCATCCAGATTTTGACAGCCTGATGAAGGCCAATGCTATCAAAAATTACAAGACGGCCTGGAAGTTATTCCACCAAGTTCATCAGGCAGGGACTCCCAAGT
>NZ_BAAFRU010000040.1:0-6377 GCF_045862015.1 Levilactobacillus muriae
TCTTATAGTGTGGTGGCGATAGCCTAAAGGATACACCCGTTCCCATGCCGAACACGGAAGTTAAGCTTTAGCACGCCGATAGTAGTTGGGGGATCGCCCCCTGCGAGGATAGGACGTTGCCACGCGAAGGAAAGGACCCTGTGAGGGTCCTTTTTTATTGCTCAATTTTTAGAGTGCTTCAAACTGAGTTGCTCACAACATAGCGCTTAAAGCGTACATTCAACGGAATGCTCAAAAGCTTGGTATAACAAGGATACCCCTCGTTAATGAGTGTTGGCTAGCCATGATGGGTTTTGCTTTCACAAGACTTAAGCGAACATTATCAGGCGAATATAGGTATATGTTCGAATATCTTTGTGGCCCGTCTCTTGGTTACACGACACGCTTGTGCTATCATAGTTAGTGTTGTGGACTAGCCACAAGAGATGAGAGAAGTATTATTTAAATGGTATAAGTGAGTTATCTTTAGAAAATAGGTGGAAAGTAATTATGAAAAAATACCGTAGTTATCGCCTGAGTTTAGGGTGGCAGATCTTAATCGGTCTGGTCTTGGGGATCATTCTGGGTGTCGTCTTTTACCAAAATAAATTAGCGATTACAGCTATGCAGAACATTGGAAACATGTTCATCAGTCTGATTCAAATGATCGTGCTTCCCATTGTGGTCTCCTGTTTGACTGTGGGAATTGCAAATATGGGTGACATTAAGAAGTTAGGCCGTATTGGTGGGAAGACGATTATTTACTTTGAAGTCATGACCACCATTGCTATTGCCTTAGGGCTTCTGGTTGGGAATATCTTCCATCCTGGGAGCTTTATCGACATTCATCAACTACATAGTTCAGACATCAGTCAATACGTCTCCTCGGCCAAATCAGCCAAGGATTCCGGCATCTGGGCCACTTTGCTGGGAATTATCCCCACCAACTTCTTCAAGTCATTAGGTGAGGGCGACATGATGCCCGTTATCTTCTTCTCCGTCTTCTTTGGGTTAGGAACGGCAGCTATTGGTAAGCAGGGACAAGTCATTATCGACTTCCTGGACGCCGTATCGCAGGTCATGTTCCGGGTTACCAACTGGGTGATGCATACGGCACCAATCGGGGTATGTGCGTTGATTGGGGTCACTATTGCGCAAATGGGGATTTCAGCCCTGGCACCCTTGGGGTATTTCATCTTGTTAGCTTATGCAACTATGGCGGTCTTTATTGTCGTCTTCATGGGTCTGGTTGCGCGGATGTTTAAATTCCGGTTGAAGGACCTGCTCTTTGTCATTAAAGATGAAGCCGTATTGGCCTTCTCAACGGCAAGCTCCGAGGCCACCTTACCACGTCTGATTGATAAGATGGATAAATTTGGAGTTAGCCAAGGGATCGTTTCATTCGTGATTCCCACTGGGTACACGTTTAACCTAGATGGTTCTGCCATCTATCAGTCGTTGGCTGCGCTGTTCTTAGCACAGGCTTACCATATTAACTTAAGTCTTGGGCAACAGATCACCTTGTTAGTGGTTCTGATGATCACGAGTAAGGGGATGGCTGGGGTTCCTGGAGCATCCTTCGTGGTTCTGCTGGCGACTGTCTCTACTATTGGGGTTCCGATGAGTGGTCTGACGTTTATTGCTGGGATCGACCGATTAGTCGATATGGGTCGGACAGCAGTCAACGTTGTTGGGAATTCCCTTGCAACGGTGGTTATTGGTCGCTCGGAGCATGAGTTCAGCGAGGAAAAGAGTCAAAATTATCTCGAAGAACTTCGTACAGCTAAAGCTAAATAAATGGAAAACAAAAGCACCCGTAATTCTTCGCGAATTACGGGTGCTTTTTATAATTGCAGAAACCAGATCAACGGTGCTCAGCTAACCTTGCGGGGTGATTCCCATCAGCCCATGGGTGTTAGCGTGACACGCGATAATCAGGATTAAGTTGTAGGATTTGTGTTAATTTTCGTATCGACTATTAGAGATTAAAAACCAGCCTAGCTGAATCAGCGTCAGTTACAAGTGTTTTCCTCCCCACAGGGTTCCCCCAATGGTGAAGCGGCTATGTGAACTAGCACGTCAATGCATTATGGTTGTCATAGGGCCGAGAAAAACTGGGTAACTCTAGCTTGCGTTTTCCATTAAGTGGTTTGAATCCAACTGGCACACGTACGAATTCGGGAAGGTCAGCCGTGGTTCAGTCGGTTACAACGCCGACAGCGGCTGAGTTAAAGTGGCCAATTGATTCAGTTTAATGTCTACCAGTCGAACCTCCGCATCAAGCTACGGGGTCCGGGAAAGGGAAAGCTAGAGAACAGTTTTCCTCAAAGCGTCAACCAAGAGGTGTGAACTGACTGCAACTTTCCCACCGGCGAGTGATAACACGCTCCGGGATCATCTATACGTTGGGTTGTCATGTTCAATCACCTCCTATAATCTAACCGACAGTAACAACTGTGAGTAAATTAAAAGCGCTTAGCCACGACTAGCTAAGCGCACAATAAAAAGCATTTGTGTACGAACGGCCAGTCGTTGAGTTTTAGCACTATACGGCGTAGTTAGTTGTTTCATTAACAGCTACATTAGAACAGGCCTTAATTTGACCTGAACAGCTGACTCATTGGCGTTTCTCGACGTTTCTGAGCAGTAGCGTTTTCCGTATAGGAGCCTCACCTAACAGCTTCTAATTTATTCTATAGTTAATTCTATCCTATCCAGCCGAGAAAAGCAATCAAAAGGCCTCATAAAAATCGAATAATAATTATAATAACAAACTATTAATAAATTTATAATGAGGCGTACATCCCATCCTAGTTTAGAATCATTCTTGCTTTATTTGAGGCAAACAGTTATGCTTAGGGTGCATTAAAGTTTATCAAATGAGGGGAGTAGTTATCATGAATTTTATTGGTTCCGAGTTACCCGATTTTACTGCAAATGCGTTTCAGAATGGCGAAGTTAAGGCATTATCAAAGCCTGACCTTCTGGGCCATTGGTCGGTCTTGTTCTTTTATCCGGCTGACTTTTCCTTTGTATGCCCAACCGAATTGGGCGATCTTGCAGCTCACTATTCAGAATTCAAACAAATCAATGCCGAAATATACAGTGTTTCCGAAGATACTGAATTTGTCCATCAAGCGTGGCATGAACAGAGCCAAGAGGTGGGGCAGGTGGCCTACCCAATGATTGCCGATCCTGCTGGTATTTTGGCGCGACACTACGAGGTCTTGGATGCGGATGCCGGTCAAGCCTATCGGGGGGTCTTCATCCTCGATCCCGCTGGTAAGGTACGGTCATACACCATCAATGACATGGGAATTGGTCGTAACGCCACGGAAATTCTCCGGACATTGACTGCGGCACAATTCGTTGCCGAACACGGTGATCGGGTTTGCCCAGCAAACTGGCATCCCGGTGAGCAAACCTTGAAGCCAGGGACGGACTTAGTGGGTAAGATTTAACCTGAGTTAAAAAATGTCATAAAGAAGCGTGATCACTCTTAGTTGAGGTGATCACGCTTTTTTTAGGCTTGCGGCATCTTTGCCAATAAGGTATTGATTTGATTGATTTCGTCAGCGCTGAAGTCTGTATTGGTAAAGGCCTTCAGATTGTCCTGTAGCTGACTGGGACGGCTGGCGCCGACGAGGACACAGCTAACGACAGGTTGATGGAGCAGCCAAGCAATCGCCATCTGAGCGAGTGATTGGCAGCGTTGCTGTGCCAGATCATTGAGGGCTTTGACCGTGCTTAGCGTATGTTCCACGTTATCCTCGTGAAGGAAAGGACTCGAGGACTTATGTGCCCGTGAGTCGGTAGGAATCCCGTTGAGGTAGCGATCGGTCAGCAAGCCCTGAGCCAAGGGGCTAAAGGTGACCAATCCCGTCTGTTCGTCCATCAACGTTTGCAACAGGCCGTTGCGGTCGATATGTTGATCGAATAGGCTATACCGGCTTTGGTGGACGATGTACGGCGTGTGGAGATCGTCGAAGATGGCTTTGATGGTCTTGGTCTGTTGCGGATCATAGTTTGAAATTCCGATATACAACGCCTTACCTTGCCGGACCAGTTGATCCAGGGCTAAGGCTGTCTCTTCCAGTGGTGTGTTCGGGTCTGGCCGGTGAGAGTAGAAAATATCCACGTAATCCAACTGTAGTCGTTGTAAACTCTGGTTGGCACTGGCGATGATATTCTTCCGAGAGCCCCACTCACCGTACGGCCCAGGCCACATCAGGTAACCGGCCTTGGATGTAATAACCATTTCATCTCGGTAGGGCCGCATGTCGCGGGTCATGATTCTGCCGAAGTTGGTCTCGGCGCTTCCCGGTTCTGGTCCATAATTGTTGGCCAAGTCGAAATAGGTAATACCAGCATCAAAGGCCGTGTGGACGATGGCCCGTTGATTGTCAAATGGGTCAACGCTCCCGAAATTGTGCCAGAATCCCAGGCCAATTGCTGAAAGTTTGAGACCGCTATTGCCGCTGCGACGATATTGCATGGCGTCGTATCGGTGTTCATTTGCTAAATACATGTAACTACCTCCAATATGTAAGGTGCTCCTCCTAAGTATACGGGTCTTGTCATGAAAATGAAAACGAATTCATAGAGGATCATATAAAAACGCGACAAGCACCAGCGGTATTTGTCGCGTTTCGTGGGGAGCGTTGACTCCTGCAGTCGTTATTTTCCTTCGGGAATTTTAGCGTATTCTTGTTGGTACCAACCGTCCCAGGTATTTTCCTTGAGGGAGCCGTTTTCGTTAAATGGTAGGTTGATCGTTTGCAGAATTTCTACGAATAGATTCTTCTTGTATTCTAGCACGCCAGCGGCCAATTGATCAGGGCTGAAGTTCCGGTTTGCATAGATGTACATGTTGATATCGTTCATGGCATAGTCAACCTTAAACTGTGATAAAATTTCGAGATCGTTGGTCCGGTAGTGCTCGAGATAGAAGTGAACGAAGTCAGTTAACGCGGTTAATTGGGCGTGTTCGTCCAGGTCGGTAATCGTTAAATCTTGGTTTTGCAAAGTGGAGACCTCCTCAAATTCTGTGTTGCCGTGAGTATCGGTCGTCTGTCGATCGGTGCCCCTTTTTTATTATGGCACACTTTGACCGTTCGTAAAGGAAACTGGTCAAATTTTTTTCAGTGTAAATGGAATAAAACGCTATCATGGGACTAGTGTATAATAATGACTAAGAAATTGGTGAAGGGAGCTGTAGACTATGCGAGTATTCGTCGTGGGTGCCAACGGTCAAACGGGACGCGAATTGGTCATGCGATTGCGATTGCGAGGGGATGAACCAGTTGCAGGGTTGGGTCCCGATGAAGATGGTGAGGACTGGGAAGATCAGGACATAGCTGTGCAGCGGGTAGATTTGTTAGCCAAACCCGAGCAGATTGCGAGTGTCCTGATGGGGTGCGATGCCATCATGTTTGCCGCAGGATCCGGTGGTCGGACCAAGGATGACATGACCCTACTGATTGACTTGGATGGGGCTGTAAAGACCATGCAGGCAGCTGAGATTGCTGGAGTTCACCGATTTCTGATGATCAGTATGCTTTTTGCCGAGGATCGTAATCGGTGGGCGGAACCTTTGAAATCGCTGTATGCTGCGAAATTCTACGCGGATAATTGGCTAGTCCGTCAGACCAATCTGGCTTACACTATCGTTCAGCCTGGGGCACTGTCGTTTCACCCCGGAACTGGGAAGGTCAAGAGTGATCCGTTAGCGGTTGGTAGCATTCCGCGTGCGGACCTTGCAGCCTTTATGGTGGCGGCCTTACATGCGCCACAAGCGGTGGGCAAGACGATTCCGTTGATTCAAGGGGCCACGCCAATTGCTGAGGCTTTGACACAAATTTAAATACAATACTAGTAATGGTTTACCGTGTGTGCTATAATTAAGCTATAGAAAAGATGATAGTCCCATTTGATTTTGCCAAAGGAGGCGACGACCATGACTGAAAAGTTACTGATTGCTCCATCCGAAGCTGAAGTTCTGACTGATCACCTCAAAGAGTGGGGGCATTGGCGACAGACTGCCGACCGGACTACTGCCGATGGTGATTGGGACCGGTTTATTGAAAAGAGTCGTCAAAAGGCAGAGTGGAAAGCGGGCTTAGCCGCCGAAATTGACCACTGGGAGAGCCTACATGCCTTACAGAGGGCATTGACTGACCAACTTACCGGGATGACTTATCGTGGCCACACGCGTCAATAAGCGTTGATTGCATACGACATCAAGATCCTTGCCTGGGCGAGGATCTTTTTCTGGTTCTATGTCAACTGTTGTTGGTAATTCCATTTATAAAATTGTCTAATCCTTTGAGATTAGGCAATTTTTTTTGAGCCCAAATGCCAGATGAATCCTTAATCTAAAGCTTGTGAAACAGCCAAAG
>NZ_BAAFRU010000041.1:0-3261 GCF_045862015.1 Levilactobacillus muriae
TCGCGTGGCAACGTCCTATCCTCGCAGGGGGCGATCCCCCAACTACTATCGGCGTGCTAAAGCTTAACTTCCGTGTTCGGCATGGGAACGGGTGTATCCTTTAGGCTATCGCCACCACACTATAAGAGAACTTCTTCCCTCAAAACTAGATATTATTCAATTATTCTCCATTTCGGAAACAACCACGTTTTCAACTTGGTTAAGTCCTCGACCGATTAGTACTGGTCCGCTCCACGCCTCACGGCGCTGCTACTTCCAGCCTATCTACCTGATCATCTTTCAGGGGTCTTACTTCCATATAGGAATGGGAAATCTCATCTCGAGGCGAGTTTCACACTTAGATGCTTTCAGCGTTTATCTCATCCATACATAGCTACCCAGCGATGCGCCTGGCGGCACAACTGGTACACCAGCGGTATGTCCATCCCGGTCCTCTCGTACTAAGGACAGCTCCTCTCAAATTTCCTACGCCCGCGACGGATAGGGACCGAACTGTCTCACGACGTTCTGAACCCAGCTCGCGTACCGCTTTAATGGGCGAACAGCCCAACCCTTGGGACCGACTACAGCCCCAGGATGCGATGAGCCGACATCGAGGTGCCAAACCTCCCCGTCGATGTGGACTCTTGGGGGAGATAAGCCTGTTATCCCCAGGGTAGCTTTTATCCGTTGAGCGATGGCCCTTCCATACGGTACCACCGGATCACTAAGCCCGACTTTCGTCCCTGCTCGACCTGTCTGTCTCGCAGTCAAGCTCTCTTCTGCCTTTACACTCGACGAATGATTTCCAACCATTCTGAGAGAACCTTTGGGCGCCTCCGTTACTTTTTAGGAGGCGACCGCCCCAGTCAAACTGCCTACCTGACACTGTCTCCCACCACGATTAGTGGTGCGGGTTAGAGTGTTCACACAGCGAGGGTCGTATCCCACCAGCGCCTCACTCGAAACTAGCGTTCCGAGTTCTACGGCTCCGACCTATCCTGTACAAGCTGTGTCAACACCCAATATCAAGCTACAGTAAAGCTCCATGGGGTCTTTCCGTCCTGTCGCGGGTAACCTGCATCTTCACAGGTAATATAATTTCACCGAGTCTCTCGTTGAGACAGTGCCCAGATCGTTACGCCTTTCGTGCGGGTCGGAACTTACCCGACAAGGAATTTCGCTACCTTAGGACCGTTATAGTTACGGCCGCCGTTTACTGGGGCTTCATTTCTGGGCTTCGCCGAAGCTAACTCATCCACTTAACCTTCCAGCACCGGGCAGGCGTCAGCCCCTATACGTCATCTTGCGATTTTGCAGAAACCTGTGTTTTTGATAAACAGTCGCCTGGGCCTTTTCACTGCGGCTACACTTGCGTGTAGCACCCCTTCTCCCGAAGTTACGGGGTCATTTTGCCGAGTTCCTTAACGAGAGTTCACTCGCTCACCTTAGGATACTCTCCTCGACTACCTGTGTCGGTTTGCGGTACGGGTAATTAATCACTAACTAGAAGCTTTTCTCGGCAGTGTGACATCTGGCGCTTCCCTACTTAAATTCGGTCCTCGTCACGCCTTGTCCTTAGCGATAAGCATTTAACTCATCACCAGACTTGACGCTTGAACACACATTTCCAATCGTGTGCACACCATAGCCTACTGCGTCCCTCCATCGTTCAAACATGATTAACTAGTACAGGAATATCAACCTGTTATCCATCGCCTACGCTTCTCAGCCTCGGCTTAGGTCCCGACTAACCCTGGGAGGACGAGCCTTCCCCAGGAAACCTTAGTCATTCGGTGGATCAGATTCTCACTGATCTTTCGCTACTCATACCGGCATTCTCACTTCTAAGCGCTCCACTAGTCCTTGCGGTCTAGCTTCATTGCCCTTAGAACGCTCTCCTATCACGCGACCTATTGGTCGCATCCATAATTTCGGTAACATGCTTAGCCCCGGTAAATTTTCGGCGCGGGATCACTCGGCTAGTGAGCTATTACGCACTCTTTAAATGGTGGCTGCTTCTGAGCCAACATCCTAGCTGTCTATGCAACTCCACATCCTTTTCCACTCAGCATGTATTTAGGGACCTTAATTGATGGTCTGGGCTGTTCCCCTTTCGACGGTGGATCTTATCACTCATCGTCTGACTCCCGGATATAAATCAGTGGCATTCGGAGTTTATCTGAATTCAGTAACCCATGACGGGCCCCTAGTCCAAACAGTGGCTCTACCTCCACGATTCTTAACTCCGAGGCTAACCCTAAAGCTATTTCGGAGAGAACCAGCTATCTCCAAGTTCGTTTGGAATTTCACCGCTATCCACACCTCATCCCAGCATTTTTCAACATACACGGGTTCGGTCCTCCAGTGCGTTTTACCGCACCTTCAACCTGGACATGGATAGGTCACCTGGTTTCGGGTCTACATCAACTTACTGAAACGCCCGTTTCAGACTCGCTTTCGCTACGGCTCCGGTCTTTACACCTTAACCTTGCAAATTAACGTAACTCGCCGGTTCATTCTACAAAAGGCACGCTATCACCCATTAACGGGCTCTAACTAATTGTAGGCACATGGTTTCAGGAACTATTTCACTCCGCTTCCGCGGTGCTTTTCACCTTTCCCTCACGGTACTGGTTCACTATCGGTCACTAGGGAGTATTTAGCCTTGGGAGATGGTCCTCCCGGTTTCCGACCACGTTTCACGTGTGTGGCCGTACTCAGGATACTGAACTGAGGGTCAATAATTTCATCTACGGGGGTATCACCCTCTATGCCGAGTCTTCCCAGACTCTTCGATTATCATTGACTTTGGTAACTCAAATGTTCAGTCCTACAACCCCAAAGAGCAAGCTCTTTGGTTTGGGCTATTCCCCGTTCGCTCGCCGCTACTTAGGGAATCGATTTTTCTTTCTATTCCTGCGGGTACTTAGATGTTTCAGTTCCCCGCGTTTGCCTCAACTCAAGTATGTATTCCCTGAGTTGTAATTACTGATTAAAGTAATTGGGTTTCCCCATTCGGAAATCTCCGGATCAAAGCTTACGTACAGCTCCCCGAAGCATATCGGTGTTAGTCCCGTCCTTCATCGGCTCCTAGTACCAAGGCATCCACCATGCGCCCTTCATAACTTAACCTAACGATTACTTCGTAATCGCTGATTAATTGAGTATTAGCGATATAAACTAATTAAAAAACTCAAAAATACGCAGTTGTTTCTCGGTTTTAATTATCTTAATAATTAAAGGAAAATAATTGATAATATCTAGTTTTCAAAGAACAAG
>NZ_BAAFRU010000041.1:3615-5388 GCF_045862015.1 Levilactobacillus muriae
AAACCCCTCAAAACTGACCATTGTTTCGACAAAGTATGTGTAGCCTCCGTATATTCCTTAGAAAGGAGGTGATCCAGCCGCAGGTTCTCCTACGGCTACCTTGTTACGACTTCACCCTAATCATCTGTCCCACCTTAGACGGCTGACTCCCGAAGGTTATCTCACCGGCTTTGGGTGTTACAAACTCTCATGGTGTGACGGGCGGTGTGTACAAGGCCCGGGAACGTATTCACCGCGGCATGCTGATCCGCGATTACTAGCGATTCCAACTTCATGTAGGCGAGTTGCAGCCTACAATCCGAACTGAGAACGGCTTTAAGAGATTAGCTTAGCCTCACGACTTCGCGACTCGTTGTACCGTCCATTGTAGCACGTGTGTAGCCCAGGTCATAAGGGGCATGATGATTTGACGTCATCCCCACCTTCCTCCGGTTTGTCACCGGCAGTCTCACCAGAGTGCCCAACTTAATGCTGGCAACTGATAATAAGGGTTGCGCTCGTTGCGGGACTTAACCCAACATCTCACGACACGAGCTGACGACAACCATGCACCACCTGTATCTATGTCCCCGAAGGGAACGTCTTATCTCTAAGATTGGCATAGTATGTCAAGACCTGGTAAGGTTCTTCGCGTAGCTTCGAATTAAACCACATGCTCCACCGCTTGTGCGGGCCCCCGTCAATTCCTTTGAGTTTCAACCTTGCGGTCGTACTCCCCAGGCGGAGTGCTTAATGCGTTAGCTGCGGCACTGAAGGGCGGAAACCCTCCAACACCTAGCACTCATCGTTTACGGCATGGACTACCAGGGTATCTAATCCTGTTTGCTACCCATGCTTTCGAGCCTCAGCGTCAGTTACAGACTAGACAGCCGCCTTCGCCACTGGTGTTCTTCCATATATCTACGCATTCCACCGCTACACATGGAGTTCCACTGTCCTCTTCTGCACTCAAGTCTCCCAGTTTCCGATGCACTTCTCCGGTTAAGCCGAAGGCTTTCACATCAGACTTAAGAAACCGCCTGCGCTCGCTTTACGCCCAATAAATCCGGACAACGCTTGCCACCTACGTATTACCGCGGCTGCTGGCACGTAGTTAGCCGTGGCTTTCTGGTTAAATACCGTCAACTCCTGAACAGTTACTCTCAAGAGTGTTCTTCTTTAACAACAGAGTTTTACGAGCCGAAACCCTTCTTCACTCACGCGGCATTGCTCCATCAGACTTTCGTCCATTGTGGAAGATTCCCTACTGCTGCCTCCCGTAGGAGTTTGGGCCGTGTCTCAGTCCCAATGTGGCCGATTACCCTCTCAGGTCGGCTACGTATCATTGTCTTGGTGGGCCTTTACCTCACCAACTAACTAATACGCCGCGGGTCCATCCAGAAGTGATAGCCGAAACCATCTTTCAAACAGAAACCATGCGGTTTCTGTTGTTATACGGTATTAGCACCTGTTTCCAAGTGTTATCCCCTGCTTCTGGGCAAGTTACCCACGTGTTACTCACCAGTTCGCCACTCGCTTCATTGTTGAAATCAGTGCAAGCACGTCATTCAACGGAAGCTCGTTCGACTTGCATGTATTAGGCATGCCGCCAGCGTTCGTCCTGAGCCAGGATCAAACTCTCATCTTAAAGATGATGCTTGAATAGCTCATCGATTGTTGTTACTTTTTGTTATAAAAGCGAATTGACTTCGCAAATATTGTTTGGGTTTGATACCAAGTATCAAACCGCCCTACACATATTTGGTTTGTCGAAACAATGTTCAGTTTTCAAAG
>NZ_BAAFRU010000042.1:0-4709 GCF_045862015.1 Levilactobacillus muriae
TATTCGCCACATGAACGAGGCAGTAATGAAAATCGCAACCGAGTACTACGCCGCTTCATTCCCAAAGGTCAACCGATTGATGAGATTACCGATGATGAATTGATTCAAATTAACTGGTATTTGAATTCCCGACCACTCAAATGTTTAAATTGGCGAACACCGATTGAGATCTTTTTGCGTGATCTGCGTTACTAAATTTGTTCAAGTTATTTCTTGCAATCTGCCATTTTTAAACCCAAAATATTTTTTATCCACGCCAAGCCTTGTCGCCTCGCGGTTCATCGGTTCATCTGACGATTTCTCTTAGGCACAATATATTGCTTATCAGTCCGCATCGAGATACTATATATAGTGTCGAATCGATCAAAAGCGACTGAAACAAAGTCAATATGAGTACAAGAAATACTTATGAAAAGTACGGGAGGAATCGTTATGCAAGCAATGAAACTTTCATCAGTTTCACTATCTGATGAATTTATAAATCGAGTAAAAAGCGAAATCACACCGCACTGGGGCGAATTAGGCTGGGTTACATATAAGAGAACTTACGCCCGTTGGATCCCAGAGAAGCAGCGGACAGAGAACTGGGACGAAACCGTTAAGCGGGTTGTCGAGGGCAATATCAACCTCGACCCACGACTTCACCAAAACAATGTGGATCCCCAAGTAGTCAGTGAATTAACCGACGAAGCCAAGAAGCTTTACAAATTAATCTACGGCCTTGCTGCCACCCCATCAGGTCGAAACCTGTGGATCTCAGGAACCCCTTATGAGGCTCGCAACGGAGATGCCCTGAACAACTGTTGGTTTATCGGCATTCGCCCACAACCATACGGTGACAGCCACATTATGCCCGAATATTTGAAGAAGGATCAGCCAGCCGTTTCAATGCCATACTCCTTCATGTTTGACCAATTAATGAAGGGCGGCGGTGTCGGTTTTTCTGTCGTTAAAGAAAACGTTCATAAGATTCCGTTGGTCAACAACGAAGTCAACTTAACCATCGTGATTGACAAGAATAGTAAATCCTATGATGCTTCCCTCAAAATGGGGGCCGTTGACAAGGACGCCTACTTTGAGAAGCATTCAATTACCGATGCAGCTTACTATCGCCTGCCCGATACCCGCGAAGGCTGGGTTCTTTCAAATGCGCATCTGATTGACCTGCACTTTGCTTCAACTAATCCAAAGGGTCAAAAGAACCTGGTTCTTGATATGAGTGACATCCGTGAAAAGGGTGCTAAGATCAAGGGCTTTGGTGGAACTGCCTCTGGTCCAATGCCGCTCATTGAAATGCTATTTGACATTAACAAGATTTTGAACGCCCGCGTTCGTCGTCACTTGTCATCCGTTGACATGACCGATATTGGCAACATGATTGGTAAGACCGTTGTTGCCGGAAACGTTCGCCGTTCTGCCGAATTAGCATTGGGCTCCGCCGATGATGAGGATTTCATCACCATGAAGCAGGACCAAGAAAAGCTCATGCATCACCGTTGGGCTTCTAACAACAGTGTTGCCGTTGACTCAAAATTCAGCAATTACGGCCCAATCGCCGATTCCATTCAACATAATGGCGAACCCGGCATCGTGAACTTGGAATTATCCAAGAACTACGGCCGGAAAATCGACGGCTTGCAAAAGGACATCGATCCAAACGTTGAGGGGACTAACCCATGTGGTGAAATTTCACTTTCAAACGGTGAACCATGTAACCTCTTTGAAGTCTTCCCTTACGTTGCCAGCCAGCAAAATTGGGACCTCGATGAAGCCTTTGCTTTGGGGACTCGTTTCTCCAAACGGGTTACTTTCAGCCCATACGACTGGGAAGTTTCTCGTAAAGCAATCAAGAAGAATCGCCGGATTGGTATCTCAATGTCCGGGATTCAAGACTGGATTTTAAGCGAATTAGGTAACCGGGTCGTTGTTGGTTACGAAGACGCCAAGGATCCTGAAACCGGCGAAGCAATCAAGAAGCCGATTTACGACAAACGTGCGGTTAAAATGGTTGATGGTTTATACAAGGCCGTTGTGAAAGCTGATAAGGACTACTCATATGAACTAGGCTGCAACACCTCCCTCAAACACACAACCGTTAAGCCATCAGGGACCGTTGCTAAATTAGCCGGCGTTTCGGAAGGCATGCACTTCCACTACGCCCCTTACCTGATTCAACGAATCCGGTTCCAAGATTCTGATCCGTTGCTGCCAGCATTGAAAGCTTGCGGCTACCACGTTGAAAAGGACGTTTACTCCAAGAACACCATGGTTGCTGAATTCCCAATCCGCGCTGCTCACGCTGACAGCAAAGCCTTTGCTTCAGCTGGGAACGTTTCGATTGCTGAACAATTTGCCACCCAGGCATTCCTGCAGACTTACTGGTCCGATAACGCGGTTAGCTGTACCGTTACATTCCAACCAGATGAAGGCGACCAGATTGCCCCACTGATGAAGCAGTACCGCTTCACCACTAAGTCAACGTCGTTATTGCCTTACGTTGGTAACGAATTCAAGCAAGCTCCTAAGGAACCAATCGAGCCAAAAGTTTACGAAGAAAAGGTCATGCAGATCCACGGTGACGTTCAACGGACATTTGAACAGTTGAGCGGTAACCATGATCAAAAGGGTGCCGAAATTATCGGTCAAACCGACTGTGAAGGCGGCGCCTGCCCAATTAAGTAATAATGATCTTTTAAATTTGAATCATCCAATCACCCATTTTACGGCGGTGATCCAAGAACGGAAATCTGACCAAAGGTTTCCGTTTTTGTTTGGCGAAAACCCGTCCTGGGCGCTTGACGGTCGCGATTAGCAGCGTTAAATTACCATTATGTGAGGAGGTAATCATTTGAACCCATTCAAGAAGACGGAAAAACAGCGTGAGGAGTTTCTTCGCAATATTCGCTTTATCGACAAATCCGTGTTTGGCACGTACACGCCCGACCCGCAAAATTCCCCTCGAGAAGAACAACGCCGGATTAAATCAATCAACCGCGAATACCATCACGAAATTCGGCGGGAAAAGGGCGAAATGCGGATTCTCCATTTTAAATTATTTATGATGGGCCACGAGCGCCTTTCTGCATTTGTGCAGGCAATCATTACCGGTCGGCAGCCTCATTAGGTGCCACAAATTTTTCATTTTCCAAAATTAATTATCGCAAAATGCGCAAAATTAGCTTATGATAAATCTACTGACCCTTACATCCAAAGGAGCGACACACATGGTAAAAATCTACACTAAAGTCGGTGATCACGGTAAAACCAAGCAGGTCACCGGTCGAATGGTCCCAAAGTATGACTTACAGATTGAAGCGCTTGGGGCCATCGATGAACTGGACTCTTGGTTGGGTTATGTGATCTCAATCTTGTCACCCAAAGCTCAAGAATTAGCGCCTAAACTTAATCTCATCCAGCACAACCTTTACGAACTGCAAGCGGACATCACCGTCAAGCGCCACCATGAAATTACTGACGAGAAGACCAAGCAGTTAGAGACCGAAATCGATGCCATCATGGCCAAATTACCTGTAATCAAAGCGTTTATCCTCCCTGGTGGTAACCCGTCAGGGGCCGCGTTGCAGTATGCCCGGGCATTAGCTCGGAAGGCCGAACGATTAGTCGTTGAACTCAACGATAAGGCCCAGCCATTGAATGAAGAAATTCTCGAATATCTGAACCGGCTTTCAGACTATCTATTTGCATTAGCTCGTTATGCCAACTTGTTGGAAGGTTATGACGAGGAAAAAAGTAAGCTTTAATGAGGTGTTAGGAAGTGCCAACCATCCAGAACAATCAATCAAAGTCCCAGAGTTTAGCGGATAAGGTTTCCCAGGAAATCGAAGCCGCCATCTTAAACCACGAATTAGCAGTTGGTGATCGGCTCCCCACCGAACCGAACTTAATGGCGCAATACAATGTCGGCCGTTCAACAATCCGCGAAGCTATCAAAGTACTCGTCAACCTCGGCTTAATCGAGGTTATTCAGGGAAAGGGCACCACCGTAATCCACGACACCCTGCCCGACCCAACCATTTCAAAAGCGTTACGGGAAGCGCCGGCAATTGAAGCCTATGAAGCCCGCAAGGCCTTGGAAATCAGCATCGTCAACCTTGCCTGCCTGAACCGGAACGCAACCGATTTGAAGGCCCTGGGCTATTATCTCGAAATTCGGGCGGCAGCTGCCAAACGTCATTCAATCGAAGCCTATCGTCAGGCGGACGAAAAATTTCACGAAGCAATTATTGAAGCCGCCCATAACAGCGTGATTGCGACAATTTACGAACACTTTTGGCAGTCATTCAACGATCGCTTCGGTAAGCAGTTTATCGAGCTTAAATTTCACAGTGATCAGCCCATCATTCATCAAAACATTTTAAAAGCCATTGAACAGCAGGATGTTCACCTTGCAATCCAGTGGAGGCAAATTCTATAATTAATCCGAACAGAAATTAAAAAGCCCAAAGCAATCACTTACAATGGTAGTAGCTAATTCCAACCAATATAGGGAGTGATTACTTTGGGTACATCTACTTTATCACGTTTTCAACGTGGCGCACTAGCACAACTGGTCAATGAGGGGAATAAATCTTACCAAGTAATGGCTGACGCCTTAGGCGTTGCCAAAGCTACGATTAGCTATGAGTTGGACCGGGTTAAACCTTATGATCCAGAATTAGCTCAGCAAGATGCAGATCGCAAAAGGCGGA
>NZ_BAAFRU010000043.1:0-4618 GCF_045862015.1 Levilactobacillus muriae
TAAACTGAGTCATGGGGAAAGCCTCCTATGTCCTATGAAGTGAGTGTGGTTGCTAACTATCATAAGGGAGAGGCTTTCCCTTTTCAATTGCTTATTTTTCTATTTACACATAATTATTTAAACACTCTTTCTATACAATTCAGAAATCTTTTATGCATTTACACAAGATATTTTACGCTCTCTCAGATTCGGTTTGTTGAGGTAATGATGGTTGTGATTGTTTGTGTGTAGTTAAATCTAATTGTTGTGCTTGATCGGCAATCCTATTAGTCGTTGCAATCTGTTCGTCCTTAACCTCTAACTGCTGTTTAAGTAGCTCAATAAAAGCTGATTGTTCTTTGGTTTGAGCCTGTAAAAAATTATTAACCGTCAAACCGTACCAAGAAATTTTCGTGATCGATATTAGTAACCAAGCCCGTATTTCCCGGCGGACTTTTTACCGGAATTTCAAAAGCAAAGACGATGTGATTAATCAGTATGTTATTTCCTTACTAAAGAAATACACTGATTGGATCTTGCAAGTTAACCCCCAAACCTATAAAGAAGTCATCGATGACTTCTTTACTTACTGGCCAGCTCACTCAGCTAAATTGGCTTTGTTAGTTAAAGCTGGTTTAAGCTATAAGATCTTGGATAATACTAACCAAACGATGCCGGTTTTCTTTCGGCGTTTCCATCTCCGCCACCCCAGTGTTGCTTGACACGTCGATGTCACTAACGATACCAAAGTTGAATATATGACCCGCATTGCCGTCGGTATTTTCTGGAATACTTTTTGCTTATGGTTAGCCCAGCCGACGTCGATCACCATTCAAAATTTAGCAATCCTCGTCAAACATGATTTAAAGCAACTGGGCAATTACTAGTGGCCGAGAAATGCTAAAATAGAGTTGAGTTAACAATTATGAAGGGAGGAGCGTCAATTGGATAGTGAAATTATTGCCCGGCCATTGGTGACCATCACCAACGTCATTTGGAGTTTTAATACTGAATTACACCGACCACAATTACTATTGATTAAGCGGGCAGATGAACCTCTAAAGGGACATTGGGCCCTCCCCGAAACCCTCTTGCGGAGTAAAGAGAGTGCCGACGCGGCCTGCATTCGTCTAATTGACGATAAAATTGGCCTGCAAGTTCCGATGAATTCAACCGAACAACTGGCCACCTTTACAGATCCCAAGCGGGTTACGGGAACTCGGGCACTGGCACTCGCCTATATGACCTATTTACCATCAACCCCAAAATTGCATCCAGGGTATGGGGCCACAGATGCCCAATGGTTCGTGCTTGATAAAGATCAGGGCAACTATGTGATCACCCATGACCAACAGGAGATTATCCTAAGTCCCGCCGGTCACCTGGTCTTTGATCATATTCAAATCATTACTACCGCCATTAATCGGATTAAAAACAAGCTGGACTATCAACCCCAAATTCTTCGGATCTTAGGTAATACCTTTACCCTGCGCCAAGCGCGCGAAGTCTTTGCGGCTTTCTTAGGTACGACAATTGACAAGATTGATAATTCCAACTTTAAGAAAACTCACAACCACCTCTTCAAAGAAGTCGGGGTCGCCACTTTGAACCATTCTGGGCGGCCACCAAAGCTCTACCAACTTAACTAAAGGGCATCATTTGCATTTTGCTGCAAAGTATTTATACTAGACGTAAATAAAAGTCAACCATACTTTTATTTTTAGCCAAATTAAAGTAATTTTTACTTAAAAGGAAGCATTTAAGATGAATCTACAACTATTAACCGACTTATATGAATTTTCCATGGCCAATGGGTACTACGCTACCCTACCCCATGATCGACAAGCTCGCTTCGACGTCTTTTACCGCCGGGTTCCCGACAACGGTAGTTTTGTCATTGTCGCTGGTCTCCAGCAGGTGGTAGAACAAGTTCAAAATTGGCATTTCACTAAGGAGAATATTGAATACCTGACCTCCCTGAATGAATTTACTCCCGAGTTTTTGGATTACCTGAGCAAGATTAAAAATCACTGCTCGATTAAGGCTTTACCAGAAGGAACCCCTGTTTTCCCACGGGAACCAATTATTTCAATTAGTGGACCGTTGATTGAAGCCCAGCTGTTAGAAACCTTTATTCTAAACATCATTAACCATCAATCATTAATTGCGACGAAGTCTTGGCAAATCAACCATGCCGCTCAAGGCCGACCAATTATGGAATTTGGCGCGCGGCGGGCGCAAGGCCCTGATGCCGCCACGTATGGGGCGCGAGCCGCGGTGATCGGCGGTTGTACCAGCACGTCGAACTTACAAGCAGCCAGTAAATTTAATATTCCCGCGGCCGGCACAATGGCACATGCCTGGGTCGAAAGCTTCTCTGATGAATTAAGTGCCTTTCAAGCTTGGGCCAAGGTTTATCCTGACAAAGTTTCCTTGCTCGTTGATACTTATGATGTCTTGAAGTCAGGAGTGCCGAACGCGATTCGGGTCTTCAAGCAAGTTAGCGCTCAAGGGCACCAACCAGTCGGGATCCGGATAGATTCCGGTGACATTTCGCAATTAGCCATCAAAGCCCGGAAGATGCTCGATGATGCTGGCTTCCCCAAGGCAAAGATTACAGCTTCAAATGCCCTTGATGCGCATGTAGTTAAGTCGTTGTTGGATGAAGGAGCTCCAATTGATAACTTTGGGATTGGGGAACGTTTAATTACCAGTTCCTCCAGTCCGGTATTAAGTGGCGTTTATAAGCTCGCCGAAGAAAAGATTAATGATCAATGGATCCCAAAAATTAAGGTTAGTGATAGCAGAGAAAAGATCACCCTTCCTGGTAATAAGCAAGTTTACCGGATTTACCGGCAAGATAACCTTCATCAAGCGATCGCCGATGTGATTGCCCTGGCTGATGAGCACATCACGGCTCCATTGAAAGTGGTTAATGCTAATTCGGCAGCCACGCACGCCAGCCAAGTTCTGACTAATTTTAATGCTAAGCCATTGATGCAAGAATATCTGGGTTCCAATGCTTCCCCAATCGAAAATGATCTCTTTAAGATTCAGCAATTCTCAATGGATCAAGTAGCAGAATTACCAGAAGCCACAAAACGGTTAGTTAACCCCGATCGGTACCCAGTTTACTTAACAGCTACATTGGCTGAATTGCAAGAACAGTTAATTACTAAAGCTCAATTTACGGAGGAACATTAAGATGGCTAAAGCGCTCTTAATTATTGACTATACAAACGACTTTGTGGCTGATAAGGGATCACTAACGGTTGGCAAGCCAGCGCAGACGTTGGCCCCAGAAATTATGCGGTTAGCCGATCAATTCTTAAGCCAGCATGATTATGTGATCTTTCCTACTGATGGTCACCGGCTTAATGACCCATTCAATCCAGAAACCAAACTATATCCGGCCCATAATATTATTGGGACGACCGGTCAGAAACTATACGGCCAAGTCGGCAGCTGGTTTGATCAACATCATGACGACTCCCATGTCTACAAATTCAATAAGAACCGTTACTCCTCCTTCCAAAACACCAATTTGGATAACTACCTGCGGGAACGGCGGATTGATGAAGTCTGGATTGCTGGTGTCTGCACTGATATTTGTGTCCTCCACACCGCAATCAGTGCCTACAACCTGGATTACCACATTGTGATTCCACAAGCAGCCGTGGCCACGTTCTCACCAGCTGGTGCTGAATGGGCGATGAATCATTTTAAAAACGTATTAGGGGCCACAATTCGATAATTCACTTTCAAATGATTATCAAAAAAACCACGAATTAATTACAAAAAATTCCCTTTGCTAAATGCATTGGGAATTTTTCTTTTGGCGTTACCTTTCTAGGGTAAAAGGTAACATTTTATTTTCAAATACAATCTTGAAAATAAAAACGTGTACGATGAATCGAAAGCTACTAAGCATGCAATCGAAGAATGGAACAACAAACACTTTCAGAACTATGTTGAGCACAGTTGTTTGCATTCCGATTAATAAATGATACCACTCTAACATGATTCCCATCATTTTCTCAAAATAGTTTTGCTGCTCATAAAAAACGGTTTTTAATTTATCTGACATATAAGTCTCATCTTTTTATATTAAACTTTTTGCGATATCTGATAAAGGTCGTCCGTTTAATCCCGGTATTTCGAGTCACATCAATGTCACTCATGCCTGCCTGGTAAAGCTTAAAAGCATGTTGCAGGCGGGGATCGTCTTGGGTGTATTGGGGTTTGCGCCCATGATATTTACCCTGTCGCTTAGCTAAGGCAATTCCTTGCTGCTGGCGCTCAATGATTCGCTTACGTTCACTTTCGGCCTGATACTTATAGAGTTCAATAATCAAGTTGGTCATCAGTTGCCGTAAGTTGGGATCCGCAATCCCGGTCATGGACGGTAAATTTAACACATCTAAGGTGGCCCCCTTATTTTGAATGGTGTTCATAATCTTAGTTAAATCCTGGTTGTTTCTGCCTAAGCGATCTAATTCAGTGACCAGGACGATATCACCCTCACGAATATAGGCCAGCATTTTTTGCAGTTCTGGCCGATTAGTGTTAGCCCCACTTAATTTATCCGTAAATAATTTATCAACGTCTTTTAAAGCCGCTAACTGTCGATCTAAATGTT
>NZ_BAAFRU010000044.1:0-4459 GCF_045862015.1 Levilactobacillus muriae
GCTTTGGCTGTTTCACAAGCTTTAGATTAAGGATTCATCTGGCATTTGGGCTCAAAAAAAATTGCCTAATCTCAAAGGATTAGACAATTTTATAAATGGAATTACCAACAACAGTTGACATAGAACCTTTTTATCTTCATCAGTTATGCCAACAACGTGTTTACTATCATCGATTCCATATATCAAATATCAATCTTTATGGTGAGCTGTGTTAGCAAAACTTAGAATATCTTTTAGAAGTTCACTATTTGTGTTCTCCCAGCGTTCTTTAAAATCGTAAGTGTCAGTTTCGTGTTGATTTGATTTCAGAATTTCAGATAGTTCAGATATGTTCATGTTTTGCCTCCATAATAATAACCCTTTGTAATTACTTACATGCTTGGTAGATTCCTAGTTTGCCTGTATAATTAAAGTTTGTAGAGAAGTTAAGGCGGTGGCTATTTCCGATCGGAGGTGGTGCTTATGGTGTTAAACCCTTAAAGCCCATAAATCCTAACGAAAGGAGTAGCCTAAGTGTCCGTTGCGGACGCTTTACAATTAATGCTGGCTTTCGGTACCTTTATCGTAGCCTTAATCGCATTAATTGTTGAGCTGATCAAAAGTCAGCAAAAAAATAATCCGTCTTAGCTTTTGGCAGGGCTAACGGATTATTTAATCTATTATTAAACTTTGCCACCGTCTTAAACGGTTCTACATGGGAAGTCCTGTTCTAGCGGGGCTTCCTTTTTCTGTCTACATTATAGCATGCCTATAACGGACTTGCGACTATTTTAAGTGTAGTTTCTCAAAGGCTAGAGAAACAATTGTTCGTTTTTGAAAATATGTAGGAGCAACGGCCTAAGAACCATATATAGTGGTATAATATGTGATGAAAAAACTACATGTAGTGTTTGGAAGGTGCAATTCTTGGTTCAAGAGAAACACAACAAACTATTGAGCGCAATAATTTCGATTGGTCTTTTAAGCTTTTTAGGAATAGTGGTTGAAACAGCGTTAAACATAACCTTCCCACAATTAACAACGTATTTTTCTATACCTATCAGTCAAGTTCAATGGTTGACTACTGGATATATGCTAGTCTCAACTAGTTTGATTCCATTGGGTTCATTCTTTTTAAGACGGTTTCGTGTGGTAACTTTATTTAGAGTTTCGTGCTTAAGCTTTTTAGTCGGTACGTTGATTGCAAGCTTTTCCAACAGCTTTAATTTAGTTTTGCTAGGCCGCTTATGTCAAGGCATTGCTGATGGAATCGCGTTACCGTTGATGTTTGCTGTCGTACTAGATCAAGTGCCAAAGAAAAAAGTTGGCACTTTTATGGGGATAGGTAGCTTAGTTATTGCCTTTGCACCAGCAGTGGGGCCCATATATGGTGGCATAATTCAGGACACATTAAATTGGCATTTTCTATTTATAATTTTAATACCAATTATTATGGTTACCTGGCTGCTTGGTGAGCTTAGCATTGAACAAAGTTCACCGGTTCATTACGTTCCCTTTGATGTCCGTGGGGGCATTTTCTTGGCCATTTTTTTGACAACGACGTTGATGTTTATTGCTAACTTGACTGCTAACAGTAGCTCTTTTAAATTGTATTTGTTTTTACTAAGAACAGCTTTTTTTAGTGGCTTACTTTTCCTTCTTAATGAGAAGCATAAGAGCCATAAATTATTGGAATTAAGTCTCTTTAAAAACAAACGCTTTTTGCAGTTGTTAAGTGCTTTTTTTCTATTGCAATTCAGTTCTTTGAGTATGTCATACTTAATCCCTAATGTGCTACAAATACTTTTTGCCCAGTCACCTGGTTTGGTAGGTTTTCTAATTGCTCCTGCCGCTGTGATTGATGCAGTGCTATCGGTGGTTGCTGGTATTATTTACGATAAAACTGCACCCCGCTTACCCATTATAAGTGGCTGTATAATCATTGGACTGACCTTTTTGGGCGCCAACCTATTTACACCAAGTATTGGCGGGCTGGTTTTAATATATATGCTTTTTATGGTGGGATTGAGCTTTAGCTACAGTAACATCATGACCTATAGTTTGTCTCAATTACCTGCTGGGTTAGTAAATGATGGTAATTCGATTTATATGACGGTTCAAGCTTATTCAGGAGCAGTTGGAATTGCAATATCGTCCTCTATTGTTTCTTTATTGCAGAAACAACAAGGGAGTGTAATTTCAGGGACAAAATGGGGGTTAGCAATCAATTTCTTGATTTTGTTTTTTGTTGCCGTATTCACAATTTCTCTATGCTTGATAGCTTTACGAAATAAAGTAATTAAAGGAGATAAAGAGTAATGAGTTTAGATGATATAAAATCATTTTCTAAAGAAAATATGGCCTTTGATCCAACTGGGCATGATTTTCTTCATGCCCAAAGAGTGGCTAAGTTAGCTCAAAAAATATATACAGAAGATTTTAAAAAAGATGAAACTGATATTGGTCTGTATGTTGTGAAAGCAGCTAGCTATTTGCATGACACCATAGACGAAAAAGTCACTGCAGATAAAAAGAATAGACTGAGAGAAGTACGAATTATACTTAGCCATGAGAATATTGCAACTCCGGCTAGAGAAGACATTTTAGATATTATCCAACATATGTCATATTCTGACAACATTGAACACCATTACCAGCTTTCTAACGAAGGTAAATGTGTTCAGGACGCTGATAGACTTGATGCACTAGGCGCAATCGGCATAGCACGTGCATTTGCTTACGGCGGGCACGCTGGACAGGAAATATACGATCCCAAAATATCAGTGAAGGAAATCAAAACACACGATGATTATCGCCATCACAAAAGTACAACCATCAATCACTTTTATGAAAAGCTACTGAAATTAGCAAGTTCAATGAATACCAGAATGGGAAAGCAAGAAGCCAGTCGTCGAACAAAGTATATGCGTGATTTCTTATCTGAATTCCAAATGGAAACAGGTGTAAAAGATGAGACATAATGAGTATCTATTAGATAAATCGTATTTCGAAAAAGTCGCTGCGCTTTTTAATAAAGGACAGTCTGATCCCCAAAAAATCCTGTCGTAGAGCACGCTGTGATTAACAGTTTGGATTTTATAGACTATTTATGTGAACACTACGAAGTGTACTTTATACCCAAGCCCAAAAGTATCGATCGTAAAGTCCTTAAACATTTATCAAAAACTTGTACAATATTAGATGTTTCTAGGAAAGAATTAGCAGGCGTTGATACACCTAACTTGATAAAGAAAATTGTCGGACAGGACACGTTTGCAATTATTGATATTGGTGGGTATTTTGTACCAAGATTAAGTGACATTCAGAAACAGTTTAAAGGTCAATTGGTTAAAATAATCGAGGATACGGGAAATGGCTACCAAAAGTATGAAGATAAGCTGTCCAATAATTCAATATCAGTCCCAATACTATCAGTGGCAAGAAGTTCTTTAAAAATTGAGGAAGATTTTTTGGTTGGACATGAGATTGTAGTCAAATCCGAAATCTTTTTAGCAGATTATGGAACGACGCTTTTAGGCAAGAAAGTACTAGTTATTGGCTATGGTAAAGTTGGCTCCAGTATAGCGGGTAATTTAAGAAAACGTGGTGCAATAGTCACAGTTTCTGATAAAAGGGCAATACGATTAGCTAACGCATTAGCCCATGGGTACCAAATAACTAATGATATATATACTGAGCTAATTGACGTTGATATTGTGTATATAGCTAATGGAGAGAAGTCTATTGATACTCTTCAACTAAAAAAATTGGATTTGAAACATACTTTATATAGCTTTTCTGTAACTTCAGCGGACGATACTTTTAAAAATAGTCAAATGATCAACAAATTACCCCGCTATGGACACAATGGTGGGTATAAAATTTTAAAAACTAAAAGCAATAGGACTATTATTCTAGCAAATTCAGGGGACGCAATTAATTTCACATACTCTATATCAACATTAGCTTCCTACGTTCAATTAACACAGGCTGAAATGGCAGTTATACTACAAAAAGACATTTCAGGTGAAGAAAATCAGGGAATTGTTGAATTAAATGAAAACGACAGAGAAAAAATTGCTAAAGAATGGTTGGTAGAGATATTCAAATTTGTTAAAAGTTGAATTAAATGAAAAAAGCTTAAAGAATTATACAAATAAGCTCTGGTTGCTACCGACAAAGAAATTCTAAGCTGCTTTTAGTTGCTGCTAAACTTTGATCGTAGTATTAAACAAAAATACCTTATTAAGCGCAACTTTCACTGAAACAGTTGATAACAATATTAAGATGAAATTTGGTTTCCTCGTCAAAGTTTCTGTATAATAGATTAAGCAGGAAGTTTTAAGGGCGGTGGCTGTCTTTTCCCTTGCGAGGTGAGGCCCATGGGAACATGGAATAATCTTCAGGAAGGTTTCACAGTCAATGAGCGTCTTCCAGGCACTCTCGTTGATGTTGCTGTTTGGCACGTTTTTAATCGCGC
>NZ_BAAFRU010000045.1:0-4426 GCF_045862015.1 Levilactobacillus muriae
GCGGAATAGAGGGCTTTTCTGAAATCAGTACATACAGGCTTTGCTTAGGAGCGTTGCTTGTGTCCATTTAGGACATACACAATCATATAACAATCAATCAATGCTGTCACTTAACTTACTCAAAAAAGCCACCCACCTCGTGATGAGATGAATGGCTTTTTGGTTGTGTGGTAGATTGTAAAATTAATCCGAACGCTGTTCGGATTAATTTTACAATCTACCATAACTGCTATACTAAAAGTGAAAAGAAGAGGAGTGATCGTTTTGAAATTGTATCAAAGCCTTACCCAAGTCCAAATCAACGAACAATTCGCTGGTCAAGCAACCGGCTACAAGCTTTCCACGACCCTTGATAAGCCGCTGAACTACGATCCAACGATTCTCTATCAGTATTTGGATACCGTCCTGAAACCGGGCAGTCGCCACGACGAAAACAACTTGCGCTACGTGACTGATCCGGGCTATATCGGCGAAAACTTTAATTACCAAAGCGTCCCGTTTACTTCGCACATGACCGAATTCGACGAGAAGATGGCCTTCGCACGCAAACTGGTGGCCGACCTTAATCGTCATTTATCTGTCAACATCAAACCGGAAGATGAAACTATCGAACTGGTCTTTGTTGACTAAAGCAACCGTGTTGCCCTCCTTTCCTAGTCGCGATGCTTCTCTCCTGATCATTTGCGGCTAAGTACCCAGTCAAGCATGCTTAGTTGCAACAAAAATGACCGTCTACTTTTTGGTAGGCGGTCATTTTTGTAGATGCAAAGCACGAATTCGCAGCTATACCGCTTTCTTCGCGACTTCCTTTGGTAACGTCAACGCCAACAGCAAGCCAATCAGGCCCACGCCAGCAAACACAGCGAAGGTAACAGCAAAACCGCCAGCATGACTTCGCAGCGTGGTTTGCATGCCATCCAACAACACTGTGGCGAACATGACACCGGCAGAACCAAATAACTGACGAGCCGTCGTCGTAACCGCAGTGCCGTCTGCCACGAGCTCATTCGGCAAAGCATTCGCGCCAGCCGTCACTGAAGGCATCATCACAAAGGCATTGCCGGCTTCAGTCGCCATCGCCAACATAATTGCCCCAATCAGCGGTAAATGATGGGCAAAGACTGCTAACAGACCAAAGCCGCCAGTAATCAACAACATGCCAATCATGGCCACAACACGCGGTCCAAAGCGATCCAGTAGGCGCCCGCTAATTGGATTCAAAATACTCAGCAACACCGCAGCTGGCACTAAGGACAAGCCAGAAATCAACGGTGACAAACCAAGTAGCGTTTGAAAGTAAAGCGGCATCAGGATAGTGGTGACAATCAAACCGACGTATGAAATTCCGGTCAGAAACACCGCTTTAGTAAACATACCAGTGGCAAAAACTCGCATTTGCAACATTGGTGGTTGGCGATTCAATTGCCGAACAACGAAAATACCAGCTGCCAGAACGCCTAAAATCAACAAACCAACCACGCCAACAGTTAAGCCTTTTTTCGACAAAGCACCCAAGGCATAAAGTAGAATTGGAAAACTTGCGGATAAAAGGAAGGACACCCAGTCCAGTTGCGTCGGTTGCAATGGCATGACAGACGCAATGGTCACCGTTGAAACGGCCAGCACAAGCAGCGAAACGACCAAGAAGAACAAGAATAAAGCCTGCCAAGGGAACCATGTCAGCAAAACACCGGAAATAATCGGACCGACTGCCAAGGCTGAGCCCATGACCAATCCCGCCGTGCCCATCACCCGACCACGCTCACTATGCGGCGTAATCGTCAGCAACACGGTCTGGAAACTCGGGAAAATAATCCCGACCGCAATCGCTTCAAACAACCGGCCAATCATGAGCACGGTAAAACTCGGTGCCCAGATACATAAGCCTGTCCCAATGGCAAAAATGAGTTCAATCGCTTGGAAAAGCCGTTGGAAAGTAACATTATGCAACAGCCATGGGCTAACCGGAATCATCAAGGTCATCACCAACATAAAGCCGGTTGTCAGCCAAGCAACTGTATCCGCTCCTAAACCAAAAGCCTTCATAAAAGCAGGATAAGCGGTGCTTAAAGAAGACTGAGAAATTGACATCGAAAAGGTACCTGTCAGTAACGTGGCGACAAAAGCCCCGCGATGTTTGATCGTTGGAGAGTGCATATTAAAATCATCTTTTTCTATATTAGTATTGTGGGACGTTTACATTTTCATTCCCATTTTTTCATAAGACTGCATACCGCCCATCCAAATCTCAGATGGTTTGACGCCACGTTCTTTAGCCAAGGCCATCATTAACGTATCCATATCCATCAATTTATATTCTTGCTTTGGCTTGGCTGGATCGAATGTTTCAATCTGTGCCATCATGCCGCCATCTTCGTGCTCAATGATATGGCAGTGATACATATAAACCCCTGGCAAATCAAAGCGAACCAGCAGCCGAACCGTTTCACCAGGATTCACGCCAATTGTATCTTTGAAACCATGTTCATTTGGATACGGCGCATGCCCATTCCGCGACAAGACTAAGAATTGGGTTCCATGCACATGGAATGGATGAACCATTCCAGGCGCATCATTGCTATTGGTAACATCCCAGTACTGGGCTTTGCCAATTGGTTGCGTGGCATCAATCCGCTGCATGGCAAACTTTTTACCATCAATCGCAACACCTTCGTCCATCCCCTGCATCACAACGTGGCGAACTGGCAAAGCCGGGTCAACCACTGGTGCCTTCACATCGAACAACTTATCAGGCAAGGTAGTCTGATCCGGTTTGAAAGCATGAATGCGGAACTTTAGCAATGGCACATCATCCGTATATAAGGTGACCTCGTCGCCTTCATGGTATTGGCCAAAATCAACAATCACTTCGGCACGCTCAGCACAAGTCAGCATCAAATGGGTAAATTTGACCGGCTCCGGTAACAGTGAGCCATCCCCGCCAATTTGCGTAAATGGCAGGTCATCGGAAAAATGCAACCGCCATTCACGGCGATTAGCACCATCCAGAAAACGCAACCGGACCTTTTGCGTGGTGACATCAAAATAGGGATTGATTGTACCGTTAATCATTGCAGTTGGCCCAGCAACACCGTCAGGATCATAATCAGCCCGGTAGTCCCACTGGTTGTTCTCATGAAAACGCCGGTCTTGCAAAATGACCGGAATATCGTCAACGCCATAGTTCCTTGGCAATGGCAGGCTGGCTTCATGGTCGTCTTTGACAATCACCATGGCAGCCAAACCATGCCAAACCTGCTCGGCTGTGGATGGGCACGGATGCGCGTGCAGCCACAAAGTCGTCGCCGGTTGTTCCAATGTGAAGTCGATATGCTTACTTTCACCCGGATAAACCGGCGCATGGCATCCGCCATCAACATAAGGGCCACTGACATTAGCCCCATGCCAATGAAAAGTGGTCAACTCAGGCAGGGTGTTTTTCAGTGTCACATGCGTATGCTGACCACGGCGATACACAATCGTCTGACCTAACAGACTGGTATTATAGCCCCACGTCTTGGTCTTCGCCCCAGGTAACAGTTGCGTTTCCCCAGCCTCTGCTGTCACCGTGTAATAAACGTCGGTCGCCGTCTCTTTATCCGGTTTCAACAACGGCGGCACATTTAAGGGCTTCTCAGGCGCATCACTGACCTCAAGCGGCACGTACCCGCCATCGTGGAGATCAAACGCTGGCTCATCAAAGAAATAGTCCGTATAAGTTTTCATCGTGATTTCCCCCTCTGACAAGAATTTTAACACTTTTTAGGGTTGCCATAAACATAATTTAGAATTAACCTAAAGTAGTATCGAAAAATGGTATAGGTCTTATCCATACACTTGAGGAGGATTTTCATGCAACAAATGTCGAAAATAATGGGCTGGCTCATGCTGGCGTTAAATGTGGTGCTGCTGATTCTAATTGGTACCATGCACAATATGGCAGCGATGTGGTTAATGGGTCTGATTATGACTTTGGACGCTGTGACAGGGTTAGTTGCCGCTTATCGGCCCCAGTCAAGTCAACAACACGCCCACCAGCACTAGTTTGTTAAAAAGTTGCTGCAAGACCTTTCATGGAGTCATTGATCGGCGTTATATGTTGATATATACATATGTTGAATATATCATGTGTCTGTACTTAGATGAACAGTCACATGAAAGAGGGTCGTTTAATGCAGCAACTGTCAATGACGCAGAAACAAACCATGACGTCAGCCTTACGGGTTGAATATTTTTCAACGGCATGGATGGCATTTGAGTGGTAGATTGCAAATTTAATCCGAATTTTTGGACAAATTGGTCAGCATAACCTGATACGGTGTTTGCCAGTCGAGTATTTTAAGCGGTCGCTGGTTAATTTGGAGTAACGTCGTCGTTAAATCTTGAGCACTAATGTGCTCAAAACGAGTCCCTTTAGGATAAAAAT
>NZ_BAAFRU010000046.1:0-4176 GCF_045862015.1 Levilactobacillus muriae
TGGATATTGGACAGCCCTAGTTCACAAAAGGTTTCGATTTTAATTCGTTCGGAATAGGTTATACTAGACAAAAGATCAGCTCCTAAAAGATGGGTTTGTGGTAAACACCATTTTAAAGGAAGCTGATCTTTTTTGTCCGAACAGCGTTCGGATTAATTTTACAATCTACCTTTCGACCACATTGTGACCGCTTATATTCGGCATCTGTTTGTGCTAATTCAGCCTGATAAGGTTTACATCGAGATACTTCATAAGAAATTGTGGACGGTGATCGGTTCAGCCGACCACCCATTTGGATATTGGACAGACCCTAGACAAAAGATCAGCTCCTAAAAGATGGGTTTGTGGTAAACACCATTTTAGAGAAGGCTGATCTTTTTGTCCGAACAGCGTTCGGATTAATTTTACAATCTACCATTAACCAAAAACTTACCGACACTCCCCTGATACTTCACGGATACTTTAAAGGAATACTTGTAATTTACCCGAGTATATCGAATACTACTAATTCTTCCCTGATACCCTTGACTACGCAAAACTCTCTTCACTTGGTTCCTTTGTCGATCAGTAATTCTTGCAGAACTCCGATAGATTGTCTTCTTAACGATCACATCTGGATTCAATGGAACAATGTAATCCTTACATTCCAACAATTCCACCAACTTTCTTTTTTTCTTTATATTTGTCTTGACGGGTTACGGTTTTCCATTCAGTTTAGAGGGAGTGACGTTTTGAGCGCAGAATTGTTCCCTGGAAACAGCTATTTGGAATAACTGAACCAGAGTACAATTCTACTACTAAAAGTTTCCCCTTAGTTCGTCGGTCGTTAACGCCCGTCGCTTGTCTGTACAATTGCGGTATTGCTACCACCACTCATTATAAACCTACGTTTTCGGTTTAACCTACTAAAAAACGCCCTAGTAGGCGTTGACGATACGTATTTATGTTTGTTCGATCACCAACTAATCAATGGCACCAAGCCGAAGCTTCGTTTTACCACCCGCGCCGTTAATGGTCGCGCTCACCATTCACCACCCAGCCGTACAGATAACCTTGTTGTGGTATAGCCAGACTTATTGAAGTCGCACTGGCAAACGTGTCCCCTTGGATTTAGACCCCAGCTTGTCCCCTAGGGCTTTAAAAATCGCACCGGCCATGATATAATAGTCATTAATCGAATGACATTTATTGTGGCGCTCACCAATGGCTGTTGGTGGGTGTTTTTTTATGTTCTATTTTGACTACGGTTATCATTATATCAGTTATCAAATCTTTGGTCAATTTTTCTTGTGTACAGTACACCGTACACAGTACACTGTATCTTGTACACTGTACACTGTGTATTGGGTACTGTGTACTGTACACTTAAATAATTTAATAAAAAAGCCGTCATTCCGCATTCAATGGTTAAGGATTTTTTCCTGTACATCGTGTACTGAGTACGGTACACTGTACACATAACACAGTACACCGTGTACCGTGTACGAATGGAGGAATTTTAAAAAATGATAATTAGTTGCGCCAATGAAAAGGGTGGTACTGGTAAAACATCTACTACAGCCTTAATAAGTTGGGAATTATCAAATATGGGATATAAAGTGCTTATGGTAGATTGTGACCCTCAAGCAAACCTAACTGATTTAATGATAAAAACAAAAAGTCACGAAAATTCCAACATCACAATTGATCCATCTCTTTTTGCATTACTAATTAACGGAAAAGACTTAAATGACGGCATCATTAACATTAAGAACGGTCTTGACTTAATACCAGCTGCTGCTGATATGAACTTATTCAGTCGGTGGGTTGATAAACAAGACATTGATGAAAAAGCTAAAGTCAGCTATCTTAAAAACTCTTTGTCAAATATATCTAGCAAATTCGACTTCGTGTTTCTTGATGTAAGCCCTACAATGAGTTTAACAAACGATAACGTTTTTATGTGCTGCGACTGGATCGTTGTTATGTTACAAACTCAGCAAAGAGCATTGCTGGGAGCAAAAAGTTTCTTAAGCTATTTACAAACGAATTTAATTGACGAATTTGGAGCAAAAGTAGATGTAGCAGGTATTCTTCCAGTTCTTACAAAAGGGCAATCAATTATTGACAATGCCGTTCTTAAACAGGCCGTAGAAGAATTTGGGGAAGACAACATATTTGAAAATGTCATTACTGCTATGGAAAGAGTAAAGAGATATGACCTTACTGGAATCACTGAAAGCAGTCGTTCTGTTTGGGATAAAGCTACTCACAGCACATATACGGCTGTTGCTACTGAATTAGTATCTAGATTGGAGGCAGAATAATATGGGGGGACTTTTGAAACACGGTAATGATGATCAGGTAAAAAGTCCTGATAAGAAGGTAAACGTAAATGTATCATCAATTTCTAGAAAGCAAGCAGGCTTTGGCGAAGATAGTGCGGAAAAAATTCCTACCTTCGATGTAAACATGCGAGTTGATAATCATACCAGAAACGCCGTTTTGGCTTTGTCTAAAGCAACAGCTGATAAGCGTTCAGCTAGTGAAATGGTTTCTTTAATGATTGAAAGTTATCTTGAGTCACTAACTCCCCAAACACGCGATACTTACGATGAATTGGTATCGATGATGGAAACAAAGGATAAGCTTGACTATAAACTAAAAAGTAAATAATCACGCGTCCTCAGGCAACACGTTCAACTTTTAAACGTATACTTGTCCGTTTAAATGAAGCAGAATGCACGCAAAAAAGCCCTCTACTATGCGAAGTAGGGGGCTTTTTCGAAGCCAATCTATACAAACATTATTTAGGGGAATGTTTGTGTCTAATTAAGACGTATCAATTATATAGCAATCAATTGAAAATGTCACTCAACTCACTAAAAAAAGCCACCCACCTCGTAAGAGATGAGTGGCCTTTTCAGTTTACAAATAGTACCTGGATAAAACTTAGTTTATCACTATTTACTTTTCAGTTCACGTACATCGCCTTCAACATTGTCTAAGCGTTCGTTGATAACTTTGTGCTCGCTTCTGCTAGCGATAAAATCTTCACGCAGCGTATTTTGCGAATCAAACAGACGCTCAATTCGCTGGCTGCTATCCTTCATACTTTGAGCAATGTCTTGCAGCCGATCCGTGAAGGGCTTCATGACAACCATCAAAGCCGCATAGATACCTGCAACTACAGCAAAAGCCAAGGTGATTAATTCAATCCAACGATCAAAGGTCATTACTTACCACCCGACTTTCTAACCAGCTTTACATAGTCCTTATTAGCTGAGATGTAACCAACGTCAGTCTTAATCCGGTACACCTTACCGTACTTGACCGCTTTACCATAAATGGTACTCCCCTTGGAGAAGTGAATACGGCGCTTATCAGCCTTGTCTAAGGCTGGCTTACCATAAACGTTAACCTCACTGGTAATCACTTCGTACAGGCCATTATCAGCCCAGTATGAGGCTTTCTTAGGGGTTACCTTGGTATCCCTACCTGAAAGCTTACCATCGAAGTCATGACTGCAATCTACCCCATGCCAGTTATCGGTATATTGCCAAGCGTTGGCATCATTAACTCCCGGTTGACTGACACCATAAGCCGCCACCCAGATTGCCTTATCAACTAACTGGGACCGATTAATACGGCCAGAGCTGAACCATGAACCCGATCCATACGTAATCACATTCTTGTACCCGTGACTAATCAGGTATCGAAGGAATACGTTAACTTGGCTGGTCATGGAATATGGTAAGTCGGGTGCTTCAACATCAATTGCTAATACCGTGGACTTATCTAATCCCATCTTCTTCACCCAAGCCAGAAAGTATTGAGCTTCAGCCGTTCCCCGACCATGAAAGAAATGGTAAACCCCAACGGTATCAAACACTTTGAATCCATTAGCAATCTGGTTACCAGCCTTGGGACTGAGATAACCCGTACCTTCGGTTAGCTTGACCATAATCCCATCAGCGCCCCAACCTTTGAGTTTCGTCGCTTAAAGCATAGCACTAGGGAGGCTTAGATGCCTTTTTTTGTTATCAAAAAGGGCCTAGTACTTTTGGAATGGCAAATTACAAGTTTAATCCGAACAAGCCCGGAATCTTTCAATGGCAGTCTGTTGATGATGTATTTTTAATGGTCGTTGATTAATTAGTTCAAGTGCTGCTAGGATCTCATCAGTCGTTACTTGGC
>NZ_BAAFRU010000047.1:0-3907 GCF_045862015.1 Levilactobacillus muriae
GCGTCACCAATCAATGCATTCATAACATACAATGGTGAAGTGCCAATATCACCGTACACAATTCCTAAAGTAACAAGTGCCCCCGCAAAAGAAACACGTTCTAGTTGCTTATTCATATTTGCTTGCCCCCAACGCTAATTATTGAAATATAGCACTGCAAAATAGTAAGCCTAAACACGAAGAAAAGCAACTATGCCATATACATCATAATGGATTGAAGTCAATATTTGAGACAGATTTTAAGAGACATTCAGAACCGCGTTTACCTTCCACAGCTCAAATAAATCATTAATCGTGATTAATAACTTATTTGAACCCTGGAAAGCATTAAATCAGGCGGCCATTTGGCTCGTAAGTGTTGCAATTTCAACTTGTAAGGGGGTCTGGTAGCCCAGTGAACTATGAATTCTCTTCCTATTGTAGAAAGCATGCACATATTCAAAAAGGACGGCAGCGGCAGTTTCATAATCTTCAAAGACCGGCACTGGATAAACACATTTCTTTTTGAGGGAAGCGTGAAAGGATTCCATTGGCGCATTATCATACGGACACCCCTTACGGCTGTATGAGTGGCGGATATGTAGTTCAGTTAAACGTTGATTGTAATCATCGCTGGTATACTGTGATCCTAAATCCGTATGGATAATCAGGTCCCCAGTAATGGTTCGCTTTTTAACCGCGCTTTCCAGGGTCTTTAAGACTAAATCAGTATCCATCTTTTTTGAGAACGAATAGCCGATAATCCGTCGTGAGTGCAGGTCCATGATGGTTGATAAGTAACACCAGCCATTACGCTTCGTTTGAATATAGGTCATATCAGCGGTCCATTTTTGATTTAAACCAGTGGTCGAGAAATCCTGCTTAAGCAAGTTGGGACGCTGTTCAACCTTGGTTTTGGAAGCCGAAGCCGCTTTCCATTTATTGACGGTAACGGAGTGGATATCCAGTTCCTTCATGAGCCGGGAAATCCGTCTTGGGCTGCACCGACGCTGCAGTGGTTGAAGTTCCAGATTCAATTCATGGTGGATCTTCATAACGCCGTATCGCTGCTTAAATTCCGCAAAGATCCGCAGAATCCGTTGTTTTAAGTCCGCATCTTCGGCCCGGCGTTTTGAAGGTTTGGGGGATCGATAACGATAATACTGAGCTCTGGAAACACCGAGGATTCGGCACATCTTAGTTACCTGGTGGTGATGGCTTTCTTGGTGAATGTAATCAAAAATATTGGTTACTTCTGCGCAAGGAAGCCCAGGGCTTTTTTTAGGATTTCGTTCTCCTCAGACAGGGAAGCCAGCCGCTTTTCCATCGCTTTAATTTCGTCTGGCGATTTACCGGATTGAGTTTTGGCTTGGCCCTGGATCCACTTATGAACGGTTGAATAGCCAATGCCATATTCTCTGGCCAGTTGGGCGGCTGATTCGCCTTGCTTATATAGGTTGATGATGTTTTGTTTGAATTCTTTGTCGTAACGAGTTGGCATGTAAAAATTCCTTCCTTTTGAGAGACGATTTATTCATTATACGCTCTCTTAAAAGTTGTCTTGGGCCTAGAATAAAAAGTGTACAAGTTAAATAGAGACTCTGATTTAGTATAATTAAGGAAGTAAATTGGAGGATCAAATAATGACGAAGCACAGTTATGACAAGGAATTTAAGGAACAGGCCGTTCAGTATTACTTAGATAACAAGGATCACATGACCATGAATGAAATAAGTAAGAATCTAGGTATTGGGGCTAGTACATTACATAAATGGATTAAGCTGTTTACTGAGACTGGGGAGTTTAGCCGTGGCTCTGGTAATTTTGCCAGCGATAAGGACAAGGAGATTGCACGACTAAAGCGTCAACTTCGTGACGCTGAAGGAGCGATCGAAGTGTTAAAAAAATCAATCGGGATTCTGAGCAAGTAACTACCGAAAAGGTATACCAAGAAATGGACGTTCAGCACGCTTTGGAATCCCACCCTTCCATCAATGGTATGTGTGATTATGTTGGAATCTCAAGAAGTGGTTACTATCAACGAGAAAAGCGTCATAATCACCAATCACCGCGAAAGCTTCGGAAGAAGTTTATTCAAGGTGAAATTAAAGCAATTTGGCTCAAAAGCCTTTGTATTTACGGTGCCGGCAAAATCACCCAAGAACTTCGCTCAAAAGGATATAAGATCGCTGAACGAACTGTTGGTAAGTATATGCGTGAACTTGGCATTCACGCCGTTTACCTAACCCCTTGGACGACTACCACTCGCAATTCTAAGTTTGATAAACAGCTAATAAATATTTTAGACGAGCAGTTCAATCCATTGCGATCAAACGCCGTTTGGTGCATTGACACCACTTATATTCCAGTTCATGACGGATTCGTTTATTTAACCAGTATTATGGACTTGTACTCCAGACGGATCATTGGTTGGGACTTATCTGAAACCTTGGAGGTATCGAATGTCATCCCACTTATTGAAAAGACTAAGCACAGTCGCCATATTAGCAAGCCATTAATCATGCACAGTGATCGTGGTAGTCAGTTTACGTCTGAAGCTTACAATCAAGCTACAGCTAACATGACATTAAGCTATTCAAAGAAAGCTTATCCTTGGGATAATGCCTGCATTGAGTCGTTTCATGCCTTGATTAAGCGTGAATGGATAAATCGGTTTAAAATCCATTCATACTCCGAAGCTAAACGACTAGTTTTTCAGTACATTGAAACGTTTTACAACACAGTTAGAATTCACAGTCACTGTGGATTCAAATCACCAAAGCAACTTGAAGATGAGTATCAAACTCAAATTCAAAATTTAGTCGTGGCATAGGACAAAAAAGTCTCTATTTAAATTGTCTATTTTATTGACAGGGGACCATCTCAGGAATCAGCTTACATCCAGAGATTATTCTTGATTTAATTGGAGCAACGGGTATTGATATACAAGAATTTGATAAATTAGCTATGAAGCTTTAGTTGTACTAATTGAAAATGGGACTACGGAAACTTTTAATAGATTTATCGAAAAGTTCAGCTAATCACTGTTTTTTTGCATATGGTCAGGAGGTGGCGATATCATGATTAATTCATAGTAAATACGGGTATGAGTTTCCGGAGTGGGCACAGGCGGGTGCTCGGCTCGATAAGATGGTGTAAGGATAATAGACGTCGTGCTAAATAGCGTGGCGTTTTTATTTTGCCCAAAATTTGGAGGTGGCCGGCATGGGCCAGATGGTAAATAGCAGATTTGGCCTTGTCAGTCGCACAGAGACACGTTGCTTGGGTGACTTAGAACATCAGCTTAAAGATGGACGGTGGTAACGTAAAAAGCCGCAGCGACCACATAAGCCGCGTATTACAGTGTGGAGAAAAAACAGGGTAACAAGCGTGAAAAAATAAAAGAAGACCAGATTTTGGTCTTCTTAAAAATGATAATTTATTTATCGTCTTTATCTAACTTTTCCTTTACGTTATCAACCGTATCTTTAACAGCATCTTTGGCATCTGACAGTTTATCTTTAGCCTTACCTAGAATACCTTGACCCTTACCTTCAGCTTCGCGGGCCTTGTCGTTCGTAACCTTGCCTTCAACTTCTTTAGCTTTTCCACTTACCTTATCTTTGGTGCTATCAATCTTGTCATCTAGACTCATAATATAACCTCCCATAATGTAATTTGTTACAACAGTATTATTCCACATTTTAATTTGCTTGTCTAATAAGGAGATCCTACAAGAGATAGTGTGAATGACACTTATAAGGTAGATTGCAAATTTAATCCGAATTTTTGGACAAATTTGTCAGCATAACCTGATACGGTGTTTGCCAGTCGAGTATTTTAAGCGGTCGCTGGTTAATTTGGAGTAACGTCGTCGTTAAATTTTGAGCACTAATGTGCTCAAAACGAGTCCCTTTAGGATAAAAAT
>NZ_BAAFRU010000048.1:0-3864 GCF_045862015.1 Levilactobacillus muriae
TTAATTCGTTCGGAATAGGTTATACTAGACAAAAGATCAGCTCCTAAAAGATGGGTTTGTGGTAAACACCATTTTAAAGGAAGCTGATCTTTTTTGTCCGAACAGCGTTCGGATTAATTTTACAATCCACCATAATAGTCTTGCATATTTAGATGTCCTTTCGGGGATAATCTGTGGGTATCGGGTGTGGCCGATGCCTTTTTTATTTTCCATTATATCAAAAGGCGGTCTAGTGAGAATCCGAAGATTCTCACTAGACCGTCTTATTTGTGGAGACTTATGTCACAGCCTCTTTTTGATTTATTCGTGATCCTAAACAGCAAGTTATAAGTGGTCGTTACAATTTCTATTTTGTAAACTCAAGTTCACCAAGAGCACGTTGGGCTGCTAAGTTCAATAGGCTCCACTGTCGGTCAAAGCCTGGCTGGAAGAAAAAGTCAGCTTCGGCTAAATCTTCCAGTTTTAATCCTTGTTGGATGGCTAATGAAATAACATTACCTTGGGCAGTGATATCATAAGTTGACAATACAGCACCACCTAATAGTTGATGAGTGTTTGGATTGTAATCCAGCTCTACGTAGACCTCTGTATTTCCCTTCTCCATAGGGACATAAGCTGGACGTAAAGTGTCTTTGTAAAAAGATGTGTTAATCTTAATATCGGCCTTTTGGGCTGTGGTCATATTCAGACCTGATGTGGCAAAGTGATAGTCGAAAACACTTAATGCTGATGAGCCGACTACTCCTGAAAATGGCATAGACGGTGTGTTCTCAAAGATGTGTTC
This sequence comes from Levilactobacillus muriae, assembly GCF_045862015.1. Classification (NCBI taxonomy): domain Bacteria; kingdom Bacillati; phylum Bacillota; class Bacilli; order Lactobacillales; family Lactobacillaceae; genus Levilactobacillus; species Levilactobacillus muriae. The sequence continues at coordinate 785 of NZ_BAAFRU010000048.1, forward strand.
CACTACATAACGGGCTTCACGTCGGGCAACCGTGGCTAAAGCTATCGGCATGTTCCTCTGAGCAGGAATTGAATAGGCCAACACCGCATCACCTATGGCATAGACATCAGGCAGATTAGTTCTCAAATATTTGTCAGTTTTAATCCACCCGCGCTTATCTAGTTCAACCGTTCCCTTTAACCAATCAGTATTAGGTTTAACTCCAACAGCTTGAATGATCAAGTCACTAGGATATTCTGCATCGTTGGTCTTAACAGCAGAAACCGATTCAGTCCCTTCATAGCATTCAATCTTAGCGCCAGTGACAACTTGAACGCCTTTGCTAGTCAATTCTTTTGATAAAATATCTGTTAATTCGGTATCTAGGTAGTTGCCCAGAGGCCGATTAATCATGTCGATTAATGTAACATTCTTTCCAGCTTTGATGCTGGCTTCAGCAGCTTCAACACCAATGTAACCAGCACCAATAACAGTAATATTTTTAACATCTGGGTCAGATAATTTTGCTTTGATCTTTTCTGCCCAATCCTTGCCGCGCATTGAATAAACGTTTTTTAGCTCATGACCAGGAACGGGTAAATCGTTTGGAGTTACGCCTGAGCTTAAGATTAATTTATCGTAATCATAGCTCTGTATCTTACCGGATCTTAAATCTTTCACGGTAACTTGCTTATTTTCTGGATTTATTTTGGTCACTTCATGATTGGCATATACTTCTGTCCCAAATTTTTCGAGATCTGCAGGTTTAAAATTACGGACATCATTAATACTCGTTACACTGTTTTCTAAATATAATTCCATACCACAGGACATAAAAGAAATAAAATCTCCCGCTTCGAAGAGTTTAATATCTAGGTTTGAGTATTTGTGAGTAAGTTCCAAAACCGACTGATGGCCGCCGTGCGAGGCACCAACAACAATAACTTTTGTCTTCGACATAAAAAATATAGCCTCCTAATAGATGGGTGACAAATAATAAATCGTTAATGATGGCCATTTTGTTCTAAAGTACATTCGTGATGACGCAATGATTCACCGATATCTCATCCAGATACTAAGCCTTCTTCTCTCGAATGGATCCCACCAGATCATCTGTAGCTGGAGCGTTCGCAAGCAATGCGCGAACATCATCAAGATTCACCTTAACATTCCAAACTAAAACACCAACTAACTTATCGGTATCTATGAAATAGACAAGCGATCCATGCGTTCGCCGATCAAAAATCAATTGCAATTTAGGATCAATATTACCGATTGCTTGCCAGGAAATATCAAAAATCATGGAATAGAAGTATGGGGTATGCTGATAGCTCATGTGAGCACCTGCCATATTACGGCCAACTAATTCACCAGAAAGTCGGGCATGGTCCACGTGCTCAATCCGTTGCCGACCCAAGATGTGATCTGGATAAGAGGCAATATCTCCAGCAGACCAGATGGCTGGGTCACTAGTATTGAGATACTCATTAACTTTCACACCACCATCAGCTAAATCCAAACAACTGTCTTCAGCTAAACTAATCCGCGGCGTAACGCCTAACCCAACAATGATCGTATCGGCTGCGATCACCGTACCATCCTTTGTCAATAGAGTCAAGTGGTCACCTTGGCGTTGATATGATTGGACAAACTGACCACTCATCAGTGTGACACCATTGCGTTTGAACGTGGCTTCATACTCAGTCCGAATAGACTCAGGAAATTTACCCTCACCCAGCGCTTTTTCTGGAAAAATCATTGTAACTTCAGTCTCATTTTGGGTCAGTGACGATGCGAGCTCTGTACCAACATATCCACCACCAATGATCACAACTCGCTTGTTCGGACCACTAAATTTACGTAACTTGCGATAATCTGACCACTGTCTAAAGACTAGCACATGTGGATCAGAAGGTCCCTGGATTTGTCTAGGTTCTCCGCCAGTTGCTAGCAATAGCTGTTCATACTTGATTTGCTCACTATCGGCCAATGTAATGACCTTATCTTGCCGATTAATAGCCGTAACCGTTGTCTTGAACTTAAAAGTCACATTGGGATAATTTTCAGCACCAATCTGAATGTTCTCTTCAGTAAATTCATCATCTAGCCATAGTTTTTTACTCAGTGCCGGTCGTTCATATGGGACATCCGCCTCTTGCGAAATAATTAAGATCTCACCCTCTGAATCTTCCTGTCGAATTCCCTTGATGGCATAGCCAGCAACCACTCCGCCACCAACAATGACGTATCGATAGCTGTTTGTCTGATCCAAATCACTCATCTAATCGCCTCCATAACTTTACTTTTTCTAGGATCATTGTAATATAAAAACGCCATGATTCGAAAAATAACGATCAGAATTGTCAATCGTTGCTTGCTTTTATCAGAATAATAATTTTATTTACATACTGCTACAAAGCTATCAAATATCACTATGATCCAGATTTAGGGTAGCGTCAAGAATCTTGTGTAAATGAAATGCCTTCGTACATATAATATGTATCTAACTTAAATAAATGATGCTTCCAAGGTGTCCTGGAGTCCTTTGAACCCTCGGTGGATCCGCTTCAGAGAATTCTCGTTATAAACATTAAACTGAGAAACCAGGAAGCGATCCAGTGAATCTTCCGTTGGAAATTGTTCTTTGTGGTGGGTGGTGCGCTTGAGATGCTTATTAAAGTTCTCAATCAGGTTAGTGGAGTATAGTGATTGCCGGATAGCTGGTGGAAAGTCCATGAAAGTGAGTAAATTCGGCATTTTAAGCAGATCTTTGATTAATTTGGGATACGTCTGATGCCAGTTGTTGGCGAACTCATTCAGTTTCAGTTCGGCTGCTTCACGGTTGGCGGCCCGATGAACTTGTTTAAAGTCACTGATCACGGCCTTGCGGTCTTTTACGCGAACTTTGTTCATCAGATTCCGCCCAACATGAACCAGGCAACGTTGTCGTTTGGCTTTAGGAAAATGCCGATTCAAGCCTTCATCCAAACCAACTAACCCATCGGCCACAAACAACAGCACATCTTTAACGCCCTGCTTGATCAAGGTTCCCAGCAGTTCAGTCCAGATTCCAGTCGATTCCGTTGGCGCCACTTGGTAGT
>NZ_BAAFRU010000049.1:0-3674 GCF_045862015.1 Levilactobacillus muriae
GGTCTTCCCGAGGGTCTTACTGCTCCATTTCTTGGGCAGGGTAAAGTCTTCGCCTTGCTTAGGCTTTACAATATAAAACTTCTGTTTATTTAAAACGGTCGCTTGCGGTGTTTCTAAGAAGACCTCGGCGGACTTTTGTGCTTGCTGTTGGTGATTGATTTGTTGCTTAATGGCTGAATTGCCGGTTAATTGTGTGGGGACATCAGCAATTAACTTCGCCACAAACTTCTTAATCTGGCTCAAAAAGTTATCTGGGGTGCGTTCTTCGGTACTGATTTGCTGTAATGCTTGCTCCCATTTTTCTGTCATCTCTGGGCTAGTTAACAAGGGTTCGAGTTCAACCGCTTTACATAAAGTAATCCCCGCTTCACTGACGTGGAGCTTGTTCTTTTCAGTAACTAAATAGCCGCGCTTCTTTAACACTTCCAGCACATTTGCCCGGGTTGCGCTCGTTCCAATGCCTTGCACATCTTTAAGAATCGCCTGGGCTTCTTCATCATCAAGTGTTTTACCGGCCGTCTTCATTGCCGTAATTAAGGTACCTTCGGTAAAGGGCACCGGTGGTGTCGTTTCTTTTTGCGGTGTTTGCAGATTCGCTTGAACTTGGTCGCCTTGGTGAACGATCGGTAGGGTGGCTGCCTCTTGCTGGTCGGTTTTGTGATCATCAAATAAAGCTTGCCAACCTTGCTTAGTTGGGACCTTACCGGTTGCTTTAAAATTGGCGTCACCAACTTGGGTGATAATGGTGGTTTCTTCGTACTCGTACGGATCAGCAAACATCGCTAACGTCGTCCTTAAAACCAGGTCATAGACTTGTTGCTGTAATTTAGATAAGCTGGCTAGTTTCTCTTTAGTCGGCACAACTTTAGTCATGATAATGGCGTAATGCTCTTCAACCTTTTTCCCATTGACGTAACGTTTATTTGGGGTGGTATTGGTTAAAGCGACTTGCTTAGAGACTAAACCCAGATACTTCGTCAGATTAGCCACTAAGTACTCAAATTCTTCATCAGTGATATAAGCACAATCGGTGCGGGGATAACTCAACAACTTGGCTTCATATAAACTTTGAATGGCTGCTAAGGTTTGGCTGGCGCTGGCGTGATAACGTTTATTCATGGCACTTTGCAGACTGGATAGTGAGAATAGTTGGGGACTAGCACGCTTTTTAGCCTGTTTTTGGACGTCCTTGATTAAACCGCCCTGTGAGCCTTTCTGAACGTGTTTAGCTTGCATGAATGTCATTATCCCTGTTTCGTCTTTAAATCGCTGATAGGGGTCTAATTTTGCGACGAATTTTTGCTGATTAGCTAAAATTTCCGCATTTAGTTCAAAATAGGGTTCCGGCTTAAAGTTTTTGATTGCCTGGTCTCTTCGATAAACCATATACAAGGTTGGCGTCTGCACGCGACCAATTGAGTACACCCCGCGCACCCCTTTTTGTCTTAACAACAAAGTATATAAAGGACTGCCATTCATACCAATTAACCAGTCACTAATTTGACGGGTTTGGGCTTCTTTATAAGCCAAATAGTCTTTGTGCCAATCACCAAGATTTTTAAAGCCGGTAATAATCGCGTCTTTTTCTAGGCTATTCAACCAAAGGCGCTTAATCGTTTTCGACTTAACATCAATATGCGCTTGGTTCATGATCGACCACGCGATATTTGACCCTTCTCGACCACTATCGGTGGCCACAATAATGGTATCGGCTTTCGTTAACAGGTCTTTAACGACCTTGAATTGGGCTTTTTTACTAGCTGACACTTCAAACTTGTATTTATCGGGGAAAATCGGTAAATTAGATAAGGCCCATTGCTGGTATTTCTGATCATATTTATCCGGTGTGGCTAGTTCAACTAAATGTCCGAGACCATACGTGACAAGCGTATTATCGGGCAAAACAGGGTCACTAACCGTATAGTAACCCTGTTTTTTTGTGCTCTTTTGAAAGGCTTGGACGTATGAACGGGCTTGACTGGGTTTTTCAGCTAAGATAACAGTGGTCATGTTCGTTCACTCCTTATGATTCAATTTTTGATCTAATTCTGTTTTGCCTTGTTCAGCCGCTTTTAACCAGGTTTAACGGTGCATTTTTTATTCCGATTACAAGTGCATGCCCCCATCTTCATGCCGATTTCGAGTTTGGTGTTGCCGTTGCTTTTTCGCCATTTCCCACTCAGTCTCTTTTAAACCTTGCGCCTGTCTTTGTCGTTGGTAATCTTCATCACAAGCATATAGAACAGTCATGATCGCGTCACTAAAGGCCGTCTTTAAGTAGTAGTTTGGACTAACTGGCTTATAATTTAACGGTTGATAATGTGCCAGCTGGGATTTTCGATATTGATCGTCCTTAGCTTGTTGCTCTTTTAACTGTTTTTGGATTTTCTCAATCTGACTGTTCTTAATCGTTGGATCGACTTTACATTCACCCAAAAAGAGTTGTTTAGTGCCGTCATGCTTTAAAACCCGTTGTAAGTGATGATTCTCTAACTGATCTAAGCTAAGCTGTCCCGATAAATAAGCTAACCCTAATTGATGTTCTTGGGTACTGAAAACCCTCGGTGGGTTTTCTTGCCATTGTGCCATTGTTTCGACTTTTAATGGCTTTAAAGTTGGATCATAGTACATCACGGCTGTATAGGCCTGTTCTTGTCTAACTAGTGAAAGATCATCTAAATCACCATTAGGAAAGGCTCTTTTCAATACTTCATGGTATTGCGTTTGAATGACTTGCTTAACTGCTATGATTGTCCGTAGGTCTTTGACTGCTCTCGTAATCGTTTGCTGTTCTGCTGGTGAATACTTTTCTAGTAGTCCTTTATCGACGTGTTCTAGGCTTTCTAAGCTATCAGAGTGGATCATTAGCGTATATTTCAGATCAATTTTGGTCTCTTTTTCTTGTTGCATTAATAACTTAAAACCAACGTATGGCCGCTTGGTAAAGGTCAATAATTGCTGGGTCAATAAATCATCACGAATATTCATTAAACGTTCGTTTAATTCACTGCCTTTGAAAACTGTTTGCTCGCTTTCGGTTTCCTTAATTAATTCTCGTCTTTCAGCTTGCGTGGTCTGTTCAAAATTAAGCTCTGGATAAAGTTTTTTCGTGGTACGATCGACCACTTTGTTTAAGAGTTCATCTGCCTTTTTTAATGAGCTTTCTTGTTGGTTAATTGTCAATAATTGTTTAGTCACATCTTCACCAACTGCATGTTTAATTAAGGTGCTATTTTTCCAATTAAATAGCATGCGCCGTTTATCATCTAAACTCTCCAAACTGATATAAGTTTTCAGTTCATGGCTTAACTCATTGACCACCCGTTTTTCATTAAACGAGAAGTGTTCACTTAGGCTATCTAAGTGACCTCTATTGATTGCTTTTTCTTGGTTGTTTTTATAACTGGCTTTGGCTTTGCGATAGTTCTTTACTTGTTGGTTAAATTCTTTTCTTTCATACCGCTTACTATTAATTCCCTCGTGTTGGGTTGGTGTATCATCTATTCCCTGCTCAGTAAATGATTTTTCACTGATCCGATCGGGAATATTTTTTTGCTCTAAAACCTGATTGACACTAACTGCCCAATTATGACGCCATTCAATTATTTTTTCTTTCTTATCCCAATCGACCATCAGTATCTTTCTACTCTTAGGGTACTTGCTAGTTCCGGTAT
>NZ_BAAFRU010000050.1:0-3597 GCF_045862015.1 Levilactobacillus muriae
GCCAAGTAACGACTGATGAGATCCTAGCAGCACTTGAACTAATTAATCAACGACCATTAAAAATACATCATCAACAGACTGCCATTGAAAGATTCCGGGCTTGTTCGGATTAAACTTGTAATTTGCCGTTTTAATTAATGGTCTGATCTCAGTACTTTACTGAGATCAGACCATTTTTATTCGGGTCTAGAATTTTTGATGTTGGAAAGTATTTCCATTCCAAAAGTACTAGGCCCTTTTTGATAACAAAAAAAGGCATCTAAGCCTCCCTAGTGCTATGCTTTAAGCGACGAAACTCAAGATAAGCGGGGTAGGAATAGATGTCTCAACTAGCTAATACACTTAAATTACTGGGAATTACAGACACAAACATTCAGGTGTTCGGTACTCGTGATGAATTTCATGGTCGGGGAACGGCTGAAGCTCAATACTTTCTATCATGGGTTAAGAAGATGGGATTAGATAAGTCCACGGTATTAGCCATTGATGTAGAAGCGCCGGGATTAACCTGGGCAACTACTGGCCAAGTTAACGTGTTCCTGAAATACCTGATTAGTCACGGGTATAAGAATGTGATTACGTACGGCTCAGGTAGCTGGTTCAATGCTGGCCGGATTAATCGGTCCCAGTTAGTAGATAAGGCAATCTGGGTGGCGGCTTATGGTGTCAGTCAACCGGGGGTAGCTAATGCCAACGCTTGGCAATATACCGACAACTGGCACGGAGTGGATTGCAGTTATGATTTCGATGGTAAGCTGTCTGGTAAGGTTACCAAGGCAACGCCTAAGAAAGCCTCATACTGGGCTGATAATGGCTTGTATGAAGTGATTACCAGTGAGGTTAACGTGTATGGTAAGCCAGCCCTAGACAAGGCTAATAAGCGCCGTATTCACTTCTCAAAGGGAAGAACAATCTATGGTAAGGCTGTTAAATATGGCAAGGTGTACCGGATTAAGACTGATGTTGGTTACATCTCTGCTAATAAGGACTACGTGAAGCTGGTCAGAAAGTCGGGTGGTAAGTAATGACCTTTGATCGTTGGATTGAATTAATCACGTTAGCTTTGGCTGTAGTCGCGGGTATCTATGCAGTTTTGATGGTTGTCATGAAGCCCTTCACAGATCGGCTGCAAGACATTGCTCAAAGTATGAAGGATAGCAGCCAGCGAATTGAACGGCTGTTTAATTCGCAAAATACGCTGCGTGAAGATTTAATCACTAGCAGAAGCGAGCATAAAGTTATCAACGAACGCTTAGACAATGTTGAAGATGATGTACGTTAACTGAAAAGTAAATAGTGCTAGAATTAATTTAATCCTTCAAAGTTGACACAACCAAAAAGCCACTCATCTCATCACGAGGTGGGTGGCTTTTTTGAGTAAGTTAAGTGACAGCATTGATTGATTGTTATATGATTGTGTATGTCCTAAATGGACACAAGCAATGCTCCTAAGCAAAGCCTGTATGTACTGATTTCAGAAAAGCCCTCTATTATGCGGAATAGAGGGCTTTTTTGTGTGCATTCTGCTTCATTTAAACGGACAAGTATACGTCTAAAAGCTGAACGTGTTGTCTGAGGGCGTGGTGTTATTCGTTAATTTGGCAGTTATACAAGATGTCCATTCTATAGAACTATAGATCTATAGATATTTAAAAATCGCGCATATTTTGTTGAACAGCTCTAACACTATCTATTACCAATTTTTTGCTTTGGCTTGGCATATTCCGAACATAGCTTTCAACGATTTCGTTGAGAACCTCATAGTTTCGCTTATTTTCAATGGTAGCTATTTGCTTTATGGCCATATGAGTGTCTAATTGTGCCTGGACAGACTTGGGAGTATCTTTTGCTGTCAATCTACGTTTTGGCTTAATTAGTACTTGGTCATTTGGCATGCTTCTGTGTTGTTCTTCAAATTTTTGTGGCTCAATTTTCTGGGGGCGTGTGGTTTTATTCTTTCTAGTTTCTCCAAAAGCACCTAATCCCATTTTATCGTTAGCAGTCATTTTTTAACCTCTAATCAATTTTAAACGTTCTAATAATTCATCTACAACCAAATCATAAAGATGGTGAACCCTTCTGTCGTTTATGTCATGGCTAGCATTATTTGTTATACCAGTGCGATCAAATCGTTTTAATCTAGCCATCTGACGCACCTTTTGTTTAAACATGTTTGCATTGCCGAAGCTTGTAGTTGCATCTTCGATAACGTCTAAATCTAAATCATTTCCGTTTTGTTGTAAGACAGGTAAAACGCCTAACAAATCAATGTCGAGAGAGTAATCGTCTTTGATTTGCAATAAGTGCTTAACGTATGTTTCTGCCCCTCGCAATGAGCGCTCTTGGGTTTGCAAAATAACAATAACGTAATCACTTGCAACCAAAGCGGAATCAGTAAATTTGTTTAATTGTGGGGGAACGTCTAATATTACAAAATCATATTTACTTGAAATTTTTGATAATAGTTTAGAGAAATAATGATCTTGTGTGTAGTCATCAGGAAACGAAGAACTCAGAAATTTATCATAGTTCTGTAAATCATCATCCGAAGGAAGTAAATCTAAGTTATCATTTACATGAACAATTGCATTTTCTAAACTACCTTTTTTTAAAGCAACTTCAAGCGTTTCGCTAAAATCAGGTTTAGTTCCATATACTTGGCTCATTGTTGTAAACAGCAAGTCTGTAGCATTAGCTTGTGGATCAAGATCTACTATTAAGGATTTTTTCCCTCTATTGGATAAGGTGTAAGCAATCATAACAGCATTAGTTGTTTTTCCAACTCCACCTTTAAAATTCCCGGTTGTAATAGTTGTGGTCAACATAGACACATCCTTTTGGGAAAAATTATAGCACAAAAAAATAAAATTCTATAGAACATTTTCTTCAAATCTATAGAACTATAGAAATTAATATCTATAGAACTATAGATCTATAGTTCTATAGATCTAATAAATAGCGAATATTACCGACATAGCAGCTCTATAGAACTATAGATTTATAGAACTATAGAAATGAACATCTATAGATTTATAGAACTATAGATTTATAGAATTATAGATTACATGGTTCTATAGAACTATGTAAAAAGCGCCTTTACTTATTCTTGCTATTAAGATATTATTTAGTCATAAAATAGAACATAAAAAACACCCACCGACTGGCATCGGTGAGCGCCACATAAAAGTCATCTAGTTTAATGACTATTATATCATGGCCGGTGCGATTTTTAAAGCCCTAGGGGACAAGCTGGGGTCTAAATCCAAGGGGACACGTTTGCCAGTGCGACTTCAATAAGTCTGGCTATACCACAACAAGGTCATCTGTACGGCTGGGTGGTGAATGGTGAGCGCGACCATTAACGGCGCGGGTGGTAAAACGAAGCTTCGGCTTGGTGCCACTGATTAGTTGGCAATCGAACAAAAATAAATACGTATTGTCAACGCCTACTAGGGCGTTTTTTAGTAGGTTAAACCGAAAACGTAGGTTTATAATGAGTGGTGGTAGCAATACCGCAATTGTACAGACAAGCGACGGGCGTTAACGACCGACGAACTAAGGGGAAACTTTTAGTAGTAGAATTGTACTCTGGTTCAG
>NZ_BAAFRU010000051.1:0-3447 GCF_045862015.1 Levilactobacillus muriae
ACTACCAAGTGGCGCCGACGGAATCAACTGGGATCTGGACTGAATTACTGGGAACCCTGATTAAGCAAGGGGTCAAAGATGTGCTGTTGTTTGTGGCCGATGGGTTAGTTGGTTTGGATGAAGGCTTAAATCGGCATTTTCCCAAAGCTAAACGACAACGTTGCCTGGTTCATGTTGGGCGTAATTTGATAAACAAAGTTCGGGTGAAAGACCGTAAGGCCGTGATCAATGACTTTAAACAAGTTCATTGGGCTGCCAATCGTGAAGCAGCCGAACTGAAACTGAATGAGTTCGCCAACAACTGGCATCGTACCTATCCCAAGTTAATCAGAGATCTGCTTAAAATGCCGAATCTGCTCACTTTCATGGACTTTCCACCAGCCATTCGGCAATCACTCTACTCCACTAACTTGATTGAGAACTTTAACAAGCATCTCAAGCGCACCACCCACCGCAAAGAACAATTTCCAACGGAAGATTCACTGGATCGATTCCTGGTTTCTCAGTTTAATGCTTATAACGAGAAGTCTCTGAAGCGGATCCACCGAGGCTTTAAGGGACTCCAGGACACCTTGGAAGCATCATTTATTTAAGTTAGTTACATATTATATGTACGAAGGCATTTCATTTACACAAGATTCTTGACGCTACCAAATTTTCGAAGTGGAATGGTATTTAACTCTGGATCATATTTAATAATTTCATTTCCCATGCTGTACCTCCTAATGATTACAAATTAATTTTAGATTATGTTTATCAAGTAGTCAACTTTATAGTTCTACTTGATAAACAGACAAAACCTACTTGATAAACAGACAAAACCTACTTGATAAACTTCTATAAGCCTTGGGAGAGTAAGGTTCAAGAGGGGTCTAAAAGAGGTTTAAAAGAGGTTTATAAAAGAGGTATATAAGAGGCACCACTGTACGAGATCAAGACCTAAAATCAAAAACACAAAGGAGTGAGCCAAAAACCGGCTCACATTAAACTCCATTCGCTACGCTCTTTGCGCCTCACTTCGTTCGTTGCCTAAAAAGGTGTGGCAAGCCACATTTATACGGGCGCTGACGCCCCGCACCCCGTCAAGCTGAACCAGCTTGACCGTTTTTTCACTCGCCGTTAGGCAGGAAAGCAAAGTTTTATAGAAACTTTGGCTTTCGCCAATTCAGTGTTAAGACTGGTTTAGAGCTGTCAATTCCTTATGCTCCCACGCTTTGCTCGTCCGCTACCATTGACAGCAAACAGTTAGCTTTTCTAAAACATAATAAGAATTTAACTGCTATGTCCCTTTTAAGGCCTTTATTTTCAATTCTCAGCAGTTTTAAGCATATTTACATATAATTTATGCCAAAACAAAATAAAAAGCCCTCAGTGAGCTTTTAGAGGGCTAAATTACAAATCCTGGTCGATTAATAATATCTTCTTGTCTTTTTTGCAAAATGTAAGTGTACAAGGAATTATACAAATTCTGTTTGATCTCATCAGGTTCATGAACAAAAGCTTCAAACAATTCTTGAATATCAACTTGCCAAGGATCAGCAAGCATTTCATCAATTGGCTTTAATACTTTTTTTTCGTCCATCTGAGTTACTCCTAACATTAGCTAATTATTTCAGGTTTAAATTAAAGGCATCTTTTTATAGTTAGTTATTCAAAGATGGTAATTAAGTTTAGAAAGAAAAACGGTGTAAAGCGGTAGATTGCAAATTTAATCCGAATTTTTGGACAAATTTGTCAGCATAACCTGATACGGTGTTTGCCAATCGAGTATTTTAAGCGGTCGCTGGTTAATTTGGGTCAGCAATCCCTGTCATGGACGGTAAATTCAACACATCTAGGGTAGCACCCTTACTTTGAATGGAGTTCATGATCTTAGTCAAATCATAGTTGTTTCTGCCTAAGCGATCTAATTCAGTGACCATTACAATATCACCCTCACGAATATAGGCCAGCATTTTTTGCAGTTCTGGCCGATTAGTGTTAGCTCCACTTAATTTATCCGTAAATAATTTATCAACGTCTTTTAAAGCCGCTAACTGTCGATCTAAATGTTGCTCCTTGGAACTCACACGCGCATAACCGATTTTAGCCATTTCCAGCTCTCCTTTTGGACAGTTCTAATGAACACTTGTAATTCCTAGTATAGTACAGAAATAAAAAAGACCAATAGGGTATACCCTATTGGCTAGATTGGTTTAGTCAAACAAAAATCTTAATTGGTTCCTTATAAGAGCATATAATTCCATCATCACAACTGTCCTGCTATAATTATGGTAAAGGTGGTGGATCTCGACATTGTTGCTGAATACGGCATTGATATTTCTAAACTGTATGACAAGATCAAAAATGTTATCGTTCGGGAAGTAAAGAATATGACCGAATTAGAAGTAATTGAGGTAAATGTGAATGTTGTTGATGTCAGGACAAAGGAGCAACATGAAAAAGATTCGACTTCTCTGCAAGATCGCGTGAGCGATGCCACAGACAAAACGAAGGAAGCCGTCAGTAAGGGCGCAAAGAAATCGAAGGAAACATTAGGTGACAGCGTTGATAAAGTAACGTCTGACAATAAATCTAGTCGTGTTAACTAAGGGGGTGAGTAAATATGGGACTTATTTGGTCATTAATCGTCGGGGCAATCATTGGTGCCATTGCTGGCGCAATCACTAACCGTGGTGCTGCTATGGGCTGGATTGCAAACATCGTAGCTGGTTTAATCGGTGCGTGGATTGGCCAAGGGCTCCTTGGTACTTGGGGCCCTTCGTTAGCTGGCATGGCATTGATACCATCGATCATTGGGGCAATTATTTTAGTTCTGATTGTTTCATTAGTTGTTGGTCGAACCAGTAAAAAGTAAGGGGGAATTTTATGGACGTCTTGAAAAATGTATTTAAGTTTATGATCGCTTCTACGCTCATTGTAGGTGGTGTCCTCATCGGTGGCACCGTCTTGGCTGCTAAGAAAGTAGATGGTATTGGTGATACATTGCAACAAAAATTACATGGATAATTAGCCAAATTTATCTGTATTAGGCTTCTTAGAACGTAAATAATTGAGCAATTGAAGATCAGTTAATCAATATTTAAATTGGGAAGATAACCCTTTATAAATATAGATTGGAATTTTTTTGATAATTAATCAAAGCAGGCACTTTTTTACATAGGTGCTTGCTTTTATTTATCTATACATTATGACCTAGCAGTTAAAAACTGTTTTTACAGATATAAATATAGTTTTCTTACTGATTCTTTAATTTTATATTTGGTTAAAGAGCTAGGCTGCTTGTATAATAGATCAAGTAAGAAGTTTTAAGGGCGGTTGCTGTCTTTTCCCTTGCGAGGTGAGGCCCATGGGAACATGGAATAATCTTCAGGAAGGTTTCACAGTCAATGAGCGTCTTCCAGACACTCTCGTTGATGTTACTGTTTGGCACGTTTTTAATCGCGC
>NZ_BAAFRU010000052.1:0-3056 GCF_045862015.1 Levilactobacillus muriae
TCTTATAGTGTGGTGGCGATAGCCTAAAGGATACACCCGTTCCCATGCCGAACACGGAAGTTAAGCTTTAGCACGCCGATAGTAGTTGGGGGATCGCCCCCTGCGAGGATAGGACGTTGCCACGCGAAGGAAAGGACCCTGTGAGGGTCCTTTTTTTGTAGATTTTTTTAAAAAAGAGTGGTGCATGACCGGTAAGCTGGTGTGCCTGGCAACCGGGTGGCGTCAGAGAAAAAATGTGTCGTTAAAGGATTCAGATCACTGGTGGGTGGTTCGTCGATGTATTTTAACGTTGTTCGTCATCTGGCTGACAATGAAACGCTGAGTCAAAGATAGGTGCGCCTCACCACCTGAGTAAAATTAGATGAACAGTCAGCTAGAGGCTGAGAGTTCGCGTATAGACAGATCCCCTGACATGAAATGAACGGACAATTAAAAAGGTAACAGCTCTCCCACGCAGGAAAGTTGTTACCTTTTTGTGTGATCTGTCAGTTTGCTTCAGTCGTCAACGCCGGACACACTATGTTGGGATTAACGCGTTTTGGTCGACCGGTAGTGCCAGTATTTTCTAACCAGCACGATGACCACAACTAGGCCACCGAATTGGCAAGTCGTCATCAGACCGAAGCCCATGTTAAAGGCGTTTACACTGCCACTTATCAGACTTAGGATGGCAAAGATGGTCAGCCCCGTCCAATGCACGCGAATCGTCCAAACGTTCGGGTATCGGGGAGCGAGGCCGAGGTTAACCAAGAGGCCCATCAGTAAGAGAATAAGAAAGTCTATCCAGTAGAAGCCAGGAAAGGTAGAGAGTTGGGTGACGCGTTCCACCAGGAAGATGCCGAGTAAGACTAGTAATAAGCTGGTACTGTATCGATCAATTCGTTTTGTCGTGGCGGCCGTTCCCGCATCGGCACGCAACAGAGTGTCTACGGGGACCGCGTACAGGGCGGCTAATTGGGTGATGGTGCTAATATCAGGTTGATTCCGACCAGTTTCCCAACTGGAAATGGTCTGGCGTGAGACGTGTAGCTTGTCTGCCAGCGCCGTTTGAGTCAACTGCTGTTGCCGGAACTGTTTCAAACGTGCGCCTAGTTCTGTTGATGCCATGGGGGTACCTCGCCTTCTGGTTGTTCACTATTAACTCTAGTATAGAAAGCGTCGAAAAATAGCAAGCTATTATCGCTAGCATCCGTATCATTCCGCGCTTTGAACGGGTACGCTGAGAGAGAGTAGAGGAGACGATGTCCTATGCAACAAATACACGAGAAAATTGTTCAGGTAGCAGGGCTACGGAAAACGTTCGGTCACCGGATACTGGCAATGTTCGGATTTTAGTTCAGCCGGTTTCAGTTACCACCCATACAGTCGTGACCCAACAGGTTGGCGCCCTCATTGAACGACCAGCAATCTATCCATTTCTGAGTGGCTGGCAACATTTGCAATTGATGACAAATTCACCTACCCAAATGACCTGGGTGGTGGCGGCCCTCCAGATGGCTGACTATATCCACCAGCCGGCCAAACGGTATTCGCTGGGCATGAAACAAAAGCTGGGCATTGCCATGGCGCTGGTTGCGCATCCCCAGTTAGTCATTTTTGATGAGCCGATGAACGGATTAGATCCACAATCGGTTAAGCGACTACGTCAGTTGATTGTGCAATTGGCAGAGGCGGGAACCACCTTTTTAATCTCCAGTCACATTTTGAGTGAGTTGGCAAAGATTATTGACGCGGTGATCTTAATTGATTAAGGACGGGTGTTACTGCAACGGACGATGAGGCAACTCCAGGAGTCCGCACGCCAATCGTTGATCATCCGGACGGTGGATAATCCCCAGGCGTTGCAAGTCCTATTGTCCGCAGGTTATCCGGTGAAGCAACGGGGCAACGACCTAATTTTAACGGAAGCGGTGGCACTGACATCTGTGTTGCAAGCAATACTCGGGGCGCATATCCAGATTTTAAAGGTGAACCAGCACCAGGAAGATTTAGAGACAGTGTTACTACGTTTACTGGCAGAGAGGAAGGACTAGGCATGCGTAAGTTATTGCAACAAGAGATTTTTAAATTCAGACATCAGCGGTTGGCGTGGTTGGCGCCGGTTCTTCTAGTCCTTTTAATGGGTGGTCTGGCAATGACGGCCCGTGGCGCTGCGGAGAGTGACCGCAAATTTTATCTTGCCTCGGCGTATGGCGGGTTTCAGTGGCTGACGATTCTGATCATTGTAATTGGCGCTAGCTCTGTGACGATGGAGTTTGAGTACGGGACCATCAAGCAGTTAGCCACACAGGTGAATCACCGCTGGATGATCTTCGTGGGGAAGTGCGTGTTGGTTCTCGGCTACAGCATTGTCTTGCATGTGTTGGCGGTCCTGGTGACACTGGTACTCAACATCAGTAAGGGGCGGCTCCAGTGGCAGACAATTTATTTGTACCATCAAAGCCTCCTAGCCAACCTGCTGACCAATGCGGTACTGGACCTGTACGGTGGTGTGCTGATTGTCGGCTTGGTTTTCTTGCTAGCGAGCTGCAGCCACAATAGCGCGGCGGCCATTGCAATTGGTGTCGGTGCTTGCTTCATGGGGGAGGGGGTCTCCAGTTTGCTTTTGCAGTCGTTTAAGTCAGCCTTTCCACTAGTGAAGTGGAATCCGTTCAATATGTTTTTTCTACAACAGGAGTTTGGAATTTTTGTTGACAGTGAGATGATGCGCATGGTATATTATCTAAGTTGTCTTTTACGAAAGCCGCTCATTAATTAAAAAAGTTAAATTGCTTGTTGACAAGCATGATGACAAAATGGTATATTTATTGAGCTGCTTCATTGGAAGCAACGGATGACAAGAAATATTATTTAAAACTTCTTGTTGACATTCATATCCACTAAATGGTATGATAATTAAGTTGTCTGTGAGAGCAGATAACTGGTAGATCTTTGAAAACTGAACATTGTTTCGACAAACCAAATATGTGTAGGGCGGTTTGATACTTGGTATCAAACCCAAACAATATTTGCGAAGTCAATTCGCTTTTATAACAAAAAGTAACAACAATCGATGA
>NZ_BAAFRU010000053.1:0-2748 GCF_045862015.1 Levilactobacillus muriae
GCCAAGTAACGACTGATGAGATCCTAGCAGCACTTGAACTAATTAATCAACGACCATTAAAAATACATCATCAACAGACTGCCATTGAAAGATTCCGGGCTTGTTCGGATTAAACTTGTAATTTGCCAACTGAAAAATTAATTTTACCTTGACCCAGTTACCTGGTGTGCATCAAATAAGTAGTGATTGAGCACCAAACGAAAAGATTTATTAGATTAATAAGTAAAGCAAACCCCTGAGTTGGAGTAAATCCAAACTCAGGGGTTTTACTGGTCTAACTGTTTTTCAGACCATTCTCTGTAAACTGCATCTGGCCACTAGGGTATACCCTATTGGTCTTTTTTATTTCTGTGCTATACTAGGAATTACAAGTGTTCATTAGAACTGTCCAAAAGGAGAACTGGAAATGGCTAAAATCGGTTATGCGCGTGTGAGTTCCAAGGAGCAACATTTAGATCGACAGTTAGCGGCTTTAAAAGACGTTGATAAATTATTTACGGATAAATTGAGGTCCTGAATATGATCAAACCATCCGTTTTTACGAGTCAGTGGGATTTGAGCGATTGGAAGTTTTCCCGACATTATGGGATGCTTGGAATCCTTGTTTGGTGTTGGTTAAGAAGCTTTAATAAGCGGCCAAATCGCCCGGAACAAAGTCCATAAAAATCGCCATGCCTGACAGAACAGATCGGCTCGTGTAAGCTTGATATGCGTAAGCGCATTCAAAACGAGGGATTAGTATGGGTCCATTCTTTCATGGGTCACGATGATCTCAGAATTATCCACATCCATTCTGTTGTACAACGTCAAGACTCGGACAATGACAGTAGCCATTTATACCGAAGTTATTCGTGGAAATTACGGCGTTGCAGCTGCACTATCAACGATTTTGACCGCGTTGACAGTGATTTCCTTGCTAATCTTCATGAAAGTTTCTAAGAATGGGGATATTGCGATGTAACCACAAAACTTCGTCGGAAATAGGACAAAAGGGAGTTGACCGTGACTGGTTGACTCTCTTTTTGCTGTGGAAGCGACTTTTGTTGGCAAAACTGGCTGAATATTCACATGAACGAAAAAAGATATATGTGGTGAACCTATTTACATCTAGTCTTAGAAACCATATAATATGGTTATTAAAGCCGCAAGGAGGCAGAACATGACCAAAAAAATTGCAATTGTCGTTGATTCGGGTTCTGATGTCCCTCAAAGTGTTCTTGATGAAAATAAAAATATTGCAGTCGTACCGCTGAATATTACTATGAATGGGCATAATTACCTTGATGCAGTTGATATCACACCGGATGAATTTTATTCGGCGTTAGCAACGGCGGAAACCTTGCCGAAGACGTCCAGTCCGTCACCACAAGCTGCCAAAGAAGCGATGGATGCGCTGTTCGCGGCTGGTTATCAGCAGATCTTCGGTATCACAATTTCGAGCGCGTTGTCTGTGACGAACAACGTCTTTCAATTGGCCGCGCAAGATTTTCCCGCTGACACCGTAACCATTCTTGACACAAAAAGCATCGGCATTGGCAGTGGCATCCAAGCAGCCTATGCCGCATCATTGATCAATGCAGGGGAATCTTTTCAGGACGTGATTGCAAAAGTTCGTGCCTCAATCGTCAAAAGTCGGATTTATTTCTACGTGCCAACCTTGAAGTACCTCAGTGCCGGCGGTCGAATCGGCCGAGTGGCAGGCCTTGTCGGTTCGGTTTTGCACATTAAACCGGTGATCTCATGTGATCCAGAAGGCGTCTACTACCCTCTTTTTAAGGCGCGATCTGAAGAAAAAGCGATTCAAAAGTTGGTTGAACAAGTCAAACAGGATTGTTTAAAAAGCACCCACTATCGTTTAGGAGTAGCCCACGGGCAAAACCCATCTTTAGTTAAAAAGTTGGCAGAGAAACTTCGTGAAGCGACTGGTCGGCCAGTTGATTTTATTGGTGAGGTCTCACCGTCATTGGGCGTGCATACAGGGCCAGGGCTGATTGGGGCTACAGTTCAGTCGTATTAAGGTGTTACAAAAATAAGTCACGCCTCTCAAGCTTTACCTAAAACGAAAAGCAGATCAAAATTGCCCTTTTCTCAATTTGTTGAGAAAAGGGCAATTTTGATTTGATAAAACAGTCATTCCAACCACTTATTCTTCTTAGCCATCTGCACGGCCTCAATTCGATTATGAACACCGAGCTTACTGAAAATAGCGGACAAATAGTTACGAACGGTTCCTTCTGAGAGAAATAGCGAGGCAGCAATTTGTTTTGACGATAAGCCGCTGGCGACTGCCGCCAAAACAGCGAGTTCGCGGTCGGTGAGGGGATTGCTTTCAGCTGTCACCATATTCGTGACTAATTCCGGGGCGTAAACCGTTTGGCCCGTCATCACTTTTCGAATAACGTCAATCAAATCATCACTGGGGCTATCTTTGAGCAAATAACCATTTACTTGGGCAGCAATGGCGCGTTCAAAGTAAGCCTTCTGTGCGAAGGTCGTTAAAATAATGACTTTTGTTGGTAACTCACTGTCATGAATCTTATCGGCAACATCCAATCCGGTTAACTTGGGCATCTCGATATCCAGAACGGCAACGTCCGGTTTGAGCTGTTCGGACAAAAAAAATCAGCTTCCTTTAAAATGGTGTTTACCACAAACCCATCTTTTAGGAGCTGATCTTTTGTCTAGTATAACCTATTCCGAACGAATTAAAATCGAAACCTTTTGTGAACTAGGGCTGTCCAATATCCA
>NZ_BAAFRU010000054.1:0-2610 GCF_045862015.1 Levilactobacillus muriae
TCTTTTTTGGACAAGTTCACAATCAAAAAATAACGGAATGTGGAAGTACCGCGGTGAATGTGGGTTACTTGGGATAAGCCGCCTTATGTGAAGTAGAAATTGGTATACTAAAAAAGGCTCCCGGTTTTTGAAGTGCAATAGAAAAGTTAGACAAATAGTAATTTAATTTATGCTACTGAGGCTTGATTCCTATAATTTATAGGGCTCAAGCCTTTTGTCTTCATCGAAATTCGATCTTTGTTGAACCAATCAATATAAGATTTCAAAATACCATTCAACTCGGTAATATTTTCAATTTTATATTGGTTTAAACATTCACGTTTTAAAAGACTAAAAAAACTTTCTACTGGTGCGTTATCATGACAGTTTCCCTTACGGGACATACTTTGAGTGATTCCCATATGTTTGAGTCGCGCTTGGTAGCTTGGCAACTGATATTGCCATCCTTGGTCGGAATGGAGAATAGGGTGGAGCCCCCTAATAATGTGGTTTTGTACTTGGTCTAAAGTATCCGTAATTAGTTTCTTATTGGGTGAATAGCTGGCAACGGCTGACAAAACCTCCTTACTAGCCTCATCAATAATAACTGAAATATAGCCCCATTTTCCGTTGTACAGTGGAACTTGAGTGACATCAGTATGCATCACCGTTAACGGCTTAGTTGCGTTGAAGCGTTGTTTAAGAAGATTTGGCGCAATCTTTCCCACACTACCTTTATATGAACTGTACTTGCTGGTATGCTTCGAAAAGAGGGTTACTTTAAGACCCATCGCGGTCATAATCTTACGAATAGTTTCCTCCGCGTAGTTGAACCCGGCCTCGACGGCCTTCTTGTGAATTCGACGGTATCCGTATCTAGAACCAGTTTTGAGGTACTCTTTACGTATAAATACCTTAACCTTCGCATACTTATCTGGCTTATGGTCGCGTTTCAATCGGTCATAGTAGGTTGATCTAGCCAATCTTAATTTTCCTAAAAGTTCCTTTAGTGGATATTGCGACCGTAACGTGGAAACAATTTTAGCTTTTACTTTGGTTGTTTCCTGGTTATAGCCGCCAATGTTTTTAAAATATCACGATCCAATTCTGCTTCGTGTAGTTGTCGTCGTAACTCAGTGATCTGTTGTTTGTATTTTTCCTCTTTCGTTGGTGTTAACCGTTTAGTTGTACTTCCCTGGGACTTGTGCTTACTCATGATTGGCCTTCTTCCACGAGGTTTACTACGTAAACCCATCACGCCTTGCTTTTGGTAGATAGTCATCCAGCTATTAGCTTGACTGGCTGAGATACCAAAATGCGCTGCAGCTTGTATACGACTAACCTCGTTTGTTTGGATATAGTCTACCACGCTCAATTTATAGTCCGGTGAATACGTTTGTTTATGATGCTTCACCTTTAAAGAACCCATGCCATGAGCTTGCACTTGTTTTACCCAATTTAGGATGTTTCCTGTGCTAGGAATCTGATACTTAGCGCTTAAATCTTTCAGACTAATCCCACCACTAAAATATTCACGAACTACTCTGGTTTTGAATTGACTACTATATTTGGTCATAAGAAAAGCCCCACAATCGTTAGACTTATCTGTCTAACAATTGTAGGGCACTTCATTAACACTGGAGGCCTTTTTTCTAGGTTACATATTTTGAGGATGAATGTTTTTATCTTCGTAGCTTTTACTTGGGTGCTGTAACATGACTGCTTAGTTTTTGGTGCCGTACCCCGCAACAGATGCGTCGCTTACAGATGTGTCGCTTCGTTGGTATTATCTTAAATGCTAAGTACCGAGTTGAGAAGGATCATAAAGATATTGGCGTCATAATCCCACTGGACGACGAAGAACTGAAATTTTTAATGACTAAAGCCTTGAGACGTTACTTTAACGCCCTAAGAAGCAATGAGAAGCACATCAAGAACGTGGAAAACTACCTGTACGGCACCATGCAAAATCTATTTGGTGTTTGGTGGAATAAACAAGCGGCTAGAGAATACGCGGCCAAACACCCCGAAGAAGAAAAGCCGGCCGACAACGACAACAGTGGGTTGTACTACTAGTCCTAAAAGGCTACAAAATCCTTTCTAAGCAGTTTTAAGACTTACTAACCTCTCTTTATACTTAAGCTAGATTTAAATGGCTTAAACAGAAGAATAGGGGCTTTTAAATGAGTGTCAGAGCTAACCAGGCTAACCAGCTCAAAAGTTCAGCCTTTAGATCAACGCCAAGCTCAAGTGATTTGAGGCCAGGGCTTTATCTATTGATCAGGCACTCAAAAGGTAGTATAATGGTAGTAGTAGAAGAAGGGAGATGAGACAATCATGGCAGTTAAGGAAAAGAAACGGGTCCAAGTCAAGATTGATAAAGATTTGGCCGATAATACCGAAGCAGTTTTAAGCGAATTGGGCTTAAATCCAACCACGGCCATTAACATGTTTTACAAGCGGATTGTTGCTAATGGTGCTTTACCTTTTAATGCGTCTTTAAACGAAGAAGAAAGAGCTAATTTACGCTTTTTAAAGGCGACCGAAGGGACACCAGTCACCGAGTTCAAAGACGCTAAAGAGGTCGCTGATTGGCTCAACGATCCAGATGAGGACTAATGACTTAGTCAG
>NZ_BAAFRU010000055.1:0-2291 GCF_045862015.1 Levilactobacillus muriae
GTTAAGTTGGCCGTACTTCGTATCAAACGAGCGCTCATAACTGCCGTTGCGGTTATTACCAGTGTTAATCCCAGCGTATGAGTAGCGTTCGTAACCCAAAAACTCTGCCAATTCGGTTTGAAGCAGCTGGTTAATCGCAATTTCGAGGTGGTGACGAAAAACTTCGTCCAAAGCTTGCTTTTGGGCTAGTGCAGCGATAATTTCTGTGGTAAGTTCATTCATGGGGAATGCCTCCTGTGATGTTTTCTGTGGTTACTAAATATCATAAGGGAAGGCATTCCCTATTTCTATACAATTCAGAAATCTTTTATGTATTTACACAAGATATTTTACGCTCTCAAACCTTGTTAATTTGATAGTGCATGTACATATTGGACAACTGTTTAAAGTTAGCATCAACTAATACATTTATCGGCACTGCCTCTTTATCTAGACCTGTTTTGCCGTAAAGATCTAATCTCTGAATGTATTATCTGTGAACACTGTTTTAACAATGTCTAGAAACCAACAAGCTTTTAATAGAATCTTCTTGCCTTGAAATATATTCTGCTGATGAAACTAAATGAATTTGTCTTAAGAAATTATTTTGTACTAAATATAGTAAGCGTTAAAATTAAACCTAATATGATTTAGGGGGCTATATGATGTTAGAAAAAATGGCATACAAAGAACTATTGAGTCATGCGTTTGACATTCCTATTTCAGTTACTTATTGGGATGGTTCAATTGCCACATATGGTGAGGGAACTCCAAATATTGCAATAACGTTTAAGAAAGAAATTTCGCTTAAATCAATGACATCTGAGCCAACTCTTGTGTTAGCAGAGGCTTATATGAATGGCGAAATTGAAATTGATGGCAGTATACAAGAATTAATTACATCTGCTTTTCGAACCGACCATAGTTTTTTAACCAACAATCCCTTCTTGAAACATTTGCCAAGTATTTCTCACTCAGAAAAAAATAGCGAACGAGATATTCAGAAGCACTATGATATTGGGAATGAGTTTTATCGGTTATGGTTGGATAAAACCATGACTTACTCATGCGCTTATTTTGAACATGATAACGATACTCTCGAAGAAGCACAATTAAATAAGGACCGACACATTATTCATAAGTTGGACCCTGAATCTGGGAAACGGTTGTTGGATATTGGCAGTGGATGGGGCACTTTACTATTTATGGCTGCTGAGGAATTTGGACTCAATGCGACGGGAGTAACCTTAAGTCAAGAGCAGTATGATTATACGCAGGAGCAAATTAAGGCTCGTCACCTTGAAAGCAAGGTTTCTGTGTTAC
Source organism: Levilactobacillus muriae (assembly GCF_045862015.1). Classification (NCBI taxonomy): domain Bacteria; kingdom Bacillati; phylum Bacillota; class Bacilli; order Lactobacillales; family Lactobacillaceae; genus Levilactobacillus; species Levilactobacillus muriae. Next base: position 1,303 of record NZ_BAAFRU010000055.1, read on the forward strand.
TTGAAGATTATCGTGAAGTGGATGATAAGTATGATTACGTTACTTCCGTTGGAATGTTTGAGCATGTGGGGAAAGAAAATTTAGGACTATACTTTAATAAAGTTAAAGACTTGTTGAAGCCTAATGGGCGAGCTTTAATTCATGGAATTACAGGTCAGCATGAAGGAGCCGGCGTTGACCCATTTTTGAATAAATACATCTTCCATGGTGGGTATATTCCCAATGTTGCTGAAAATTTACGGCACGTTATGGATTCAGGGTTACAATTGACAGACCTAGAAACTTTACGTCGGCACTATCAAAGAACATTGGAAATTTGGTATAGCAATTACAATGGTGTTATTGATCAAGTAAGAGAAAAGTATGGAGTCCCATTCTCTAGAATGTGGTCGCTATACCTCCAAGCTTGTGCAGGGGCATTTGAATCGGGAAACATTGATGTTATGCAATACTTACTTACAAATGCTCCAAGTGGAACTGGCCTACCAATGACACGTCAATATGTTTATCAGAACGAAGTATAGTGAAATTGTTATTGATAAACCAATGGTGGCGATCTGAAACCGTAGGAATATAAACGCAGTATCGCTAACACCTCCTTAGACCAGTTCAGACCAGTATGGAGTAGCAGGGAATTTATTAAGAAACAGGAAGCACTCATGGCCGTTTTATGAACCGACGAAGACGAAGCCAAGTAATTGTACAGAATGGAATAGTGCTTTTAACAGAATTAGGTACCAATATAAAAGAGGTTCAGGTGCGTGTCCTCGACGCACCTGAACCTCTTTTATATTAGCTCTATTATCTAGAATCAAAGCCAAGAGGTAGATTGCAAATTTAATCCGAATTTTTGGACAAATTTGTCAGCATAACCTGATACGGTGTTTGCCAGTCGAGTATTTTAAGCGGTCGCTGGTTAATTTGGAGTAACGTCGTCGTTAAATCTTGAGCACTAATGTGCTCAAAACGAGTCCCTTTAGGATAAAAAT
>NZ_BAAFRU010000056.1:0-2100 GCF_045862015.1 Levilactobacillus muriae
AAACTAAATATAATTTTTCTAACTTAGTTGTTGCACTTAAACTACTGCATACTCATTTTTCAGTCTTACTTAATCTGCCTCGATGATAAATTTTCTTTTGGATTAAGTATTGATCCTGATTTTGAGTAATAAATAACGGAGAACTTTCTTCTATGACATTGCTAAACTCCAAACCATACCATGAAATAGGTGAGGCCGTAATTTTCTGCAAATAGATGCGCCCACCAATTAATCTTCTATCTAACGAGCTTAACTTATCATTGACAATTAAATCTGCTGGTTGTTCCTTTATAATAACAAACTTAAAGTCGCCGACTTTCCGTTGTCGCTCTGTTGAATACGTGGGTATTTGTGGTTCTAAAATACCTTGTTCCACTAGATGATTTACAACTTGATGTAAATAGACACTAACGGATTGAGGTTTCCTAAACCCTAAGTAAAATTGAACGTTAACAACATTATGCGTCTCAAGTAAATCAACTGTATAATTACTTTCATAAGGTGCATTGGTTTCATTGACTGTAACAAACCAATAAACTTTAGCTCTTTTAGGTTGTCTGTCGAGAATAGAATACATGGTGCTACGCTTAATTTGGTAATCACCCTTAATTTTAGTCATATACACTAAGTTAGTCGTGAACAAAGGTACTGTATTGTCTGCGCTTAATTTAGAGAGTTGATCACGATAGTCAAGAAGTGAAACATACTCGCTTTCTTTCTCATAATGGTCTCTTCGTTTATTTCCAAAGTACCAAAGCCACATAATATAAAGAATGCCCAACATGATTGTTAACGTAACATAACCGCCATGAATAAACTTAACCAAACTTGAAATTAGAAAGATTAACTCAATAAAGCCAAAAAACAAGGCAATTATAAGTGCTGTTCCCTTAGCCAGGTGTTTCTTTAAGAATTCATGCAAAAGCACAGTAGTCATAAGCATGGTAATAGTGATCGCTAAACCATACGCGGCCTCCATTTTTTGTGAACTACCAAAGAACCAGACTACACTAATTGTTATTATACATAGCATCCAGTTAACAGTTGCAATATAAATTTGATTTTTTATATTACTTGGATGTCTAATAACCATTCTAGGTAAAAATTTTAAGCCAATTGCTTCATTGACTAAAGTGTAAGAACCCGTAATCAACGCTTGAGAGGCAATAATTGCAGCGAGTGTGGCTAGCAAAATGCCAACTAGGCGCCAAGTTCCGGGGAGCATTTCATAAAAGGGATTTAAGTTCGATAAGTTCCTGTAAGCAGTATCACCTGCATGTCTAATTATCCAAGCACCCTGACCTAAGTAATTTAAAAATAGGGTACTATATACTAGTGGCCATGTTACATAAATATTCTGCTTGCCAACGTGACCCATATCGGAATATAAAGCCTCTGCTCCTGTGGTTGCCAAAAAGATACTTCCAAGTATAAAGATTCCCACTTTGTTAACTGGACTGAATAGTACCCTAATTGCATAATAAGGAGAAATAGCCTTCAATATCATTGGATAATTGATTAGATTAACGATTCCAAAGACAGCCAAAAAGCCAAACCATAAAATCATCACTGGTCCAAAGGATTTCCCAATCACACCTGTTCCAAAACGTTGAATCATAAATAATACGAGTAGAACAACTGTTGTGATAATCAAGACGTTATGTTGAGAATTACTAAACACCACAGGGCCAAGGTGTTGTTTTTTTAATCCCTCAATGGCTGAAGTCACAGTTACTGCAGGAGTTAATGTTCCATCGGCCAAAATGGCCGCCCCACCAATCAAGGCTGGCCAAATTAACCATTTTGAATTTTTTCGAACCAATGCATATAAAGCAAAAATTCCGCCCTCACGCTTATTATCGGCTTGCATTGCAATGACAACATACTTCAACGTTGTAATGATCATTAATGTCCAAAAAATCAACGAGATCGATCCAATCACGTAATTGGGAGAAATATTTCCCATTTTACCGGCGTCACCAATCAATGCATTCATAACATACAATGGTGAAGTGCCAATATCACCGTACACAATTCCTAAAGTAACAAGTGCCCCCGCAAAAGAAACACGTTCTAGTTGCTTATTCATATTTGCTTGCC
>NZ_BAAFRU010000057.1:0-1911 GCF_045862015.1 Levilactobacillus muriae
AGCTTAGCTTAGATCAGTTAGAAAATCATCACTTACAACGGGTTTTAAAGCATGATGGCACTAAACAACTCTTTTTTGGCGAATGCAAAGCCGATCCGACGATTAAGAACAGTCAGATCGAGAAAATCCAAAAGCAGTTAAAAGGGCAACAAGCCAAGGACGACCAGTATAGAAAAGTAAATATTGGACATTATCAACCACTGAACTACAAGCCAGTTAGTCCAGACTATTACTTAAAGACGGCCTTTAGTGACGCGATCATGACTGTTCTATATGCTCGTGATGAAGATTACCAACGACAAAGACAGGCGCAAGGTTTAAAGGAGACTGAGTGGGAAATGACGAAAAAGCAACGGCAACACCAAACTCGAAACCGGCATGAAGATGGGGGCATGCACTTGTAATCACAAAATTAGCGATTGGTTAATTGGAATGAATGGCAGCCCTTTATACACCTTGCTATTAAGACAAAACGGGGTGCGCGGGGTGTACTCGATTGGTCGAGTACAGACGCCAACTTTGTATATGGTTTATCAAAGAGACCAGGCAATCAAAAACTTTAAGCCGGAACCCTATTTTGAACTAAATGCTGAAATTTTTGCTAATCAGCAAAAATTCGTCGCAAAATTAGACCCCTATCAGCGATTTAAAGACGAAGCAGGGCTAATGACATTCATGCGAGCTAAACACGTTCATAAAGGCTCGCAGGACGGTTTAATCAAGGACGTCCAAAAACAAGGCAAAAAGCGTGCTAGTCCCCAACTATTCTCACTATCCAGTCTCCAAAGTGCCATGAATAAACGTTATCACGCCAGTGCCAGCCAAACCTTAGCGGCCATTCAAAGTTTATATGAAGCCAAGTTGCTGAGTTATCCCCGAACGGATTGTGCTTATATCACTGATGAAGAATTTGATTATTTAGTGGCTAATCTGACGAAGTATCTGGGTTTGGTCTCTAAGCCAGTCGCTTTAACCAATACCACTCCGAACAAACGCTATGTTGATGGGAAAAAAGTTGAAGAACACTACGCCATTATCATGACTAAAGTCGTGCCGACGAAAGAGAAACTAGCCAGCTTGCCTAAATTACAGCAACAAGTCTATGACCTGGTTTTAAGGACGACGTTAGCGATGTTTGCTGATCCGTACGAGTACGAGGAAACCACCATTATTACCCAAGTTGGTGACGCCAATTTTAAAGCAACCGGTAAGGTCCCAACTAAGCAAGGCTGGCAAGCTTTATTTGATGAAACCAAAACCGAGCAGCAAGAAGTAGCAACTTTACCGCTCGTTCACCAAGGCGATCACGTCCAAGCAAATCTGCAAACGCCGCAAAAAGAAACGACCCCTCCGGTACCATTTACCGAAGGTACCCTGATTACGGCCATGAAGACGGCCGGCAAAACGCTTGATGATGAAGCAGCCCAAGCAATTCTCAAAGACGTGCAAGGAATTGGGACAAGTGCGACCCGGGCCAATGTGCTGGAAGTGTTAAAGAAACGCGGCTATCTAGTTACTGAAAAGAACAAGCTCCACGTCAGTGAAGCGGGGATTACTTTATGTAAAGCGGTTGAACTCGAACCCTTGCTAACTAGCCCAGAAATGACGGCTAAATGGGAGCAAGCGTTACAGCAAATCAGTACTGAAGAACGCACCCCGGATAACTTTTTGAGCCAAATTAAGAAGTTTGTGGCGAAATTGATCGCTGATGTTCCGACACAATTAACCGGCAGTGCAGCCATTAAGCAACAAATCGATCACCAACAGCAAGTCCAAAAGTCCGACGAGGTCTTCTTAGAAACACCGCAAGCGACCGTTTTAAATAAACAGAAGTTTTACATTGTAAAGCCTAAGCAAGGCGAAGACTTTACTCTACCCAAGAAATGGAGCAGTAAGACCCTTGGTAAGACC
>NZ_BAAFRU010000058.1:0-1891 GCF_045862015.1 Levilactobacillus muriae
TTGAAGTCGCACTGGCAAACGTGTCCCCTTGGATTTAGACCCCAGCTTGTCCCCTAGGGCTTTAAAAATCGCACCGGCCATGATATAATAGTCATTAAACAATGATGACTTTTTTGTGGCGCTCACCAATGACTGTTGGTGGGTGTTTTTTTATGTTCTATTTATCGATTTCATTTAGAATTATAGCTCAACCACAACAAAAGTCAATGTTTTTAAAAACTAGCACTACAGCACTACAGCACTATAGAATAAAAGAACTACAGCACTACAGAATATAAGCACTACAGCACTATAGAACTATAGAACTACGGAACTAAAGAACTACGGCACTGTTTTTTCTTTTAGTAAATGTTTGCACATAGGGCTTAAAGCTATACGGTAGTGCTAGCACTACGGAACTAAAGAACTACAGCACTATAGCACTGTAGAACATAAGCACTACAGAACAACAGCATTATAGAACTATAGAACTAACGCACTATAGCACTATATCGTGTTGATTCAAAAACGATATAGTGCTAATATAACAACAATCGTTAGGAGGCGTTATCATGACACAAACCATAACATTTGGAAATTTTAAAGGTGGAGTTGGAAAAACTAGTAATTCAACATTAGTAGCTCTAGACCTTAGCAATCGTGGTTACAAAACACTACTAGTTGATTTGGACCCCCAAGGAAACGCCACAAATCTACTCTTGAATACTAAAGTTAATATTGATGGAAAAGTTGGCCATTTTAAAAAATCTCTCATGGCTAGTATTGAAGATGGCGATTTAACTCAATCTTTAATACATATAAAAGAAAACTTCGATATCCTAGCTTCTGCACCTGACTTTGCTCTTTTCCCACGCTATATGGAAAAAATCAAAGACTATAATGAACGCGTCAAAGAATTCAGTAATCTTATCAAGCCTATTAAAGATAAATATGATTATGTCATCATAGATACGCCGCCTACTATCTCGTTAATCACCGATTCAGCATTGTATGCCAGCGATTATTGTGTAATTGTTATGCAAACTCATGAACATAGTTTTGAGGGAGCTCAAGCATTTATAGAGTATATCCAGGAACAAGTTATTGATACCTACAAGGCTCCCCGTTTGGAAATCGTTGGTATATTGGCTGTTCTATTGCAAGCCGGAGCTCCTGTAGATGAAGCAACTATTCAAAATGCTATTAATCAGTTTGGAACTGAAAACATTTTTAAACATAAAATTCACTCGATGCAGAGGATCAAGCGTTATGGAATAACTGGTATTACTTTCAATACTCAGTTTGATAGGCGTGTATTCAAAGTATACAAAGACGTAACTGACGAGATGCTAAAAAGAATGGAGGCAATTGAAAATGGCTAATAAATTGATTCGGTCTAACCGCAACCCAATTAAGCCAGATAAGCAGGCTGAAATTTCGGATTTTTCAAATTCAAATAAAGGAATTAAAACCCCACAAAATCAAGTTGCTTCGGTTACTTTTGACACAAACCTAAAAATCAACAACCACATTAGAAACAAATTGCAAGCAATGGCTGTATTAGGGTATAGTGACAATCAAAAGGCAGCTATTGAAGTAGCTTTATCTGTTTATATTGAATCTTTGACTTCAGACGAACGTAAAGAATTAGAATTTCAAATTGATTCTTTAGAAAAACGTGATGTACGCGTAAAAAGTAAATAATCACGCGCACTCAGACAACACGTTCAGCTTTTAGACGTATACACTTGTCCGTTTAGATGAAGCAGAATGTACAAAAAAAGCCCTCTATTATGCGGAATAGAGGGCTTTTCTGAAATCAGTACATACAGGCTTTGCTTAGGAGCGTTGCTTGTGTCCATTTAGGACATACACAATCATATAACAATCAATCAATGCTGTCACTTAACTT
>NZ_BAAFRU010000059.1:0-1797 GCF_045862015.1 Levilactobacillus muriae
TTGAAGTCGCACTGGCAAACGTGTCCCCTTGGATTTAGACCCCAGCTTGTCCCCTAGGGCTTTAAAAATCGCACCGGCCATGATATAATAGTCATTAAACAATGATGACTTTTTTGTGGCGCTCACCGATTCCCGTTGGTGGGTGTTTTTTTATGTTCTATTTTATGTAACCAATATTACTCGTTGTTTGGTGATAAATCAACATTTCTTTTTATGTATCCTTGTATCCTTGTATCCTTGTATATTCATATCCTTGTATCTAAGTATCCTTGTATCCTTGTATCTAAGTATATTAGGATACTTGCAGTCAATCTTAATTTAACGGCTTTTGAGAAGAAATGTATCCTTGTATCCTTGTATCTTTGTATCTTTGTATGTTATCATCCTTGTATCCAAGTATCCTTGTATATTAGGATACTTAATTGGAGGTCAGTATAATGGGTGAAGTAATTACTTTTGGAAATTTTAAAGGTGGCACCGGTAAAACAACAAATGCCACGCTTGCATGCCTGGCACTAGCTCGTGCTGGTAAAAAAACGCTATTAATTGATTTCGATCCTCAAGCAAACGCTACAGATATTTACTTTAAAACCGCGGCTAATTTAGGCCACGATGATATTAAATTTAATCAAACCTTGCTTGCATCAATCCAAGAAGAGGACTTATCAAGATCGTTGGTTACTTTGGATAAAAACATTGACTTTATTCCATCAAGCGCAGATTTTTCATTGTACCCACGGATTATGGAAAAAAAGTTTAAAAATAATTATAAAGATAGAGTTACATATTTTAGCAAGCTACTTGCTTCACTAAAAGAAAAATATGATTTTGTGGTATTTGATTTGCCACCGACTATTTCCTTAATTTCTGATAGCGCCTTATACGCTTCAGATTGGGTTCTGATTATCCTTCAAACTCAAGAGCACAGTCTTCAGGGTGCCGAATCGTTTCTAAAATATATACAGGAACAGGTAATCGATGAATACGAAGCACCTAGTTTGAATTTACTCGGTATACTTCCTGTGCTATTAAAGAATGGGGCGCCTGTTGATCACAGCACATTAGAAGTAACAGAAGAAGAATTTGGGAAAGAAAACATGTTAAAAACCCTAATTCGTAATATGGAAAGAATCAAAAGATATTCAATCAGAGGTGTATTTCTAAAAGATCAGTTCGATAAAAAAATAATTAGATTATACGATTCTGTGGCACAAGAAATTATTGAAAGGGCGGACTAGCATGGTGGAACTTTTACACAATCCTAACTCAAATAAAAGCAAAATAATTCCTAGAAAATCGGCGCCCCAGCCCCAAAAAGAAATTTCCATATCTTCTCTAAACGAATCAAACAAAACGAAGTCTAAACAAATAGATGGTGTTACTTTTGATACTACGCTCAGAATTGACAATCATCTAAAAAACTTTATGAAAGCTATGGTAATTTTAGGGTATAGCTCAACTCAACAAAACGGATTAGCCCAATTACAAAAAACTTTTTTTGAATCGTTAACTGAGTCTGAACAAAATACGCTTACGACTCAAATACAGACTTTGGAAACCGGCGATGCTAACAAAGTAAAAAGTAAATAATCACGTGCTCTCAGACGACACGTTCACCTTTTAGATGTATACTTGTCCGTTTAAATTAAGCAGAATGCACACAAAAAAGTCCTCTATTATGCGGAATAGAGGGCTTTTCTGAAATCAGTACATACAGGCTTTGCTTAGGAGCGTTGCTTGTGTCCATTTAGGACATACACAATCATATAACAATCAATCAATGCTGTCACTTAACTT
>NZ_BAAFRU010000060.1:0-1624 GCF_045862015.1 Levilactobacillus muriae
CGACCGACGAACTAAGGGGAAACTTTTAGTAGTAGAATTGTACTCTGGTTCAGTTATTCCAAATAGCTGATTCCAGGGAACAATTCTGCGCTCAAAACGTCACTCCCTCTAAACTGAATGGAAAACCATAACCCGTCAAGTCAAAACCAACATTAGAATCAAGAAAGTTGATGATTTAAAATGCTTGATTTAAGAGATTGTGAGATTGCTTTTACCGGACGTCTAACTACCATGACTCGGGATCAAGCTTTTAGTTTGGCGAAAGTCTTTGGGGCGAAACCACAAAATTGGGTTACGAAACAGACAGATTATTTAGTGGTTGGGTTAATTGAGACGGCTTTAGGTGAGGAGCCCATCACAAAAAAGTTATTGACGGGAACACCAACGATTTCAGAACGGGATTTTTTGGACTGGTGTCAGGCACGATTGGCGCAATGGTCTAGGAGTTTAGGCGGTTAAATTCACAAAGTGAGTTTACTGATTTTTTGGGGATTTTTCATCTAGACCACTCCTCTCCCGTCAAATTTCACAAAGGCCAAATAATGGATCGTTGTTTTATCAGGGCATGAAGGGTTTACTTGGGATAAGCCGCCTTATGTGAAGTAGAAATTGGTATACTAAAAAAGGCTCCCGGTTTAACACTGGAGGTCTTTTTTCTAGGTTACATATTTTGAGGATGAATGTTTTTATCTTCGTAGCTTTTACTTGGGTGCTGTAACATGATGAATACTGCTTAGTTTTTGGTGCCGTACCTCGCAACAGATGCGTCGCTTCGTTGGTATTATCTTAAATGCTAAGTACCGAGTTGAGAAGGATCATAAAGATATTGGCGTCATAATCCCACTGGACGACGAAGAACTTAAATTTTTAATGACTAAAGCCTTGAGACGTTACTTTAACGCCCTAAGAAGTAATGAGAAGCACATCAAGAACGTGGAAAATTACCTGTACGGCACCATGCAAAACCTATTTGGCGTTTGGTGGAATAAACAAGCGGCTAGAGAATATGCGGCCAAACACCCCGAAAAAGAAAAGCCGGCCGACAACGACAACAGTGGGTTGTACTACTAGTCATAAAAGACTTCAGAATACTTTCTAAGCGGTTTTAAGACTTACACACCTCTTTATACTTAAGCTAGATTTAAATGGATTAAACAGAAGAATAGGGGCTTTTAAATAAGTGTCAGAGCTAACCAGGCTAATCAGCTCAAAAGTTCAGCCTTTAGATCAACGCCAAGCTCAAGTGATTTGAGGCCAGGGCTTTATCTATTGATAAGGTACTCAAAAGGTAGTATAATGGTAGTAGTAAAAGAAAGGAGATGAGACAATCATGGCAGTTAAGGAAAAGAAACGGGTCCAAGTCAAGATTGATAAAGATTTGGCCGATGATACCGAAGCAGTTTTAAGCGAATTGGGCTTAAATCCAACCACGGCCATTAACATGTTTTACAAGCGGATTGTTGCTAATGGTGCTTTACCTTTTAATGCGTCTTTAAGCGAAGAAGAAAGAGCTAATTTACGCTTTTTAAAGGCGACCGAAGGGACACCAGTCACCGAGTTCAAAGACGCTAAAGAGGTCGCTGATTGGCTCAACGATCCAGATGAGGACTAATGACTTAGTCAG
>NZ_BAAFRU010000061.1:0-1591 GCF_045862015.1 Levilactobacillus muriae
TCCTACGTTTAGTCAAGCTCTGTAAATAAATATATTTCAAAATTTCGTGTACACTAAACAGTACCTCACTAAGAAAGATTTGAAAATTAAAGTGAGACTGCTAGACTAAATTTATAAGGTGTATGCCTTATTGGACCTTGAGTCCGTGATATGAATAGTCATATCTTTGGTTGGCTTTTACCATGACTAAGAGACACTTGATGGTCTTATTCATGCAAGCTACCTTTGCGACCTTATCCCGTTTGGGATGAGGTCCTTTTTTTAATCGGTAATAGTAATCGACAATATGATTTGGTGCGGCTGCCTGTTGACGGATCATATTCCCTATTGTGAAGAACAAAATACTGCGTGCATGGGCGTTACCACGCTTATTAATGTGATCAGGGCGGGTGTATGTACCGGATTGATAACGATTCAAGTCGATTCCGATATAGGCATTTAGTTTGCGATTGTTGACGAATCTTCGAATGTTGCCAAGTTCTCCAATCAATTCGGCGGCCGTTTGGTCGCCGATTCCTGGAAACGAGGTCATTATTTCAAATTCAGGAAGTATTTGGGCTGATTTTTTGAGTTGCTTAACTAGTTTCTCTTTTTCCTGGATAAGGTTGATTAACTGCCGAGCATAATATTGCACTTCGTCAACCTGAATACTGTTACGATTAGCTGCCGGATAGCTAATTGATGCGAAGTGTAGAAGCTCTTGTGCGCGGCGCAGGGTCTTTGCCTTAGAGAGCTTCTTATCAGTGTTCTTTGACAAGATGTTTTTTAGTTTGGTCTGTGATAGAGAGCGGACGAAGTCTGGGTGTGGCATGAGTTCAATAACATTTAGCGCTAGCTTTGATACACGACTGGCGAAAAGATGCTCCAACTCTGGAAAAGTCTGTTGGAGAGCGTTATGAAGCCGCATGCGCTTATCCTTGATATCCGTTTCTATTTGAGCATGAAATCGGGTCAATTCACGTATTTTTCCATAGGTAGGAGTGAATGGCTGAGACAATGCTTGTGGATATTGGATACCATATTGAGCAATTTTATGAGCGTCATTTCGATCAGTCTTAAGACGGCGCAGGGTACTCATTTGGAAGTGTAACGTTAAGGGATTTACCTCAACGTAGTTCAATCTATTGTTTTTACAAAAAGTTTCAATCGGTCTCGAGTAAATACCAGTTGATTCAAAATAAACAACCGGATTGGTCCCTAGATTAACTCTTGAAAGCAAGGTTTTAAAACCAGTGATCGTATGGGTAAAAGTGAAATCATAAAGACATTGTGTTTGGTGGTAGATAGCACAACTGCTTTTCCCCATCGAGACATCAATACCAATAACATCATGTTGTTCCAAAACTAACATCTCCTAAAAAAATGCAGAACTATTCCGGGATTAACTCCGTCTATTCTAATTTCCTAAACGCGGTCTCGAAGACCAACATACTTAAACCTGAATTACTAGAGATAATGGCGGTGATCAGTTTGTATAAGCGGACTCGAGGTCCAAGGGTCTTTGTGCGATCTTTAGCTCCATATACCTACTGTAATTCAAAAAGCTCTGTAAAACCGAATTCGGTTTTACAGAGCTAATCTTAGTATGTTT
>NZ_BAAFRU010000062.1:0-1579 GCF_045862015.1 Levilactobacillus muriae
CCATGATTAAAAGCAAAAACGGGTTGCGGAAAATCAGGCTTACTAGCAACTTGATGAACACTTTGACGAGAGTTCATCTGCCAGCGAATTTTTAAATCTTCACGCGACAATAACTGTGGCAGCTGTGTTTTTTCAAGTTGAGCTTGTTGCTGCAACTTTTGTGTAAAGGCTTGTTTAGTCTTGTTTTGATGCCAATCATCAAAAAGATCATACTTGTTTGATTTAAAATCTAAATCCATAAAGCCAGCCTCCTAACCAAAATCAATTTTATCCAGCATCGTTTCAGTACTAGCCTGGTCTAAGCCTAAATAAGCTAAAGTCATTGCTTCACTGGAATGATTGAGCAAATTCATGACTAAGCCAATATTATAATTTGATTGCGTGTAAACGCGATAAGCCCCGGTTTTACGCATCGTATGGGTCCCTAGATAATTAATTCCTAACAGATCGCCAACCTTGCTCATAATTTTGTAGAACTGTTTTTCCGTGATATGTCGCTCTGGGTGTTGAATGGAAGGAAAGAGCCATTCAGATTCTAGTTTATGATCAAGTATCCATTGGCGGTACAATAAGAGCTCTGTTTGAACCGGTTTAAGGTACAAGGTATTAGGCTTACCCGTTTTTCGATCGTGAATGAACGCATTTTGTTTAATAGAACCGTCCGGATTAAAAATATCGGTTTGCTTTAAGCGCATGACATCACTCACTCGCAGTAGCGTAGCTTTGCCAACTTGAAAAACTGTATAGTTACGCCGGCCAGCTTTAAAGTTGTTGAGTAAGGTATCTTGAACCTCCTTGAGAACATTTGAATCTTTGATGGGTAAGACAACTTGTTGCATAGTTTGAGCTCCTTTAAAATTTTTGATTTTTAGTACAAATTAAAGTACAATATTAAGTACAATATTAAGTACAAAGAAAGGGTGGTAAATATGACATTAGCATTAACACAGAGCGATTTTCGCGCTAACCTAAAAAAATATTTAGATCAAGTTAATGACGAAGACGAAACCGTTTATATTGCTCGTTCAAATAGTCGCGCAGTAGCCATCGTTTCACAAGAAAAAATGGACTGGCTAGAAAGAGCATTAAAAGCTAAAGAAGGTTCGTTAGAATATGCAATTGCACGTGATCAGTTAATTAAACGCCATGTTTTACCTGACGATGAAATTGTTGAATCAGATGATGGTTATTGGGGTCAGTTTAAATAATGAAAAAACTAAGATTTAAACCACGTGCAACCTTTAATGCTGATCTAAAACGGTTAGCCAGTTTAGACAAATCTATTATTGATGAAGTTCGAGCAGCCATTGATCTGTTGCTTGAGCAACAACAATTACCACCAGAATTTGAAGATCATGAGCTTAATCGGCGAATGAGCGGTTATAATGAATTTCACTTACGAGATACCCCGAAAAACAAAACACCAAGCGAAACTAACGATGGCCTGGTGGTTTATACGATTGATAAAGATGAACTAGTCTTAATTGGCATTCGAGTCGGATCGCATGATCGTTTATTTCCTGGTCAAAATCGTTCCAAAAGGTATCGAAAAAATGACGAATAAGAGAAGTCATTTATA
>NZ_BAAFRU010000063.1:0-1558 GCF_045862015.1 Levilactobacillus muriae
CTAAAGGTTGAAAGTTAAAAAGTACAGTAAAAGCCCGACGCGTCGGGCTTTTACTGTACAAAAATAGACATGGATTGCTCCACGAGTATAATTGAGTCGACTAAAAAACAATATACAAGGAGAATTCATGTCCATGTCTAATATACATCATTCAGCTACTGATTTTCATTATTCTTTTAAACATTTTTCGAAATTGGTCCAGTTACCGGCTGTCTTACGACGCGCCAATGTTTTAAAAACTAGAGGTATCTCAGTAATCGTCTTACTCGAATGGCTTTTAAACACAGTCTTTCATCGCTATTCAATTTTTCGCGCACTTCCGACCAGTTTTTCTAAGCGGACAGTGCGTAACTGCTTGAATGACCCACGAACTAATTGGCAACGGCTAGTCACTATTCTGGCAGTCCATCTTATTCAATACGTCCAGCACTTTACCGATAGTAGAAGACGCCAAGTCCTGATTATTGATGACTCATTATTCAAACGAGAGTTTTCGAAGAAAACTGAGCTACTATCTCGGGTCTTCGACCACGATAAACAAATCTATTTCAAAGGTTTTCGAGCTTTGACTCTTGGATGGAGTGACGGGAATACCTTCTTACCCGTTCACTTTGCTTTAATGTCTTCCAGTAAATCTCGTAACCAACTAGGAATATTTAAGCATTTTGACCATCGTTCTCTGGCCGCACGTCGTCGAGCGCAAGCCCAACGGAAGATGAATGATGTCGCACTTGAGCTGGTGGATGCGGCGCTATCTGCCGGAATTAAAGCACGTTACGTCCTGTTTGACAGTTGGTATACGTCCCCACACATGTTTGCTGAATTGTTAAAACGCGGTCGGTATAGCATTGGTATGTTGAAAAAGTCTAAGAAGGTTTACTTTCGATACCGTGGGCGTCAAATGGACGTCAAGACCTTGTATAATCAGCTTCGTCGAAGTAAGTGGCCGACCAAAGGCCACTACCTGTATAGCCCAATTGTCATGTTTGACGTCGCTGGTCAGATGATGCCAGTTAAGCTAGTTTTCGTTACGAAGAAGGGAACGGCTAACGATTATCTGGTCTTAGGAACCACCCAAACTGGACTGCACCCACAAGAAATCATTCAAATGTATGCTCGTCGCTGGCAGATTGAAGGCTATTTCAAAGTGGCTAAACAGTATCTCCAGTTTGATCAGACACAAATTCAAAGCTACGACGGGCTTTGCGGTCACATGGCTGTGGTCTTAATAGGCTATGATATTTTGGCATTAGCTCAAAGAGAAAACCTAGATGATCGAACTTACGGCGATTTATTTTACGAGTACAGTCGACCCTTACCGGACATAAAATTTATCAATGCGTTAAACTGGCTGATGAAAACCTTAACTGGTATAGGTAAAAAGCTTGATATGAACGAGGAAGTTCTCAGTGTTGTTTTCGATGAATTTATAAAAGCCTTACCTAATAATCTGACCAGATTATTAGGTAAGGCTCGATGATGCCAAATGACTAAATTTACTAACTCCAGTCCAAGCGTCCCAAGGGCTGAAGGCTATTTGAGTACTTTCAACCTTTAG
>NZ_BAAFRU010000064.1:0-1376 GCF_045862015.1 Levilactobacillus muriae
TTAACTGCGTGATACTCACCAGCTAAGCGATGAACCTCATTAAAGATAGTGGTTTTACTAAAGCCTAAATAATCGGCAATATATTGAAGTGAGTGCTTTTCATGATGAAGTGTTTCGATGACAACGCAGTCTTCAAATGATAAAATAGTGGTGCTCATAAAGGTCCTTCTTTCTAGTGGAATGTTGTGGTGACACCATTAAAGACCTTTATGGGTTTTTCTGTCCACTAATATGTTCAACTTAAATTTTACAATCTACCATATCCAAAAAAACAGCGCCCCCTCCCACGAATGGTTCGTAATAATTTTTAATTTTTGACGGCAAATAACGTTTTATCTCTGGTAATAATTGTCGCTTTCCCCCAGCCCATTTGACAAAGGGCTTAACTAAAGGATTCTTGTGTATTGTCATTATATAAGTTCTCCTTTAGATTCTAATTTTTAATTTAAATACTAATTAAAGATGCGACCAACTTCCAGTAGCATCATTTTTAAGCATTTGTTATTTTACGCCTGTTTCAGGGCTTCTAATCTATTCTGATTATCTCATGTAAACCGGTTCAATGCACATCGAATTTCTTTCGGTATCTGATAAAGGTTGTCCGTTTAATCCCGGTATTACGGGCAACATCTACATCACTCATGCCCGTCTGGTAAAGTTTAAAAGCATGTAGTAAACGGGGATCATCTTCGGCATATTGAGGTTTCCGACCATGATATTTACCCTGCTGTTTAGCGAGGGCAATCCCTTGTTGCTGCCGTTCAATGATCCGCTTACGTTCGCTTTCAGCTTGATATTTATACAGTTCAATAATGAGATTCGTCATGACCTGGCGTAAATTAGGATCCGCAATCCCTGTCATGGACGGCAAGTTTAACACATCTAGGGTGGCCCCCTTATTTTGAATGGTGTTCATGATCTTAGTTAAGTCCTGGTTGTTTCGGCCTAAGCGATCTAATTCAGTGACCAGGACAATATCACCCTCGCGAACATAGGCGAGCATTTTTTGCAGTTCTGGCCGATTAGTGTTAGCTCCACTTAATTTATCCGTAAATAATTTATCAACGCCTTTTAAGGCCGCTAGCTGTCGATCTAAATGTTGCTCTTTGGAACTCACACGAGCATAACCAATTTTAGCCATTGTCAGCACTTCCTTTTGGACAGTTCTAATGAACATTTGTAATTCCTAGTATAGCACAGAATCAAAAAAGGCCACTAGGGTATACCCTAGTGGCCACTTTGATTTTCTGGTTCTAAAATATCTGTTGTTGGTAATCAAATGAATTTGATTACTGGCAACGGATATTTTTGTATAATCAAAGAATGTAAAAAAATGTACAAAAAAGGGATATAGTCGCAGACCTATATCCATCCAC
>NZ_BAAFRU010000065.1:0-1339 GCF_045862015.1 Levilactobacillus muriae
GGGAGTGTCAAATTTTTTGTGTAAATGGAAGTCCTCTCCCATTAGCTAGCTTCTAATACATGGATTCTAACGTATCTTGAATTTGCTTGAAACCTCGATGCGTTCGCTCAAAATTTTGGCCGTTGTAGTCACGAATAACTGTGACCAGAACGCGTTCTAGTGCTGGTTCATTTGGAAATTGTTCTTTCTTCTTTGTCTGCCGTTTTAGCTTCTTGTTGAATGATTCAATGAGATTTGTGCTGTAGATGCTACTGCGTATCGCAGCTGGAAAAGTGAAACAGGTCAAGAGATGAGGATTATTTTCTAGCTTGCCCGTTACTTTTGGATACGCCTTTTGCCACTTGTCTATGAAGTCAGCTAAGGCCTGTTTTGCGTCGTCCATGGTAGCTGCTTGATGGATCAGTTTGAAGTCGTTAAGGACCTCTTGTCGGTCCTTAGTTCGAACGTGAGCTTCAATGTTCCGACTGACGTGGATCAGGCACTGCTGGAGCTTAGCCTTAGGGAAGTGGTCACCAATTGTGTTGGTAAGGCCGACTAAGCCATCGGCCACGAATAAGAGGACTTCTTTTACACCACGCTGCTGAATGTCCACGAGAAGCTCTTCCCAAACGGTACTGGATTCAGTTGGAGCGACTTGGTATGCTAGGACCTCTTTCATACCATTTGGTCGAATGCCAATGGCGATATGCACGGCTTCTTTAGCCACTGAGTCCCGGCGCAGAGGTAAGTATGTTGCGTCCACATAAATGACTGCGTAACGACTCGCTAGAGGGCGCGTCTTGAAGGCGTTGACCTGTTGGTCAACGACCTTCGTGAGGTTTGAAACCGTTTGTGGTGTGTAATGAGCACCATACATTTTCTCAATCAAATCCGCGATCTCACTAGTGGTAGTCCCTTTTTCGTAGAGCTGGACAACCGTGGCTTCTAAACCATCCGTTTGGCGTTGATAGCTTGGAATAGTTTGCGTATTAAAGGCGCCATTTCGGTCGCGTGGAACCTCCAAGTTTAGTTCCCCATACTTAGTTTTAAAGGTTCGCAGATAATGCCCATTGCGTGAATTGCCGCTGTTAAAGCCTTGGCGGTCGTAGGGTTCATAACCGAGGAACGATGAAAGTTCCTCGTGCATTAAATCATTGATGGCCGTTTCCAAATGTTGCCGAAAAACTTCGTCCAAATCTTGCTTTTGTGCTAGTGCTGCCATAATTTCTTTGTTAAACTGAGTCATGGGGAAAGCCTCCTATGTCCTATGAAGTGAGTGTGGTTGCTAACTATCATAAGGGAGAGGCTTTCCCTTTTCAATTGCTTATTTTTCTATTTACACATAATTATTTAAACACTC
>NZ_BAAFRU010000066.1:0-1298 GCF_045862015.1 Levilactobacillus muriae
AGCTTAGCTTAGATCAGTTAGAAAATCATCACTTACAACGGGTTTTAAAGCATGATGGCACTAAACAACTCTTTTTTGGCGAATGCAAAGCCGATCCGACGATTAAGAACAGTCAGATCGAGAAAATTCAAAAACAGTTAAAAGGGCAACAAGCCAAGGACGACCAGTACAGGAAAGCAAATATCGGACATTATCAACCACTGAACTACAAGCCAGTTAGTCCAGACTATTACTTAAAGACGGCCTTTAGTAACGCAATCATGACCGCCCTATATGCCCGTGATGAAGATTACGAACGGCAAAAACAGGCGCAAGGTTTAAAGGAGACTGAGTGGGAAATGACGAAAAAGCAACGGCAACACCAAACTTGGAACCGGCATGAAGATTGGGGCAGGCACTTGTAATCACAAAATTAGCGACTGGTTAATTGGTATGAATGGTAGCCCATAATGTATTTTATATTGATAAAAATTTGGTACGTAGAGCGTGCTCGATTAGTTACCCATAGCTGCCAGCCTTGTGTATGGTCTATCAAAGAGACCAGGCAATCAAAAACTTTAAGCCGGAACCCTATTTTGAACTAAATGCGGAAATTGTAGCTAATCAGCAAAAATTCGTCGCGAAATTAGCCCCCTATCAGCGATTTAAAGACAAAGCAGGGCTAACGACATTCATGCAAGCTAAACACGTTCAGAAAGGCTCACAGGCTGGTTTAATCAAGGGCGTTCAAAACCAGGCTAAAAAACGTGCTAGTCCCCAACTATTCTCGCTATCCAGTCTGCAAAGTGCCATGAATAAACGTTATCACGCCAGCGCCAGTCAAACCTTAGCGGCCATTCAGAGTTTATACGAAGCCAAGTACCTTAGTTATCCCCGCACCGATTGTGCTTACATCACTGATGAAGAATTTGATTATTTAGTGGCTAATCTGACGAAGTATCTGGGTTTAGTCTCTAAGCCAGTCGCTTTAACCAATACCACCCCAAATAAGCGCTATGTTAATGGAAAAAAGGTTGAAGAACACTACGCCATTATCATGACTAAAGTCGTCCCGACTAAAGATCAATTAGCTACCTTACCTAAAATACAGCATCAAGTCTATGACTTAGTTTTAAAAACGACGTTAGCGATGTTTGCTGATCCGTATGAGTACGAGGTAGCGTCAAGAATTTTGTGTAAATGAAATGCCTTCGTACATATAATATGTATCTAACTTAAATAAATGATGCTTCCAAGGTGTCCTGGAGTCCTTTGAACCCTCGGTGGATCCGCTTCAGAGACTTCTCGTTATAAACATT
>NZ_BAAFRU010000067.1:0-1291 GCF_045862015.1 Levilactobacillus muriae
TTCATATCTCAATGCATTATCAACCGATTCTCGGTTCTCAACCAGTGCGTTCAACGCCTTCGTCATTTCTTCTGAGCCATTGTCTTTTCCGTCTAGAACTGTTTCTAGTCGAGCGATGTCACGGTACCTAACGGCACTCATGACCGTCTGTAACTGGTTATATGCTTCGCGTAATTCTTCGTTGATATCAAGAAGATATTCGACTACGCTATTCTCAGTTTGGCTTCCAGGAATGTTAGTGTAATTAGAGTACTTCTTGAAGTCCAACTTCTCGTTGGGCTTAAAGAACAGTCGCCAGTAACGCTTTAAAGCCTTATATTTCATGTTTGAAGGCGCATAGGATTTCATGATACGAATCCTTACTCGAGTGAATCCCCGCATCACGGAGTTAACGATGTGGAACCGATCGGTTACCACAATCGCATTTGGAAAAATAGATTCAGCTAGTTTGGGATAAGTGTAGTTCATATCTGTCACAATGACTTTGACGCTTTCTCTAGCTTTCTTCGTATAACGTTTAAAGTAATTCTCCAAATCATAGAGTGTCCGCGATTCCAGAATGTCCAAGAATTCACACCGAATACCATCCATAAATACAAAGCTCATGGATCCCTTTGCGTCTTTGGTAGACTTGACCTCATCCATGTTAATTACAGCCGGTAACCAGTCAAAACGCGTTTTGACGTTGCCCTGATAGCTTCTCATGATTCGCAGGACCGTTGTACTTGAGATGCTTAATTCGGTAGCGACATGACGCATCGAAACTGTTTCACTTAATTTTAGAAAACAGGCAAGTTTGCTTGTGTTAGAGATGGTGTGGTTTCGTTGAACTAGTGGTGTTTCCGCAAGAAAGTATTGTAGGCAGTGCTTACACTTGAAGTCCCGCTTTTTAAGATGAAGCTGGACATCCCGTTCGGCAGTTCGAGGCAATTTAACATTGGCCCAGCGCCAGCCATATTTGATAATACTTTTTTGGTTTAAGACACCACATTTGGGGCATGCTTTTGGACGATAGTCCAAAATTGCCTGCACTTTAAGTGGGCCCATCATTTCCAAGGGGTTCATCACTTTTAACTTTTTGATGTTGGGGTCTTTTATCCCCAGGATAATTTTAGTATCATTAGTCATAGGATATAGTCACTTTCTCTTTCTTGAAATGTGGTAGTGGATGGATATAGGTCTGCGACTATATCCCTTTTTTGTACATTTTTTTACATTCTTTGATTATACAAAAATATCCGTTGCCAGTAATCAAATTCATTTGATTACCAACAACAGATATTTTAGAACC
>NZ_BAAFRU010000068.1:0-1188 GCF_045862015.1 Levilactobacillus muriae
TATTCGCCACATGAACGAGGCAGTAATGAAAATCGCAACCGAGTACTACGCCGCTTCATTCCCAAAGGTCAACCGATTGATGAGATTACCGATGATGAATTGATTCAAATTAACTGGTATTTGAATTGCCGACCACTCAAATGTTTAAATTGGCGAACACCGATTGAGATCTTTTTGCGTAATCTGCGTTACTAAATTTGTTCAAGTTATTTCTTGCAATCTGTCATAAACAAAAAAGACCAGTAGAGGGTGCACTACATGGTCTTTTATTCTCTTCTGGGATTAATCGTCCACCTTTGCTACCAATTAGCTACCTCGTCTTAATGCAGAAGAAAATACCCGTTGTCATTATTACGGATAACAGTGACGTTGAGAGATTTGCTTTTTTTTTAGGCATAGAATCGCTCCTTTCGGTTTCTGTTAAAAGGACAGGAAGTACTGCCAATATGACGCTGCAAAAGATATCGGGAGTTGGCCAATGACGAGGGTGGGATTCGAACCCACATACCGTTCCTTTGTGCGCCCACAACATGATTATACATCTTACTCGATTTTAAGCTAAGTTTTTTGCACATCTATCGGCGTGAGTCGAAAACCTGTCGGCAAATAACCGAGCGTGCTGTTAGCCCATTTTTTGTTAATTATTTCATTTAATTTTGTATTTTTTACGATATCTAATAAAGGTAGTTCGTTTAATACCCGTATTTCGGGCCACATCAATGTCACTCATACCGGTTTGATAAAGTTTAAACGCATGTTGTAGGCGGGGATCATCTTGTGCATATTGAGGTTTGCGACCATGATATTTACCTTGCTGTTTGGCCAAAGCAATCCCTTGTTGCTGGCGCTCAATAATCCGCTTCCGTTCACTTTCGGCCTGATACTTATACAGTTCAATGATGAGGTTAGTCATCAGTTGACGTAAGTTAGGATCAGCAATCCCTGTCATGGACGGCAAATTTAACACATCTAGGGTGGCACCCTTATTTTGAATGGAGTTCATGATCTTAGTCAAATCATGGTTGTTTCTGCCTAAGCGATCTAATTCAGTGACCATTACAATATCACCCTCACGAATATAGGCCAGCATTTTTTGCAGTTCTGGCCGATTAGTGTTAGCCCCACTTAATTTATCCGTAAATAATTTATCAACGTCTTTTAAAGCCGCTAACTGTCGATCTAAATGTT
>NZ_BAAFRU010000069.1:0-1132 GCF_045862015.1 Levilactobacillus muriae
TATTGATTAGACATGGAATTTCCCCATCTCGTATGGCTAATGATCTACGGACTTTACCTTTAAAAATTCAGAAAATTGCTTGGCTAAAAGCTTAATCTGATCGTTAGACAAATTAGCATAATCTAAACTGGCTTGACTGATGATTTGTTTACCTAGCCGTTGTTCAATCTTATTTTTTTCGTCCTTAATTTTTTGATTAAGGGCTTTTAATTTAGCTTCTTGTTTTTCTAAGTTACTTTGAGACATAACGATCCCTCCAATCATATTAGAAATAATCACCGAAACTATATCATATAGGAAACGTTAAGTCAAAGGATAAAAGTTGAAATAGCGAAGCGGAAGGCATACACTAGAAGTAAATTTAGGAGAATCAGCAGTCCGAGTGAAACGAGGTCAATGCGCACTTACACCCCACTAAATTCTTGTGGGGTAAATCGTGCTAAAATCCTGTATTAGAAGTCGCCGATGGCGACAACAAAATCAAACCCATAAACCCAAAGAAAGGTGGTGACCGACATGGCAATTTTTCACATGAGCTTTAGTAATATTAGTGCTGGAAAAGGAAGAAGTGCAATTGCTGGAGCAAGTTATCGAAGTGGCGAAAAATTATTCGATCAAAAAGAAGGTCGAAGTTATTTTTATGCTCGGTCGGTTATGCCAGAAAGCTTTATTTTGACACCAAAGAATGCGCCAGAATGGGCGAGTGATAGAGAGAAATTATGGAACGAAGTAGAAAGAAAAGACCGTCGAACAAACTCACGGTATGCTAAAGAGTTTAACGTGGCTCTACCAGTTGAATTAAGTGAAGATGAACAGAAAGAATTATTGACAAAATATGTACAAGAAAATTTTGTTGATCAAGGTATGGTTTCCGATGTGTCAATTCATCGCGATCACCCAGATAATCCGCACGCTCATGTGATGTTAACTAACCGTCCATTTAACCCAGACGGAACGTGGGGAATTAAGAGCAAAAAGCAATATATTTTAGATGATAATGGCAAAAAAACATATACCGGAACTAGCAAGTACCCTAAGAGTAGAAAGATACTGATGGTCGATTGGGATAAAAAAGAAAAAATGACTGAATGGCGGCACAATTGGGCGGCAAGTGTAAATCAGGCTTTGGAGC
>NZ_BAAFRU010000070.1:0-1131 GCF_045862015.1 Levilactobacillus muriae
GCTCTAAAACCTGATTGACACTAACTGCCCAATTATGACGCCATTCAATTATTTTTTCTTTCTTATCCCAATCGACCATCAGTATCTTTCTACTCTTAGGGTACTTGCTAGTTCCGGTATACATTTTATTGCCATTATCATCTAAAATATATTGCTTTTTGCTCTTAATTCCCCATGTTCCATCTGAATTAAACGGCCGATTAGTTAACATCACATGAGCGTGCGGATTATCTGGGTGGTCGCGATGAATTGCCACGTCGGCTACCATGCCCTCATCAACAAAATTTTCTTGCACATATTTTGTCAGTAATTCTTTCTGTTCGGATTCACTTAATTCTACCGGTAAAGCCACGTTAAACTCTTTCGCATACCGAGAATTTGCTCGCCGATCTTTTCTTTCTACTTCGTTCCATAATTTTTCTCGATCACTGGCCCATGCTGGTGCATTTTTAGGAGTTAAAATAAAACTCTCTGGTATGACTGACCGAGCATAGAAATAGTGGCGACCTTCTTGATCATCAAATAATTTTTCACCACTTCGATAAGCGGCACTGGCAATCGCACTTCGTCCTTTCCCAGCACTAATATTACTAAAACTCATATGAAAAATTGCCATACTAGTCACCACCTTTCTTTGGATCTATTGGTTGATTTTGTTGTCGCCATCGGCGACTTCTAATACAGGATTTTAGCACGATTTACCCCACAATAATTTAGTGGGGTGTAAGTGCGCATTGACCTCGTTTCACTCGGTCTGCTGATTCTCCTGAATTTACTTTTAGTGTATGCCTTCCGCTTCGCTATTTCAACTTCTATACTTTGACTTAACGTTTCCTATATGATATAGTTTCGGTGATTATTTCTAATATGATTGGAGGAATCGTTATGTCTAAAAGTAACTTAGAAAAACAAGAAGCTAAATTAAAAGCCCTTAATCAAAAAATTAAGGACGAAAAAAATAAGATTGAACAACGGCTAGGTAAACAAATCATCAGTCAAGCCAATTTAGATTATGCTAATTTGTCTAACGATCAGATTAAGCTTTTAGCTAAGCAATTTTCTGAATTTTTAAAGGTAAAGTCCGTAGATCATTAGCCATACGAGATGGGGAAATTCCATGTCTAATCAATA
>NZ_BAAFRU010000071.1:0-1077 GCF_045862015.1 Levilactobacillus muriae
GTTGAACGCTAATACTTCGCCTGAGAAGAGGTCAATGACTGGTTCTAAATAGACACGTTCACTTTGACTCATGCCACCGTATCGAAATTCACTGACATCCGTGACGAGTTTTTGATAAGGTCGGTCCGTTTTGAACCGTCGATTTAGCCGGTTAGGCGCAATTCCACCCACGGTTCCTTTGTATGAATTATATTTACGTTTTTGTCGATTATAGGCTAAACAAAGCCAATCATGCTCATGCATTAGACGCAAAACACGTTTGTGATTTACCGTGAAACCTTGTTCCTGTAAGGCTTTAGTTAGTCGCCGGTAACCATACTTCTTGGTGTACTTGGAATCTTCCTGCCGAATCTCATCGATTGCCTGAATGATTGGAGAATCATCTTGCTTTCCATGTTTTCGATGAGTTCGTGCGTAATAATACGTACTTCTTGGTACATTGACTATTTTGAGTAGAAGCTTAACCGGAACTTGAAAGATCTGCCTTAACTCGGTCACTATTTGCGAGATTTCTTGTCTGCTGACTTCTTCTGAGCTAAGGCATCGAGTTTTTTTAGGTATTCATTCTCTATCTTTAACATCAAATTTTCTTGTTTCAATTGCTTCAATTCATCGGCAGTATTGGATTGGTTGTTACTCTTCGCAGGCTTCGTTTGTTTATGTTTAGCCATAATTTTAGGCTTTCCTCGCTTTCGTTCAAGGCCAATGATCCCTTGCTCTTCAAAGCGTTTCTCCCATTGCCAGATGATACTTGGCGAAGATAGATTGAAGTGTAGAGCTGTTAGCGGAAGCGAGGCCTGATGTTGTTTTCTCCAGTTTAATACATCGACCTTGAACTGACTAGAATATTCTGACTTTCGGCTCTTTAACTTCAAACCGTCAATACCGTATTTCTGGAAGCGACTGACCCAAAGAAGAATGACACTTTCCTCGCTAATTCGGTACTTTCGAGCCAATGAGGTTGACCCATTACCGCTCAAATATTCGGTGACGACCTTAATTCTAAAATCCAAATCAAACTTAACCATAGTAAAACCCCCAAGGTTGGAATTTCTGTCCAACCTTGGGGGTTCACTT
>NZ_BAAFRU010000072.1:0-1061 GCF_045862015.1 Levilactobacillus muriae
GTGGATGGATATAGGTCTGCGACTATATCCCTTTTTTGTACATTTTTTTACATTCTTTGATTATACAAAAATATCCGTTGCCAGTAATCAAATTCATTTGATTACCAACAACAGATATTTTAGAACCAGAAAATCAAAGTGGCCACTAGGGTATACCCTAGTGGCCTTTCTTGTTTCTGTGCTATACTAGGAATTATAAGTGTTCATTAGAACTGTCCAAAAGGAGAGCTAAAAATGGCTAAAATCGGTTATGCTCGCGTGAGTTCCAAGGAGCAACATTTAGATCGACAGTTAGCGGCTTTAAAAGACGTTGATAAATTATTTACGGATAAATTAAGTGGGGCTAACATTAATCGGCCAGAACTGCAAAAGATGCTGGCCTATATTCGTGAGGGTGATATTGTCCTGGTCACTGAATTAGATCGCTTAGGCAGAAACAACCAGGATTTAACCCAGATCATGAACACCATTCAAAATAAGGGAGCAACCCTAGATGTGTTGAATTTGCCGTCCATGACAGGGATTGCTGACCCAAATTTACGTCAACTGATGACCAACTTGATTATTGAACTCTATAAGTATCAGGCCGAAAGTGAACGTAAGCGAATCATTGAGCGCCAGCAGCAAGGGATTGCCTTAGCTAAGCAGCAGGGTAAATATCATGGGCGTAAACCCCAATACACCCAAGACGATCCCCGCTTGCAACATGCTTTTAAACTTTATCAGGCAGGCATGAGTGATGTCGATGTTGCCCGTAATACAGGAATTAAACGGACAACCTTTATAAGGTATCGAAAGAAATTTAATGTTAAGGTAGATTGTAAATTATGAGCTTCTTTAAAGTGATTTCATTATGATGTATATGGCATAGTTGCTTTTCTTCGTGTTTAGGCTTACTATTTTGCAGTGCTATATTTCAATAATTAGCGTTGGAGGCAAGCAAATATGAATAAGCAACTAGAACGTGTTTCTTTTGCGGGGGCACTTGTTACTTTAGGAATTGTGTACGGTGATATTGGCACTTCACCATTGTATGTTATGAATGCATTGATTGGTGACGC
>NZ_BAAFRU010000073.1:0-1031 GCF_045862015.1 Levilactobacillus muriae
AGCAGAAGCATCTTGATACCACCGATGAGCGCGCCATTGTCGGTTATCGCTATCTACCCGTCTTTGATGTGGCACAAACTAGCGGTGAACCAGTGTTAAGTGCTAAAGACTTTGTCAAAGAAAATTTAGCCGATCATCAGAATGTGACAAGCTTATATAACGCGTTCAAAGATTATTTAAACCAACAAACCGACCTTAAAGTCAGCGAAGTGCCTTTAGCGTCGCTAAATGGGGCTAAGGGGTATTTTCAACCCAGCACTAATGAAATCGTCATTGGTGGCGATGAGCCCGACAACGCTTTGAAACTAAAGACGTTATATCACGAATATGCGCATAGCCAGCTACACGGATTAAAATCAGCCTTTAAAGATCGGCCACGAGCCTATCAGGAAACCCAAGCCGAAGCGGTTGCGTATGTTGCCATGCAAAATATTGGTGTTGATACCAGTAACTACTCACTCGGGTATGTGGCCACCTGGGCCAAAGATAAAGCCGTGATCCATAGTGCTTTAAGTGAGATTCAGCAAGTGAGCAACAAAGTGATTGAACTTAGCGATGGCTTAACCAAACAATTAGGCTTACAAGAAGCCCCAAAAGAGCCTGAGCATGATCTAAAAAAGCTATCAGCCCATGATCTTAATAAGTCCTATCAAGGCTTGCAACAACAAATTCAACAAGCAACTAGTCCACAACAGAAAGCACAATTTAAAAAACAGTTAAATGATATACACCAGAAAATCAGTAAGCGAACTCAAAAACAGCTACAAGCATTTGCTGAACAGAATCCAGGAATCAAACAACCCGAATCCGAACTTGATCAAAGTTTAAAACGGTAGCCAGTTTTTAAAGGACATGCTATAATATGGACAGAAAAAGGAAGCCTTGCGCTAACAAGACTTCCCATGCAAGCCGCTTCAAAGGCGGTGGCATAATTACAAAACTATATTAATGTCGTCCCGTAACTCGCCAAAGTTATAATCGGGGCGGCTTTTTTATTTGTGGTGCTTGTCGATATAGCTGAGAAGCGCGAT
>NZ_BAAFRU010000074.1:0-1031 GCF_045862015.1 Levilactobacillus muriae
AGCAGAAGCATCTTGATACCACCGATGAGCGCGCCATTGTCGGTTATCGCTATCTACCCGTCTTTGATGTGGCACAAACTAGCGGTGAACCAGTGTTAAGTGCTAAAGACTTTGTCAAAGAAAATTTGGCCGATCATCAGAATGTGACAAGCTTATATAACGCGTTCAAAGATTATTTAAACCAGCAAACCGACCTTAAAGTCAGTGAAGTGCCTTTAGCGACGCTAAATGGGGCTAAGGGGTATTTTCAACCCAGCACTAATGAAATCGTCATTGGTGGCGATGAGCCTGACAATGCTTTGAAACTAAAGACGTTATACCACGAATATGCGCATAGCCAGCTACACGGCATAAAATCAGCCTTTAAAGATCGGCCACGAGCCTATCAGGAAACCCAGGCCGAAGCGGTCGCATATGTTGCCATGCAAAATATTGGCGTTGATACCAGCAACTACTCACTCGGTTACGTGGCCACCTGGGCTAAAGATAAAGCCGTGATCCATAGTGCTTTAAGTGAAATCCAGCAAGTTAGCAACAAAGTGATTGAACTTAGCGATGGCTTAACCAAACAATTAGGCTTACAAGAAGCCCCAAAAGAGCCTGCGCATGATCTAAAAAAGCTATCAGCCCATGATCTTAATAAGTCCTATCAAGGCTTGCAACAACAAGTTCAGCAAGCAACTAATCCACAACAAAAATCAGAACTAAAAAATAAATTAAATGATGTACACCATGAAATCAGTGAGCGAACACAAAAGTAACTGCAAGCATTTGCTAAAAAGAATCCAGAAATTAAACAACCAGATTCTGAACCCGATCAAAGTCTAAAACGTTAGCCAGTTTTTAAAGGGCATGCTATAATGGAAACAGAAAAGGAAGCCCCGCCGAAAACAGGACTTCCCACGCAAGCCGCTTCAAAGGCGGTGGCATAATTACAAAACTATATTAATGTCGTCCCGTAACTCGCCAAAGTTATAATCGGGGCGGCTTTTTTATTTGTGGTGCTTGTCGATATAGCTGAGTAGCGCGAT